>JAICYF010000195.1 GCA_025934355.1 Acidothermaceae bacterium
ACATCAACCGAACACGTGTCGGGGCTCACCCGAACACCTGTCGGGAATCAACCGACCACGAAACGTCGGGCATCACCCGAAGCAATACAACGCGAAGGGTGGGCCGCCCGGGGGTCGAACCCGGAACCCGCGGATTAAAAGTCCGCTGCTCTGCCAGTTGAGCTAACGGCCCCGGCGGGTGAGCGCCGAGAATGGCGAGGCGACTGATGCGAACAGCCGATCGCCGATGGGCAGTCCCAAGACTACCGGGCCACGCTGTGGCGTCTGCCAGGCCGCCTGGCCTCCACATGAAGGTTGGCGGCCGTCACGACGTCAACCGCATGTGCGCACAGCAGGGCGACATCCATTCAGGTTGGCGAGTCCATCCGCGCGGTGAAATCGCGTTGAGGGCCCTTCGGACGGCGAGGTTCGCGGACTCCGCCGTCCGGCGAAGGGTCTTGCGGGTCGACCGGGACACCCCAATAGCCGTGCCACCACATCCACTCGTAGGCGTACCGGTCGACAAGCGGCGCCATGTACCAAAGCCGCGCCCACATGGGCATCCGGCGCACCATCGGGCGAGCGCCCTGCGGCGGCACCCATGACCAGCCCGGACGCTCCCCTGCCGGCACCTGCCAGCTGCCCGGCGACGGTTCGAGTCGGACGAGGGTCAGTGTTGGCCGGTCGGATCGCGGGGTCGTGAACGAAGAACCCGCAGATCCCGGACCACGCCGCTCCCCGTGCCATCGGCCGGTGATGCCCGTCGACCACGGATTCAACCGCTCCCGAAGCCATCGCTCGATGCGAGTCACGTGGCCGACATCCTCTTCGCTTCCGCTCCGACGCCCGCTGAAAGCAGTTCGTCCGTGCCATTGCACGGCAGGCCCTGCGCTGCCACCATACGACCGCATCGCTTTAACCGTCTGCGGGAGGAACGAGATGAGCGAGACACCCGGACCTGAGAATGCGTCCAACGGCACCGCGCCAAGCACAGACGCCAACCCCTACGGCGTGCCTGCGCAACCACCAGGTCCGCCACCGCCGTACGCCGGCTACGGCGTGCCTCCGCAATACACGCCGCCAACGTCACGCCGTCTCCAGCTGACCGGCGCCGAGACCTTCTGGTACGTGCTGCAATGCATCTATTTCGGCATGGGCTACCTCGCGAAAGTGCCCACGAAGAAGGCCTTGAAAGAGGCCGGCCTGACCGAAATGACCGGCGCGGAGAATTTCTGGTACGCCGTGCTTTGCGTGCTTTTCGGCGCCGGCTATTTCGCGAAGGTGCCGGTTAAGAAGGCCCTCAATGAAGCCAGCCTCGTCACCCGCACAGGCGCCGAGAAGTTCTGGTACGCGCTCTTGTGCGTCTACTTCGGCGTCGGCTATTTCACGAAGATCCCCACCCGCAAGGCTTTGAGCGACGCGGGCGTCTTGCGGATCACCGACATGGGCCAGTTCTGGTACATCCTCGAGTGCCTCTACTTCGGCGCGGGTTACTTCGCGAAGATCCCGCACAAGAAGGCCGTCAGCGAGCTGCCCACTCTGCCGACAGCTCGATAACGCGGCGTCGGCCTCGCCGGTCTCTGCGGGTCTCCGCGGGTCTTCGCGGGTCTCGCCGAGTCTCTGCGGTCCCCGCGGGCGTCTCCGATCGGGACGTATGTATCAAGGCGAGACCCTCCGGCTCTTTTGGACAGACCAGGCGAGCGTTCGCCTGGTCGATCCGAAGGAGGATCAGATGCCCAAGTTCACGGAGATCGAGGTCGCCCTTAACGAGCTCGCCGCGCTTGAGCGGAAGCTCAAGAACCCCGGCGGCCCAGTGGAAAATGCCGTCGCTCGTTACGCGGTGCGGATCGCGATGGTCTCGGTCGAAGCGGTTGCCGAACTCAATGAGCGCGAGGAACTCTCGGTCACCACCCGCTAGCCGGTCCGAGGTCGAGCATTCGCGAACGGCGGGTTGCGGTCGCCTTACTTGGGGGGACGCCAAACGCGACCGCAACCCGTCCCGGCGTCAGCGTTGGACGCGCGCGCCTGCGCCTTTGACCAGCGCCTCAACTTCCGACAACCGCGCGGTGGTGGTGTCGCCCGCGGTGGTCATCGCGAGCGCGCCGTGCGCGGCGCCGTACTCGACAGCGAGGGATAGCGGCATTCCTTTTAGCAGGCCGTAAATCAGCCCGGACGCGAATGAGTCGCCGCCGCCGACCCGGTCGAGGATTTCCGCGTCGGCGCGAGTCGTCGCCTCGGCGAAACCCTCGCCCGCCGACCACGCGATGCCGCCCCAGTCGTTCCGGGTCGCGGTCTTCACCGTACGTAATGTCGTGGCGATGACCTTGAAGCTGGGAAACGCCGTCGCCGCAGCCGAGATCATCGACTTGAAGCCCTCGACCGGCAGCACATTGAGATGCTCGTCTGCGCCAGGAACTGCCAATCCGAGGCACGCAGTGAAGTCTTCCTCGTTTCCGATCATCACGTCGACGTAGGAGGCGAGCCGCTTGTTCACCTCCTGGGCGCGGGCTTGGCCGCCGACCGCTTTCCATAAACTGGGCCGGTAGTTCAGGTCGTATGAGATGACCGTGCCGTGTTTGCGAGCCGCCGACATCGCGGCCTTGAGAACATCCGGCGTGGTCGACGACAGGCCAGCGTAAATTCCCCCGGAGTGAAACCACCGCACGCCCAACTCACCGAACAAGCGCTCCCAGTCCACGTCGTCCGGCTTTAGTTGTGACGCCGCAGTGTGTCCACGGTCAGAAATGCCGATGGCGCCACGCAAACCGAAGCCGCGCTCGGTGAAGTTCAACCCGTTGCGCACCGAACGGCCGACGCCGTCGTAGGGGACCCACTTGACGAACTCGAGGTCGACGCCGCCTTGCAACATGAGGTCTTCAACCAGACGCCCGACGTCGTTGTCGGCAAGTGCGGTGACGATCGCGCTGCGCATGCCGAAGCACCGGCGAAGTCCGCGTGCGACGTTGTACTCGCCGCCGCCCTCCCACACCCGAAACTCGCGCGCGTTGCGCACGCGGCCCTCTCCGGGGTCGAGCCGAAGCATGACCTCGCCGAGGGAGACTAGGTCGTAACGGCAGTCAGCGGCGGGTTTCACGCGCAGCCCGTCAGTCACTTGCAACTCCTCGCATCACCCGAAGTTTCGCGGCGCCACGCGCCAATTCCTCGATCGTCGCCCACTCCCCGGCGCCGATCGCGGCACCCGGCACCATCCAACTCCCGCCCACGGCCATGACCGCAGGGTGCGCAAGGTAGTCGGCCGCGAGCGCCTCGTCGATGCCTCCTGTCGGCACGAACCGGACGTCAGGAAACGGCGCCGCGAGCGCTTTCAACATGCGCAACCCGCCAATGGCCTCGGCTGGAAACAGCTTCAGGACGTCGAAACCCGCCGCCCGCGCACGCATGACCTCGGTCGCTGTCGCGACGCCCGGCAGATACGGGATCGCCCGCGTACGGCACACGGCGGCGACGTCATCGGCAAACCCGGGCGACACGACGAACCGCGCCCCGACGTCAATCGCGATGGTGGCGTGAGCGGCCGACGTCACCGTGCCAGCCCCCACCCACACGTCGTCCCGGCTCGCCACCGAAGCGATCGCGTCGGCGGCTGCCGCGGTGCGAAACGTGATCTCCATGCAGCCGATTCCACCGCGGACCAACGCGTCGGCGAGCGGCGCGGCGTCCGACGCGCTGCCGAGCACCACCACCGGCACCACCCGCAAAACGGTGAGGCGCTCTGCCAGCGAGGTCGACTTCATGGGCGCTCCGGCGTCTGATGAAAAGGTTTGCAGTTCGGGCGTCGCCACATTACCGCACCGGTCTTGAGGCGCTTCCTCGTCGGGAAGAACGCCGCCCGCCGTCCGGTTGTCAATGATCGACAGCAGCAAAGGTCGACGGAGGCTCATAAATGGCGCTCGAGAAGGACGCGGTGCGGCTCGCGAAAGGCAAGAACCTGGCCAGCGTGGTGACGCTGATGCCCGACGGTCAGCCGCAGGCGCAGTTGACGTGGATCGACACCGACGGCGAGCACATCCTGGTCAACACCGAGCCCCAGCGGCAGCGCGCGAAGAACATCAAACGCGACGATCGGATGACCGTGCTCATCCACTCCGCCGACGACCCGTGGGACTGGGCGGAGATCCGCGGCCGGGTCATCGACACCATCGGCGGGCAGCAGGCCCGCGATCACATTGACGAGCTGTCGCGCAAGTACGTTGGCACCGATTACCAAAGCCCTATCGGTCCGCAGGGCCGCGTCATTCTGGTGCTCGAGCCGACAAAGGTGAACACGCCAAGCTCCCTCAGACGACGCTGAGCCCGATACCGTCAACGCATGAAGACGATCGGACTGCTCGGCGGAATGAGTTGGCAGAGCACCACGCAGTATTACCGGCTCGCCAATGAGCTGGTGGCCGCGCGACTCGGCGGCTTTCACTCGGCGCAATGCCTGCTCTACTCAGTTGACTTCGCGACCATCGAGCGCATGCAAAAGGACGACCGGTGGGACGACGCCGGCGCGCTGCTCGCTTCCGCGGCGAAGGACATCGAGGCCGGCGGCGCCGACCTGCTGCTCATCTGCACAAACACGATGCACAGGGTCTACGACCAGATCGCGGATGCGGTTTCCATCCCGGTGCTGCATGTCGTCGACGTCACCGCAGCCGCGATCCGCAACGCCGGGCTGTCAACGATCGGACTCCTCGGAACCGCCTTCACGATGGAGCAGTCGTTCTATCGCGACCGCCTCGCGTCGTCCGGGCTCGACGTAGTGACACCGGACGACGACGAACGCGCGCTCGTGCATCGCGTCATCTTTGACGAGTTGTGCCATGGCGTCATCCGCGATGAGTCACGCGAGGCGTTTGTCGGCGTCATCACTCGCCTTGTCGAGCGGGGCGCGCAGGGAGTGATCCTCGGTTGCACCGAGCTTGAGCTTCTCTTGAGTTCGGACGACGCGGACGTGCCGCTCTTTCCAACGACACGACTGCACATCGAGGCTGCCGTCGATCAGGCGTTGGCCGATTCTTGATCGTCAGCTCCTGAACGCGCGGCGCTCGCTGTCGCGCCACTTATGAGGCCGCGGTGGGGGCGGCCCAAGTAACCGGCCGCCCACCCCAGCCGATATAGGTAGAAGGTATAAACCAAGACCAGGCAACACCCAGGGACAGGAACGATCATGGCGAAAGAGAAACACCCCCTG
>JAICYF010000010.1 GCA_025934355.1 Acidothermaceae bacterium
CTGTCCGTCGTCCTCGAACTCGTCGTCGACGACGACGAAGTCGTTCGACGGTTGTCCGGACGGCGCACCTGCCGGGAGTGCGCGCATGTCTGGCACGTGCTGTTCGACCCGCCCGCGCTCGAGGGGATCTGCGACCACTGCGGCGGCAAGTTGTTCCAGCGCGACGACGACCGCGAAGAGACCATCCGGCATCGGCTCGAGGTCTACGCCGACCAGACCGCGCCGCTGATCGGGTACTACGCGGCCCGCGGGCTGCTTGAGGGCATCGACGCCACCGGCCCGGTTGAGGACGTCACCGCTCGCGCCGTCGCGGCGCTGCGGCACTGGAACCGCTGACACCGGAACCCGCCCCCGGCCGACGAGTCGTGTCGACCAGCACGCGGTAGACCGCGTCGACCGACACAAGTCGACAGACCTAGCAAGTCGTCAGACCTGCCAAGTCGACAGTCCTACGCCGTAGGCCGAGGCACGATGGCGAGAATCCTGAGACACTTGACCGCGCACACCCAGTGTTGGTCCCGTGCTCGATTTCGCCGTTTGGGTAACCGCTTGTCGCAGGAGTACGCCGCATGATCCATCTGAAGACCCCGGCCGAGATCGCCAAGATGCGCGACGCTGGCCTGGTTGTGGCCGCCGCGTTGGACGCCGTCCGGGCCGCGATCGTGCCCGGCGTCACGACCCACGACCTTGACGTCATCGCGGCCGACACCATCCGCGACGCTGGCGCGACGTCCAACTTCAAGGGTTACGCGGCCGGTGGTGACGTGCCGTTCCCGGCGACGATCTGCGCCTCGATCAACGACGAGGTCGTGCACGGCATCCCGAGCAAGAAGCGGGTGCTGCGCGAGGGCGACATCATCTCCATCGACTGCGGCGCGGTGCTCGACGGTTGGCACGGCGACTCCGCGTTCACCGCGGGGGTCGGGGAGATCGACCCGGCGATCCAGACCATGCTCGAGGTCTGCGAGGAGTCGATGTGGCGCGGCATCGCGGCGGGCGTCGTCGGGGGACGGCTCAGCGACATCGGGCACGCGATCGAGAGCTACGTCCGGTCGCAGGGACCGTACGGCATCGTCGAGGAGTACGGCGGCCACGGCATCGGCACCGCCATGCACATGGATCCGCATGTGGCCAATCACGGCAAGCCCGGTCGCGGCGTTCGGCTGCAGGCCGGGCTGACGCTCGCCGTCGAGCCAATGATCATGATGGGCAAGCGGCACGTCGTGAGCTTAGACGACGACTGGACGGTGGCGACCGTCGATCACAGCTGGGCCGCGCACTTCGAGCACTCCTTCGCCGTGACGCCCGACGGCCCGCTCGTGCTGACCGCCCCCGACCTGGGCGCCGGGCGGCTCGGCCGGCTCGGTGTCGCGGTGAGCGCATGAGTGATGGCTGACGACGGGTCTGCGGAGCGTCGTCCGGCGATGCGAATCTCCGACGCCGACCGCGAACGCGTCTGCGCGCTGCTGCGCGACGCGTTCGCCGAGGGTCGGCTGTCGACCGAGGAGTTCCACGAGCGGACGGCGGCAGCGCTCGGCGCGAAGACCGAGGCCGATCTCAGGCCGCTCACGTCCGACCTGCCGGCGCCGAGCGCGCCCGTGCCCGTCGTCCGCTCACCACACCGGCATGAGCTGCGCCGCATCTGGACGGCGTGGGCCTCGATGGCGGTGTTGCTCAACGCGATCTGGCTGTTGACCGTGATCACGTCCGACTCATTTCCCGGCTATTGGCCTGCCTGGCCGCTGGGACTGACCGGCGCACTGGCCGTCGTCCGGACCATGAAGATCCGAATGTCCGCTGATGACCTACCTGCGCTGCCCGGGGGCAGTCTGTCGCGGGACGATCGGCATGATCGCCGCGACCGCCGGCAGGCCCGCTGACCGACCGTCCCCGCGCGCGGCCGACCGCGCTCAGGGGCCGTTTCGCGTTCGGGCGGGGGCTCGCGTAGACTTCTCAGTCGGCTCGTCGTCTAGCTGGCTCTTCGGCTTGTAAGCAGGCCGCGGGAGCTGGGTAGGCGCGTGCCAACACGCGTGCAATCAAAGCAGCAACTAGTGGTAACCGACGGAACGCGGAGGACATGGCGAAGAAAGATGGGGCCATCGAGATCGAGGGCCAGGTCGTCGAGCCGCTCCCGAACGCCATGTTTCGGGTCGAGCTCGCGAACGGTCACAAGGTGCTCGCTCACATCAGCGGCAAGATGCGGATGCACTACATCCGGATCCTGCCCGGTGACCGAGTAGTCGTCGAGCTCAGCCCCTACGACCTGACCCGTGGCCGCATCGTCTACCGCTACAAGTAATCCCCGTTGGGCGTCCCGGACGCCTCGTTCAACAACAGAGCACGTCCAGGAGAACCAATGAAGGTCAAGCCGAGCGTCAAGAAGATCTGTGACAAGTGCAAGGTGATCCGCCGTCACGGTCGGGTCATGGTGATCTGTGAAAACCTGCGTCACAAGCAGCGCCAGGGCTAGCCAGTACTAGCAGGGCGCTAACAGAGCGGTCCGCAGCGCCGTCCGAGATCTCTTCAACGAGATTCCGGACGACGCAACCCCCGGTCGGAGGCCGGGGCCCCATCTGGGCAGGTGGGGGAGCGGTTCGCAGACGACCTCCGCGAAACAGCTAGGAGTCATTGCCCGTGGCACGTCTCGTCGGCGTCGACCTCCCGCGCGATAAGCGCCTGGAGATCGCGCTCACCTACATCTACGGCGTCGGTCGCACCCGTGCGGCCGAGACCATCGCCGGCACCGGCATCAGCCCCGACCTGCGCGTTCGCGATCTGTCTGACGACGATCTGCTGAAGCTTCGCGAGTGGCTTGAGGGCAACTACAAGATCGAGGGCGACCTGCGCCGCGAGGTCGCCGCCGACATCCGCCGCAAGGTTGAGATCGGCTGCTACCAGGGCATCCGGCACCGCCGCGGGCTGCCCGTTCACGGCCAGCGCACGCACACCAACGCGCGCACTCGCAAGGGTCCGCGCAAGACAGTCGCCGGCAAGAAGAAGCCCGGCAAGAAGTAGTCCCGCGGTTTCGTCCCCGCGCCGCGGGTCCGACCACCTCATCGCTTCCCAGGAGCCAGCAGCAGATGCCCCCGAAGTCGCGCCAACAAGGCGCCGGCGCCAAGAAGGTGCGCCGCAAGGAAAAGAAGAACGTCGCTCACGGGCACGCCCACATCAAGAGCACGTTCAACAACACAATCGTCTCGATCACCGACCCCACCGGCGCGGTGATCTCGTGGGCGAGCGCCGGCCACGTCGGCTTCAAGGGATCGCGCAAGTCGACCCCCTTCGCCGCCCAGATGGCCGCCGAAGCCGCCGCCCGCCGCGCCCAAGAGCACGGCATGCGCAAGGTCGACGTGTTCGTGAAGGGTCCGGGCTCCGGCCGCGAGACCGCGATCCGCTCCCTGCAAGCCGTCGGCCTTGAGGTCGGCTCGATCCAAGATGTCACTCCAGTTCCGCACAACGGCTGCCGTCCACCGAAGCGCCGGAGGGTTTGATCCATGGCTCGTTACACCGGCCCCGACTGCAAGCGTTGCCGTCGCGAGAAGACCAAGCTGTTCCTCAAGGGCAGCAAGTGCGACTCACCGAAGTGCCCGATCGAGAACCGGCCTTACCCGCCGGGCGAGCACGGCCGCGGTCGCAGCAAGGACAGCGAGTACCTGTTGCAGATGCGCGAGAAGCAGAAGTGCGCGCGCATCTACGGCGTCCTTGAGAAGCAGTTCCGCGGCTACTACGAAGAGGCCAGCGGCAAGAGCGGCCGTACCGGCGAGAACCTGCTGCGCATCCTCGAGAGCCGTCTCGACAACGTCGTCTACCGCTCCGGGTTCGCGGCCAGCCGCGACCAGGCCCGCCAGTTCGTGCGCCACGGCCACTTCCTGGTCAACGGCAAGCGGGTCGACATCCCGAGCTACCGGGTGAGCGAGAACGACATCGTCGAGGTCGCCGAGAAGTCGCGTGAGCTCGACCCGTTCCTCATCGCCCGGGCGGTCGCCGGCGAGAAGACCGTGCCGGCCTGGCTCGAGGTGCTGCCCTCGCGGCTGCGCGTGCTGGTTCACTCGCTGCCGGTTCGCCAGGTCATCGACACCCAGGTTCAAGAGCAGCTGATCGTCGAGTTCTACTCGAAGTAGCAAGAAACCGGCGCCCGCTCTTCGCGGGCGCCGGCGCAACACCCCAACTACTCGCGGGCGTCATATAGCGGTCGCCCCGAGACCCGCGGAGGAATCGTGCTCATCGCACAGCGCCCGACCATCTCCGAAGAGACGGTCGACGACACCCGGTCCAGGTTCGTCATCGAGCCGCTGGAGCCCGGATTCGGCTACACGCTCGGCAACTCCCTGCGCCGCACCCTGCTCTCGTCCATTCCCGGCGCGGCGGTCACCTCGCTGCGCATCGAGGGCGTTCTTCACGAGTTCTCGACCGTCCCCGGTGTGAAAGAGGACGTCACCGAGATCATCTTGAACATCAAAGAGCTCGTCGTCTCCTCGGAGCACGACGAGCCGGTGGTCATGTACCTGCGCAAGCAGGGCCCCGGTGACGTCACCGCCGCTGACATCGCGCCGCCCGCCGGCGTCGAGGTGCACAACCCCGAGCTGAAGATCGCGACGCTCAACGGCAAGGGCAAGCTGGAGATCGAGCTGACCGTCGAGCGCGGCCGAGGCTACGTCCAGGCAAACGCAAACAAGCAGCCGAGCCATGAGATCGGCCGCATCCCCGTCGACTCGATCTACTCGCCGGTGCTGAAGGTGAGCTTCAATGTCGAGGCCACCCGTGTCGAGCAGCGCACCGACTTCGACAAGCTGGTCGTTGACGTTGAGACCAAGCCGTGCATGCGGCCGCGCGACGCGGTGGCGAGCGCCGGCAAGACGCTGGTCGAGCTATTCGGCCTGGCTCGCGAGCTCAACGTCGACGCCGAGGGCATCGACATCGGCCCCTCGCCGACTGACGCCGCGCTCGCGGCCGACCTCGCGCTGCCCATCGAAGACCTCAACCTCACGGTCCGCTCGTACAACTGCCTCAAGCGCGAAGGCATCCACACCGTGGGCGAGCTCGTCTCGCGCAGCGAGGCCGACCTGCTCGACATCCGCAACTTCGGCGCCAAGTCGATCGACGAGGTGAAGGCCAAGCTCATCGAGATGGGCTTGAACTTGAAGGACGCGCCTCCCGGGTTCGACCCGAGCAGCGTCGTCTACGCCGGCAACGACGACTACGACGACGACCAGGGCTACGCCGAGACCGAACAGCTGTAACCCTCAAACCGCATCCGTTAGCACCTCGCTTGTCCCGTTAGCACTTGCTCGACCCCGCCGATCAGGAGAACGACGCCATGCCAACGCCCACGAAGGGTCCCCGCCTCGGCGGCGGCCCGTCGCACGAGCGGCTGATCCTCTCGAACCTCGCGACCTCGCTGTTCGAGCACGGCCGCATCACGACGACCGAGGCGAAGGCCAAGCGGCTGCGCCCGCTCGCCGAGCGGCTCATCACCAAGGCGAAGCGTGGCGACCTGCACGCGCGGCGCCAGGTGATGAGCGTGGTCCGCGACAAGGGCGTGGTGCACTCGCTGTTCGCCGAGATCGGGCCGCGCTACAACACCCGTCCAGGCGGTTACACCCGCATCGTCAAGCTCGGCCCGCGCAAGGGCGACGCCGCTCCGATGGCGCTGATCGAGCTGGTCGAGCCGCTGGCCGAGCAGGCCGTCGCCGAGGCGACAGGCGCCACCCGGCGCAGCGCGCGCGACCGCGCGGCCACGAAGACCGCCGCGGCACCGGCGAAGGAAACGGCCGCCGCGCAGGTCCAGGCGGCTGCGGAGGTTCAGGCGGCCGCGGCCGAAGCTGAGGCCGCCGCTGAGGCTGCGGCCGACGCCGAAGCCGAAGGTGATGTCGAGGGTGCGGTCGCCGCTGCGGCCGAGGCCGACGAGGCGGCTGCCCGCGCCGAGGAAGCGGCAGGCGAGGCCGGCGACGACGCGTCAGCGGAACTGGCCGGCGAAGCCCAGGCGCACGCCGAGATCGCCGACGAAGCGGCGGAAGACGCGCAGAAGAACGCCAGCGAGTAACGGCTGAGCGAACACGTCACCGAGCCCGGCGCTTCCCTTCCGTTGAACGGAGGCGCCGGGCTCGTTCGCGTTCGGCTCGACCTCGCCTACGACGGGACCGAATTCGCCGGCTGGGCCAGGCAGCCCGGCCTGCGCACCGTGCAGTCCGAGGTCGAAGCCGCGTTGGCAACCGTGCTGCGGCTGCCGGCCGCACCGCCGCTCACGGTCGCCGGCCGCACCGACGCCGGAGTGCACGCCCGCGGCCAAGTCGCGCATGTCGACGTCCCGGCCACCACCCCGGCCAGCGCCCCGGCTAGCGCCCCGGACAACACCCCGGCCAGCGCCCCGGCCAACACCCCGGCCAGCGCGGTGATCATGCAAATAGGCGCGACTCCCGAAGGGGAAAGTCGCGCCTATTTGCATGATCACCGCGAGGAGGGGGGCGGGTTGGCGCGGCTCGGGCGGTCGCTGAACGGGGTGCTCGCCCACGACGTCCGGGTGCGGCACGCCCGCCTCGCCGCGCCGGGGTTCGACGCCCGGTTCTCCGCGCTGTCGCGCCGGTATTCATACCGAGTTGCGGACGGCTTCCTCGACCCGCTGCGCCGCCACGACACCTTGGTCTGGTCGAAAGCCACCCCCTTAGACCTCGATGCGATGAACGTCGCGGCCCAGCTATTACTTGGCGAGCACGACTTCGCCGCCTTCTGCCGCCGCCGCGAAGGCGCGACCACCCTGCGCGGACTCCTGCACTTCGACTGGTCGCGAGACCCCGACGGCGTGGTCATCGCGAACGTCGAGGCCGACGCGTTCTGTCATTCGATGGTCCGCTCACTCGTCGGCGCCTTGCTCGCCGTCGGCGACGGACGACGCGACCTCAGCTGGCCGGCCGCGCTGTTGGCAAAAGGCGAGCGCGAGTCCAGCGTCACCGTCGTCGCACCGCACGGCCTCACCCTCGAAGAAGTGCGATACCCGGACGACGACAAGCTCGCGGCTCGTGCTGGGATGACCAGGAACCGCCGCGGCTAGGCCCGAACAGGCCGCCGTGCGGTCGGCCGCGAGTTTCGCATTGGTTGGCTGCGCGCCGTCGCGGTCCGGGGCGACCCTAGCCGGTGCGTTGCGCGGGAAACGGCATGCGCGCCGGCCGGTCCGGCAGGTACGGCGGGACGCCGTCCGGAAACGCTCGAGCCACCGCTGCCGCGCGGCTCGACACACCGAGCTGCCGGAACACGTTGTCGAGATGCTTGCGGACAGTGCCCGTTGAGACGACAAGTCGGGCGGCGATCTCGTCGTTGCTGCAACCCCGCGCGACCAAATGCAGCACTGCCAGCTGGCGCGCCGTCAAAGCGGTGCCCGCGGTTCGGCGTTCCGCCGACCGTCGATAGGCCGCGGCGAGATGCGGGCGAAGCAGCGCTAGCAAGAGCCGGTCGCGCTCGTCGAAGTCGCGGTGGTGGCGGACCAGCACAACACGTGCCAAGGCCTGCTGAGTTGCCAGCGGAGCGAGCATGATCCGGCTGCTGGCGAGGGGATGCGCGACGTCGGCCAACACAGCGACGTGCACGTGATCCGCCGGGCAGCGGTGGTCAGGCGTGTCGGTGTCGCACACCTCACCAGCCCAAACCCGGCGCCACACGTCGCTCGCGCACCCGGCCTCTGGCGTCGGCCGGGCCGGCGTCACGATGGTGAGCTGTTCCTCGTTGGCACCGTGCTCTCGACGCTCGAGCAGGGCCACATAGTCGGCGTCGAGCACCCGACGAAGATCCTCAAGCAGGCTCTTGGTCAGCGCATGTCCGTGACGACCATGACGGACGACGTGCGCGAGCGCGCTGACGTGGCACTCGTCCCAGCCGCTGATGGCGGTCACAGCCCCCCGGCCTCCCGGTAATCCGCTTTACTTCTTGATTTTTGATCAACAAATGACGTGACCCGACATAGCTTGCATGATTCGGGGCGCGATATCCCGACTTCCTGAGAATTCCCTGAGGCGAGTCGCGTGAATACGTAGATCGGCCCATTACGCAACGAGCGTGCGCTCCTCCATGGTGTTACGGCTCGGCGGTCTATGGCCGGGTCAGGGGTGGAACCGAGGAGGGGCACATGGGGGCAAGGGCGATTTCGAGCGGCCGCGCACGCGCGGTGGCCAGCGTGGCAGTGACGGCGGCGACGGCGTTGGTGGCCGGTTTGCTTGTCACGATCCCGCAAGCAGCCGCCGACCCGCAACCGGACAGCGCGTACAACGTGTCGCTCGTCAGCGTGCTGCCCGACGGTTCCGGCGACTTCGCCTCGACTCAGCCCGGCGTGACCGCCAGTGATGACGGCCGTTACGTCGCCTTCATCGGCACCGGCGGCGGCGACACCGACCAGCTCTTCGTGCGCGACCGGCAGGCGAACACAACGTCGCGCGTCAGCAACGACGCCAGCGGCGCGGCGGCATCCGCCCCCATCGACGCGGCGGCGATCAGCAGCACCGGTAACGCGGTCGCCTTCGTGACGACGGCTTCGCTCGTGGACGGCGAGCCGGCTGCCGACGACACCGAGCACGTGTACGTGGCGAGCTGGCCGACAGGCGCCATCACCGCGGTTCCGTTGCCGAACGCACCCTTCGACATCGTTTCGGCGATTGGCGGGGTGGGAGTCGCGATCTCGGCCGACGGTAGCAAGGTCGCCTACGTCGGACGAAACGCCGACGACTCCTTTGAGTCGCTCGTCGTCGCCGATCTCACCGCAGGCACCGCGAAGGAGATCGAGAACGACCAAAGCGAAGGCTCGTTCGCGTTCCCGCAGATCTCGGCCGACGGAACTGTGGTCGCCGTCATCGGCGCTGGCTGTTGCGGCAACAGCCTGTACGTCTTCAAGACCACGGGCGAGTCGCTCGACAACTTCGGCGAGATCGAAAACCCGCAAACCGGCAGCGGTTCCGGCTCCACCGACTCACCGAGTCCGTCCCCCAGCGGTGGCGACACCGGTTCGAACGTCTTAGCGGTCGCGCCGTATTCGTTGTCGGCAGATGGCAAGTTCGTCGCGTTCGACTCGTACGTCGCGGACCAACTGGAGCCCGCGATCTTCGGCGTTGACCAGAACTCCGAGATCCCGGTACCAGCCGGCCGGTACGCGGGGTACCCGCGGCTGTCTGCTGACGGCCGGGCGGTCGGATACGTCGACACCAGTGACGGCTCCGCGGTGGTGTTGGGCAACCCGCCCGACGCGGAGGCCGGTCAGTTCCCGGTCACCGCGAATGACGGCTCGCCGACTGACGGCGAGAGCACGATCGGCCAGCTGACGCAAAACGGGAACGCCGCGGTGTTCTCGTCGTCCGCGACAAATCTTGACGGCCCGGCCGACGGCAGCGTGCAGGCGTACTACGCGAGTTTCAACGACCAGGCCGCGCCGACCTGGGCGGATGGCGACGCCTTGAGCGTTGACAGCACGAGTTACTTCACCGCCGACCTGTCGTGGCCCGACGCTGACGACGACATTGGCGTCACGGCGTACCAGGTCTTCGCCGACGGGAAGCAGGTCTCGGTTGTCGACGGCTTTTCGACGAGTTACCAGGTCAGCGGTTTGACTCCTGGAACGTCGCACACCTTCGGCGTCCGCGCGATTGACTTTCCCGGCCATCAGAGCGCTGAGCTGACGGCGACCGGCGAGACGACGGCGGTGGCCCGCACCCGGGTGATCGACAGCGTCAGCGTGCTTCCGGACGGTCGGCCGTCATCGACCAGCTCGACGAACCCGTCGGTGAGCGCGGACGGGCGCTACGTCGCGTTCGTCGGCACTTCAAGCTGTTTCGCCAATCCTTTTGACGGCGACGGCAGCCTGCTCTCGCAGCAGCAATTGTCGTGCTACCAAGACGGACAGACGCTGGTGCGCGACCGCGAGGCCGGCACGACGACGCTGCTGAGTCACGTAGTCGGCGAGCCGGCCGTGCCGCCGGCCGGTCCGTATGACTCCACGAGCGACGTCGCCATCAGTGGTGACGGCTCGGAGGTGGCGTTTATCTCGGAAGGCGACAATCTCGTCGCCGGTGACACCAATCAGGTCGCGGACCTGTTCGTCGCAGATCGGGCGACCGCTCAGGTGCACGCGGTCTCTATTCCGGACCTTGGCGCGCCCATCGCCCAGGTCTCCGAGCAGCGCGGCATTTCGATGGATGCCAATGGCACTCATGTCGCGTTCGTCGCCGAGGACAGCGGCGGCACGTCGACCTACGTCGTCGTCGAAGACTGGCGCGCCGGTACCGCGACGCTGGTTCCGGTGCCAGCGGGCACCTACGACGTCCAAGAGCCTGAGCTCTCGAGCGACGGGAGCAGACTTGCGTTCGTGGCGGTCCTTCCGGACGCGCAGTCGCAAGTCGTGGTGGTGAACCTCGCCGATCCGTCGAC
The DNA here is from genome assembly GCA_025934355.1 of Acidothermaceae bacterium. Lineage (GTDB taxonomy): Bacteria > Actinomycetota > Actinomycetes > Acidothermales > Acidothermaceae > JAICLV01. Next base: position 10,402 of record JAICYF010000010.1, read on the forward strand.
GCCACTCTTCACTCGCGTCATCGGTGACCAGCAGTACTACGCGTACGACAACAGGACCCTCGAACCTCGAATCTCGCTGTCCGCAGACGGTCGATTCATCGCATACCCTGCGCCGGTCGCTTTCCAGCTGTCAGACCTTCAGGTGCAAGACCTGTCGGATCTCACGAAGACGCCTGCGAACATCACGAATCCCACGCAGCCGAATTGCGACACCACAACGGACGCCTGCTACGACATGGGCGCACCGGCGCTCTCGGCGGACGGCAGCACCATCGTCTTCGACCCGATGACGCCACAAGGTAGCCACACGCTTTACCAGGCGTCGCCGGTCGACGGCACTGCGACGCCCATCGCGGTGTTGCCGGACGGAACCACCGACAACCGTGGCCCGGGAGACCGCACGCCAGCCATCACCGCTGACGGCACCGGCGTCGTCTTCCAGTCGAACAACGCGAGCCTCGCTCAGCTGACCACCGGCAGCGACATCGTCTACGAGCACGATCCCAACTCGGTCGCGCCTTCGTTCGCGGGCGGCGCCGCGCTGGCGGCTGACAACCTGACCGGGTCGCAGGTGCGGCTCAGCTGGCCAGCGGCGACCGATGACCACGTCGTCATCGGCTACCGCGTGACGCAAGACGGGAAGACCGTCGCCGACCTCGACCCGACGGCCAGGAGCTTTACCGCCACCGGTTTGACCGCTGGTGGCACGTATCACTTCGCGGTCAGTGGCGTCGACGCCGCACTCAACGTCGGCACGCCCCTGAGCCTCGACGTGACGACGCCGGGTGGCTCGCAGCCGCCCGGTCAGGCGCCACTTGCGGTCGACGCGTCGGCTGGCGGCGGTCACGCGACGCTGACCTGGGACCCGTCGTCCGACCCGACCGTCACGGGTTACCGCGTGCTGCGAGGCACGGGCGACACCGGCGCGCTCACCGCGATCGCGGACGTCGACGGCGCGGCAGCGGGCAGCTTCACCGACTCGGGGCTCGCCGCGTCGACGACCTACCGCTACGAGGTTCACACGCTCGGGTCGACCGGCGAGCAGAACTACACGGTGACGACGAGTGTCACGACTCCAGACTTGTCGGCCGCGACGCTGTCATTCACCACGCCGTTCGTCGACGGCGCTCGAGCGGCCAAGCTCGGCGCCGACCTGACGCTCACCGTGCACGGTGGACCAAGTCTGACCGGCTCCGCGACCGTCGCCTACACGAAGGCCGACGCAACGACCGACACCGCGCAGGTCACGCTCACTGAAACCGCGAGCGGGTCGGGCGTCTACACCGGGAAATTCAACCTGGCTGAAGGAATCGCGTCGATCGACGGTGTCACCGCGTCGCTTTCGGACGGCGCTGGCCATTCGTCGTCCGCGACGGCCACCGGCCTGCCGCTGCCCGTCAGTGGCGCCTTGAAGGTCACCATCGACGCGCCCGCATCGGGTTCGGTCGACGGCGCGAAGCTCTCGGTGCTCAGCGCCGCGATTGACACCGGCGCGCAGCAAACGGTCAACGGCAACCAGACGGTGACGCTGCCGCTCGCGGCGTCGTCCGACTACGACCTCACGTTGACCGAGCCCGCAACGTACACCGCCGTCCCGAACTACAAGGTCATCGAACAAAGCGGGCTCGTAATCGCGGCGGGCACCACGTCGTCCATCACCTTGCAGCCGACGCTGCCGGCGTTCTTGAACGTCCTTGTGACGCCGGTCAATAACGCACAGGTGGATGTCTACGACTCCGACGGCGCCCTCATTGGCACGAAGACCGGTGCGGACGCGGGCGCGATGGACGCGTTCGGCCCGGTGCCGGCAGGCACGAAGGTACACATCGACTCGACGGTTCTCAGCGACGGCTCGGCGGTGCTGAAGCACGCGGAGCGAGACGTCAGCTTGGCCGCGGGCGAGAACGAGGTGACGATCAATCACGCCTTACTGCCGACGGGGACCGTCTCCGGGAAATTGACGGTGAGCGGCGGCGCGCCGAGTTTTGGCGCCAACCTCACCTTCACCGAGACGGTCGACGGGCGGCCGTGGACCTTCCACGCCACGCCGGCGCGCGACGGCAGTTACTCGGTCGGGGTGCTCGCGGGAGACGTGACCGTCAATGCCACCGCCTACAACGCGATCCCCGGAAGCAAGACGGTCACAGTCGCGGCTGGAGCGACGGCGGCCGCCGACATCGACCTGGTCGGACCGCGCCAGTACCAGCTCACCCTTGGCCTCACAACGGTTGAACCTGACGGCACCCGCACCACATTGCCGGTCGACTGGCGCACCGGCGTGCACTTCCAGGTGCATGTGTACGGACCCCGGTTCGACTCGAGCGGTTGGGGTGGCGCCATCGCCCCGACGATCACCGTCACCGGGCTGCCCGGCGATGTTTACAACATGTGCGCGAACGGCGCCCAGGCTGGCTTGCCCGCCGCGTGCGACAGCGTGACGCTCGGAACCGATAGCGCGGTCAACCTGTCTGTCGTGCTGACTGGGGGCGGCCGGGTCACCGGAACATTGCTTGGCGCCGACGGCGCCCCGTTCACCGGTCACTGGACCGCGTATGTCTATCAGCTGCTCGATGGCCAGCGTCGAAGCATTGACAACGCACTTGGCTCGGGCAGCGCGGTGTCGATCGACGTCCCGTCCTCCGGCGACTACGAGGTCGACTTCTCCGGTGACGGCGGTGTCGTCGCGCGGCCAGTGCTTGCCACGGTGAATGGCAGCGTCGTCGACGTCGGGCAGATCCCGCTCGCCCGCAACTCGGCGTTTGGCGGCGTCGGAAACGATGTGGTCGCGGCGAGCAGCCAGATCACCCCGGGGCAGGTCGCCGAATTCCGCGCGTCATATGCCTACAACGGCGGTACGACGACGGGCGCCATCCGGCTTGGCATTCCAGCCGGGACGACGTTGGTGCCTGGCAGCGTCACACTTGACGGCCAAGCACTCGCCGACCCAAGCATCAGTGGGGGTTACGCGCTGGTGCCGTTGGCGTCACTGCCAAGCGGTGCCACCGGCGTCGTCCATTACGCGGTGGCGACGACGCCCAGCACTCCGGCTGGCCCGCTGACTTCGATCGTGCGGATGTCGTACGGCGCAAGCGGAGACACGCTGATCGGCTCCGCGACGACGACCGTCGTCGGCGTCACGCTTGCCGCACCGAGCCAGATCAAGGGCCTCACCGCCGAACTCACCGGCCAAGCGCCAGCGGGGGCGACCGTCGACCTCTACGACGAGTTCGGCCAGCTGGTCGGCTCCGCCGTCGCCACCGAAGGCGGACTCTGGTCGGCCAACGTCACGCTTGCCGACCGCGGCGAGTCGTACCACTACACGTTGCAGGCGGTCACGACGGTCAACGGCGCCACCCTGCGGTCGGACACACAACGGGTGACGCACGACAGTCACACCGTCGTTCCGACGATGCTGGCGCTGAGCCAACCCGACGGTCGCGAGGTCGACTTCGACCCGTCGTCGGGCGTCGCCCGGTTCCCGTACGTGTTCGTGCCTGGCATGGGTCTTAACGTCTCCGCCTGTTTCCCGGCTGGGACGACGGTCAGCGACATGTCGGCCCGGGTGGGTCCGCAGTTGCACGGCTCCACCGCTGTCGGGGTGCTGTACGGCAGCGCGTCGCTCGCGAACGTCGCTCCCCGGTCGAACTCAGCGCTCATCGCTGCGAACGCGACGCCCGCGTCGATTGACAGCGCGACATTGGTCGGCGGAAGTGGCGGCAACTGCTACTCCGCTCATCTGAACCCGAGCATTTCGCAGCTCGGCGCCGTGTATCTCGACTACACCGCGGCGCCGGCGCCGTTCAACGCCGCCGACCTCGCGCCTCCGAGCGGCGCGCTCGAGCAACGCCTCCCCCCGGTGTTCGCCGGCCGCAGCGGCGACCAAGTCGCCACTAACGGCGATGGGTCGCAGACCTTCACCACGAACCTGCCGTCGATCGACGGGTCGGTCTCCATCACCGGTTCGACTCGCACTATCGATTACGCGCCGACCGCCGACGACCTCGCCTCGGCTGCGCAATCCGGCGTGCCGGTCTACGGCCTGACGCAGTCGGTGTCGGGCAGCGGCGACTCGGTCAACGCGTCGATTCGCGTGGTGATCCCGCAGTCGTGGCTGCAGGACTACTTGCCGTCGGGTCAAGGCGCGGTCGCGCCCGGCGCAGGCGGCACGGCCAAGTCGAACGCGCTGATCCGACCGAACGACATCGTCATCCCGGTCGAGAAGGCGATCGAAGTCACGATCAACATGTACGGCAACGGGCACAGCATTCTCGACTCCCTGGGCGCCGGTGGTCCGTACGACCAGTTGTCGGCGCTGCTCGACGACGTCGACAACAGCAGCTGCGCCGACGAGGCCGACAAGGCCAATCTCCGCAACTACCTCAGCAACGTCGCGAAGAACGTTCGCAATCAGCAGATCGCGAGCGGCGTCCTGACGGTGTTTGGCGCCGTCGTCGGCTTCGGGCTTGGTCCGATCGGCAGCGCGATCGTCGGTATCGCGATCGACAAGCTGATGGACGCCGCGCAAGACAAGATGCTGCGCGACGCCGCGAAACTCGTCCACGACGACCTGAATTTCTGCGAGAACGACACGCAGGTCGATGAAATCGCCGATCCGGACTGGGTGATCGACCCGAGCGGGTACACCTACGAGGCAGTCACGTCCAACCGGCTCGCAGACGTGACCGCGACGTTGTTGAAGTCCGACAGCCCCGATGGGCCCTTCACGGTGTGGGACGCCGCGGCGTACGGGCAGCAGAACCCGCTGACCACCGACGCGCAAGGCAAGTACGGCTGGAACGTGCCCTTCGGCTACTGGAAGGTGGCCTATTCCAAGCCAGGCTACGAAACCGCGTACAGCCAGGTGTTCCAGATCCCGCCGCCGAGGTTCGACGTCAACGTCGGGCTGACCCGTATTGCCGCGCCCACCGTCACGTTGACTCGCGCCACGTCGGGAAGCGCGTCGAGCGTCACGGTCGGTTTCGACGATTACATGGACGTCGCGACGGTCACCGGTCGGCTCACGATCGTCGACGGCAACGGCAATCCGATCAGCGGCACTGTGCAGCCGGTCGACCCGCAAGCGGCGCCAGACGGTAAGCAGCTTGCGAAGACGTTCCGGTTCGCGCCCGACCAACCTTTCGCGGACGACGCGGCGCTGACCGTCAACGTCGATGAGTTGGTCCGCGACTATGCCGGTCACACGCTCGACGCGGCGTTCTCCCAAGCGGTGACAACGACGGCGCCAGCGACTCCGGCGCCGGTCACCGACGTGCGCGCGTTCGCCATCGACGCGCACACGTTCCGAGTCGAATGGACGACGTCGGCCGACGACGGCGGCAGCCCGCTCACCGGTGTGCAGGTCACGGCGTCGAACGGCGCCGCGCTCGACCTCGCGCCAGACGCGACGTCCGCGACCATCGACAACCTGAGCCCGCAGACCGACTACACGGTCGCGGTTGCGGCGGTCAACGCCGTCGGCGCGGGTCCGGCCCAATCGACGATGGTGACCACACCGCCGCTCACCATGGAGGAAGCGTTCGGCGCGTTCCGAGCGCCGCCGAACATCGACGGTGGCTCGACCGTGCAAGGTAGCGTCTCGGTGCCGGGCGTGTCGTCGTCCGACACAACCTACGCCCTGACAAGTGACTCGAGCGTCGCGTCTGTGCCTCGTTCGGTGACCGTTGCGGCCGGCAGCGCGAGCGCGTCGTTCGACATCAGCACAACCAACCCGGTCGTCGACACAGACGTCGAGATCAGCGCGTCAAACGGTGGGGTCACCTTGACCGCGCCGGTGACGGTGAATCACGTCGACGTCGCGTTGCAGGCGACCGCGTCGGCTTCCGGAGTTGCGTTGAGCTGGCCGGCGGCGTCCGATTCGGACCTGACGGGATACCGCGTGATGCGGGCGGCCGGTGATGGCGCGTTCACCGCGTTGGCGGACGTCGACGCCAGCACCACCAGCGACTCCGACCCAACCGCGAGCGCGGGAACGACGTATCACTACCAGGTGCTCGCGGTGCTGCCGAACGACAACGCGCAGCCGTGGTCGGCAGTGGCTGACGTCAACACGCCGGTTCGATTGGTGACGATGTCGGTGACGACGTCGCCTGTCGCGCCGGTTGACGGCGACGACGTGACCGTCAACGTGGCGGTCATGCCCGCTGACGCAGGCGCCGACGTCGACGTCGCCGAGGGTGGGACCACGATCGGCTCGGCGCAGGTCGACGCGAGCGGCGACGCGGCAATCGTGCTTCGCGGGTTGGCGGTCGGCGTGCACCACCTGGCCGTGACGTACGCCGGAGGCCCGACGACGGCGCCAGCGAGCGGGTCGATCGACGTCACGGTGACCGCGGTGCAACATCAGCCGGTCGCGACCAAGCTCACTGTCGACCCCTTGCGTTCGTTGTGGGACCTGCTGCTGTTGGCGCTCGGCCGCTACCAGGTGACGGCGCATTTGACCCGCGCGGACAACGGGGCTGGCATCGCGGGCCAGCAGGTGGTCATCGACAGTTGGGCAGGACAGTTCTGCACCGCGACCACCGACGCCAGCGGGACGGCGAGTTGCCCGGTGCCGCCGCGGCTGACCTCAATCGTGTTGCTGGGTCAGGTGCACGCGAGCTTCGCGGGGTCGGCCGACTATCTGCCGTCGGCGTACGGCAGCGACGCGCGGCCGGGTCGCGGGCGCTTCTAGTCGCGGCCGCTTCCAGTCGCGGACGCTTCGAGTGTGAACGCGGCTAGCGCACGGGTTGGCTGACCGGGTGGGCCGGCGGCGCGTCGACGATCGCGTCGCCCGCCCGCACCGCGCGTCGTCCGGAAAAGACCACGCCGAGCGCGACAACGACGGCGCCGGTCGCGACCGCGTAGCCGGGCGCGATGCCGCCGTGGGTCACGGCGAAACCACCGATGGTTGAACCAACGGAGGCGCCGACCAACGCGCCGGTGCCGATCCACGCGAACGACTCGGTGCTGGCACCTGGCATCGACGTGCGTTGCACAGCCTGGTTGATGCACGAAAACAACGGCGCGTAGAAGAGCCCACCGAAAAACAGCACGACCGTCAACGCGACCAGATTCGACAGCGGCACCAAAACCGCGGTGAACACGACGATTCCGCTGACGAACACCAGGATCTTCGTCGATCTGCGACCAGGCCAGCTGCGGGCGCCGAACGTCAATCCACCGACCATGCTGCCGATGCCCCACAACGCGATCATCACGCCGGCCGCGCCATTACCGGAACTGCCGGTGGTGTCGCGACCCCGAGCCGCGGCGATCGTCACCACGTCGATCGCCGCGAACGCGACCACCATCGCGAACACGGTCAGGACAAGCACTCGCACAGCGGGCGAACGCAGCGCGCCGTGCGCCCGCTCGACGACTTGCCGACCATGCGTACGCCGGGAAGCGGCGCTGGTGGCGAGCCCGAACGCGCCGACGCCGGCGAGCAAACCGGAACCGACGACGGCTTGCGCGGGCCCGAGGATCGCTGTCACCGCGACCGCGAGCAGCGGTCCGAGGATGAAGACCAGCTCGGTCATCGCGCTCTCCACGCTGTACGTGGTTTCAAGAAGCACCGGGTCACGCACGACTTTCGGCCACAACGTGCGCGCCGACACCAGTGCCGGTGGTTGCACCAACCCCATCAGCAAAGCGGCGAGGAGCAGCGGTAGCACGGCGCCGTTGGGTGGCAACAAAGCAAGCAGGAACGCCGCGCAGGTCACCGCAATGCCGGTGGGGATCAGCACCACCGTTTGCCCGCGCCGATCGATCAATCGCGACCACAAGGGAGCGGAAACTCCGACGCCCAATGCGCTGACACCGCTGATCAACCCGCCACGCGCATAGGTGCCACCCGCCTGGGTGATGCGCAACACGATCGCGAGCCCGGTCATGCCCGCGGGCAACTCGGCAAGCAGCGCAAAAGCCAGCAGCCGCCTTACGGACGGCAGCCGAAAAACGCTGAAGAGTCTGGAAAACTCCACGGGGTCTCAGCTTCCGGCAGCCACGAGTCGGCGCGCGCTGCCGGGCGCCGCGTCGTCCGACAACACATGACGGCTCGCCACGACGGACGCGAGGGCGACGACGGTGCCGACGGTCGCGACGGTGAAGCCGCCACCCGCGCCGTGCTGGTTGATTGCGACGCCGGCGAGCGCCGAGCCGATCGCCGCGCCCACCATGGTTCCGGCGCTCAGCCATGCGTACGACTCGGTGACCGCGCCGGGCACCGCGACGCGTTGCGCGGTGAGATAGATGTTCGAGAACGCGGGCGCGCAGTTGGCGCCGTTCAGCATCAGCAGCACGGCGAGCAGGAACAAGTTCGCGGACGGCGCCATCGCGGCCGTAACGACGACGATGACGGCGAGCAGCACGGTCAGTCGTTGCCCGACCGTGCCACGCCACGACCGGGATCCGTAGACGAAACCAGCGAGCAGGCTGCCGAAACTCCACAGTGCGAGCAGGACGCCGGACAGGCCGCCATGGCCTGCCTCCTTCGCGGCCGCCACCACCGAGACTTCGATGGCCGAGAAGCCGAGGATCAACGCGAACAAGGTGACGATCAGTACCCGAATGCCCGGGGAGCGCAGTGCGTGATGACGGCCCTCGGCGTGCGGCGTCGGCAGCCAGTTCCGTGAGTGGGCGCTGAGCGCGAAGCTCAGGGTTCCGGCGCAGCACACCACGCCAGTGGCGACAATCGCCGCCACTGAGCCGAACGGCGCGTTGACCGCGACGACCAGCAGCGGTCCGACGATGAAGATGAGCTCTTGGAAGGTCGCGTCAGTGGTGTAGGCCGACTCGAGCGCGTCGGGGTCGGTGACCACGGACGGCCACAACGCTCGAGAGGATGTCGTGATCGGCGGCAAGAACAGGCCGATCAACGACCCGGCAAGCACGAGCAGGGCGCCATCGCGCGGTGACAGCGCCGCGAAGAACAACGTGGCCGCCAGCATGGCGAGCGAGGTTGGCACCAAGACGACGGTCTGCCCGCGCCGGTCGACCAACCGTGAGAGCACCGGGCTGCTGAGGCCGGCCGTGATCGCGTACGCCGCGGTGACCCCACCGGCGAGGGCGTAACTGCCGCCCGCCCCGGTGACCCGCAAGACGATTGCCAGCCCGAGCATGGCGCCGGGGAGCCGGCCGACCAGCATGCTCGCGAACAGCCGCGGCACGCCCGGCGTGCCGAGGAAGCGGCGGTACCGCGAGAAGTCCATATCGTCCAGCCTGTCGCGCCTGGGGGGCCGCCGCGACGGGTTATGCCGGAGCGTGCGCACACCAAGCAATAGGGCGGTCCTTGATCGCGACCGCCCTGGGTTAACGCGTGAGTTGGCCGTTATTCTATGTGACGCACCATGCCACCCACGACCCGGTTTTGACCCTCTCCGCAGGCCGCCGGTAAGCTGTTGGGTCGTTGCGCGCCCGCGCGGGTTGACGCCTGCGCTCCGCCCGACACGACCGCAAGATTCGTTCCCGAACCGAAGGCCAGCCTCGTGCGCACGTTTACTCCCAAGGCCAGCGATGTCACCCGCCAGTGGCACGTGATCGACGCCACCGACGTCGTCCTGGGCCGGTTGGCCTCGCAGATCGCCGTGCTGCTGCGCGGCAAGCACAAGCCGATCTTCGCCCCGCACGTCGACACGGGCGACTTCGTGATCGTCATCAACGCCGACAAGGTCGCCCTCACCGGCAAGAAGCGGGAGCAGAAGTTCGCCTACCGCCACTCCGGTTACCCGGGTGGTCTCACCGCCAAGCCCTACCGCGAGCTGCTCGTCGAGCGGCCCGACCGCGCGATCGAGAAGGCGGTGCGCGGCATGCTTCCGCACACCACCCTCGGCCGGCAGATGCTCAAGAAGCTGAAGGTCTACGCGGGCCCCACCCACCCGCACCAGGCGCAGGCGCCGGTGCCATTCGAGATCAGCCAGGTCGCGCAGTAAGGCTCGCGACGTTCCCAACCGCGCGAGCCCACAAGACCGGCCGCACGAAACGACTTGAGGAGTTCCGTGTCAGAGACCCTGACCGACATCGACAGCGCTGAGACCGACGTCGCCGAGCCCGCCGAGGCTCGCGAGTCCGCCGACGTCGAGGCCCCGTCGTCCTACACCAGCGAGACCACGACCGTGCGCCGCCGGTCCGCGAGCGGCAACGGCAACGCCACCGGACGACGCAAGGAGGCCATCGCGCGGGTTCGCATCGTGCCTGGCACCGGTCAGTGGAAGGTCAACGGCCGTCCGTTGGAGAACTACTTTCCAAACAAGGTGCACCAGCAGCTGGTGAAGAGCCCGCTCGCGCTGTTCGACGGCGTCGAGCAGTTCGACATCGTGGCCCGCATCAGCGGTGGTGGCGTGAGCGGTCAGGCTGGCGCGCTGCGGCTCGGCATCGCCCGCGCCCTGCTCGTCGTCGACGCCGAGAACCGCCCGTCGCTGAAGAAAGCCGGTTTCCTCACCCGTGACGCGCGCGTCACGGAGCGAAAGAAGTACGGCTTGAAGAAGGCCCGCAAGGCGCCGCAGTACTCCAAGCGGTAGTAGCGCGTCAGGTGCGGCTCTTCGGCACCGACGGCGTCCGCGGCGTCGCCAACAAAGACCTCACCGCCGAACTCGCTTTGGAGTTGGCGGTGGCTGCCGCGCACGTTCTTGGCCAAGCTGGCGCGTTCGAAGGTCACCGGCCAGTTGCGGTGGTCGGTCGCGACCCGCGCGCGTCCGGCGAATTCCTCGAATCGGCGATGGTCGCCGGGTTGGCGAGCGCCGGGGTCGACGTGTTGCGGCTCGGCGTCCTGCCCACGCCGGCTGTCGCGCATTTGACCGGCGAGCTCGGCGCCGACCTCGGCGTGGTCATCTCGGCCAGTCACAATCCGATGCCCGACAACGGCATCAAATTCCTCGCTAGCGGCGGCCACAAGCTGGCCGACGAGCTCGAAGACGCCATCGAGGCGCAGCTGCTCGAAGAGTGGCAGCGGCCGATCGGCGCCGCGGTCGGGAGGGTGCGCGACGTTCCCGACGCGACCGATCGTTACGTGAAGCACGTGCTGTCGACGACGTCGCAATCCCTTGCGGGCTTGAAGATCGTGGTCGACGCCGCGCACGGCGCCGCCTATTCGGCGTCCCCGGCTGTTTTCCGCGCCGCTGGCGCCACCGTCACGACGATCGGCTGCGCGCCCGACGGCTTGAACATCAACGACGACTGTGGCTCAACGCATCTCGCGTTGCTGCAGGAGGCGGTCATCATGCAGGGCGCCGACGCCGGCATCGCGCACGACGGTGATGCCGACCGGTGCCTCGCGATCGCCGCCGATGGCTCGGTGGTTGACGGCGACCAGATCCTGGCCGTCCTCGCGCTGGCCATGCATGACGCGGGCCAGTTGACCGCCGACACCGTGGTCGCCACGGTAATGTCGAACCTCGGTTTCAAGCTCGGCATGCGGGCGGCGGGCATCGACGTCATCGAGACCGCCGTCGGCGACCGCTACGTGCTTGAGGCGATGAAAGCCGGGGGCTACGTGCTGGGCGGGGAGCAAAGCGGCCACGTCATCATGCTCGAGCACGCCACCACCGGCGACGGCATTCTCACCGGGTTGCAGGTGTTGGCGCGGGTGGCGCAAACCGGCAAGTCGCTCGGCGAGCTGGCCAGTGTGATGACCAGGTTGCCGCAGGTGCTCGTCAACGTGGGCGGCGTCGACAAGTCGCGCGCTGACGTCGACATCGAACTGCTCGACGCCGTGACCGCCGCGCAGAACGAGCTCGGCGCTGAAGGTCGCGTGTTGCTGCGGCCGAGCGGCACCGAGCCGTTGGTGCGGGTGATGGTCGAGGCCACCAGCCACGAGCAGGCCGAGGCCATCGCCTCCCGGCTCGCGGGTGTGGTGCGCGACCGGCTCGGCTGACGTTCGTTAGCCAGGCTCGCCACTGATGCGATAGCCGCTGAGCCGATCCACCGCGAGTCGACTCGCGACCACGATGACGACAAGCAGCATCGGGATTGCCACCGCCAGCGACACATTCGCCGGTATCTCATCGCCGGCGTGAGCGATCGCCTTTGCGATCGACAGCGAATATTGCTGCACGCTGAGTACGCCTATTCCTGACACGAAGCTCGCGAGCAATCCCTCCCAGACGAGCACGTAGATGAGGCCGACCGCCATCGCGCGGCGGGTCGCGACCGACAGCGCTAGAAAAATCGCGACGTAAACCACCGCGCCAACTGCCGTGCCGACCGCGTACGCGACCGAGAGTCTGGTGCGGTCGGGAAACGCGATGACTCCGGCAAGAAACTCCGGGATCGCGGTGAACGCGACGGTGACCACCGCGGCGACCGCGAATTTCGTTGTGACAATAGCGCTTCTTGGTGTTGGAGTCGCGAGCAAATAGATCGCGGTGCCGTCCTCGAGTTCGGCGCCGAGCACTCCGGTGCCCACGATGAGCGCCACCAATGGCAGCAGCGCGGCGACGCCGAAGTGGTCGAGCAGATTCTCCGTCGCGTCGCCGTTTCCCGCCCGAAACGCGACGGCCAAGAGCAACAACACGACCGGCAACAACGCGAGCAGCAGCACCCGGCGTCGTCCGAGCAACGCGCGATAGGTGATGCGGGCGATTACGGCGTTCATCGGCGCACCAAGTAGGAGAAGACGCTCTCCAGCGACTCGTCCGCCGGGATCACCTCGCGTAAGCCGATGTTGTGTTCGCGCGCGATACCGGCGAGCGCGCGAGTGAAGCTGCCGAAGTCGGCGGCCTGCACCCGCAGCACCGGGCCGTCGATCGCGACGCCCGCGGTGTGTTGCGCGCCCATCAACACGGACGCGAGAGCGCGGTCGTCGGTGGAGCGGATGGTGAAGACATGCGGACGGTCGGTCATGAGCCGGCGGATCTCGCGGAAATCTCCTGATGCCGCAAGGCGACCGGCCACCACGACCTGGACGACGTCCGACAGCTGCTCGACCTCCTCGAGGATGTGAGAGCTGAACAGCACCGTCCTACCGGCGTCAGCGAGGCTCTTCAGCAACTCCATCATGTGCAGCCGCTGGCGGGGATCCATGCCGTTGAACGGTTCGTCGAGCAAGAGCACCTGCGGGTCGTGCACCAGCGCCGAGGCCACTTTCACGCGTTGACGCATGCCCTTGGAGTAGGTGCCGATCTTGCGATCGGCGGCGTCCGAGAGCTCGACAATGTCGATCGCGCGCTGAGCCGCCTGCCTGGGGCTGGCAAGCCGGTGCAACTTTGCGCTGGCTTCCACGAACTCCATTCCGGTCAAGAAGGTGTACGCCGCTTCGCGCTCCGGCACCAACCCCACGACGTCATACATTTTGGGACGTCGCCACGTCGGCTCGCCGTCGATCGTGACGCTGCCATTGGACGGCGGCAAAAAGCCGGCCATCATGTGCAGCAGCGTTGACTTTCCCGCGCCATTAGGGCCAAGCAGGCCAGTGACGCCCGGGCCGATCGTCATCGTAATGTCGTTCACCGCCACCACGTTGCCGTACCAGCGCGACACCGCGCTCAACTCCAGCACGCTCATCTCATCACCGCGCTCATGTGGCGATCGTTCGGTAGCGGCGCAGCAGCACAAGCACAAACACGACGACGAACGCCACGCTCACGATGCCGTATGCCGCCGAGGGCACCGCATTCTCATCGATCACCTTGCCGTGCAGCAGCCAGACCCGAAGTCCGTCCAGCAGCGTGAACGGCGAGAACAGTTGGCCGAATCGGCCGTTGTTGTTCGGCAGGCCGGACAACGCTCCCGCCACCGCCGACGTGATGAGGTAGACGCCGATAACCGCGGCGGTGGCGAACGCGCGACGACGCGCGAACGCCGCGATGACGACACCAAGGGCTCCAAGCAGGATCGCGTGAAATACGCCGTTGGCAAGGCCGAGTGCGAACTGCGCGGTCTGGTGTCGCGCGTCGCCGGGGTGGTGGCTGATCGTGGCTATGCTGCCGAGCCAGTAAACGAAGAGTGGTCCGGCGATGAGCGCGAACATCGCGGTCACCATCGCGGCGAGCTTCGCCAACGCGTAATCGCTGCGACGAATCGGGCGGGAGAAATACAGCGGCAGCACCTGATAACGCTGGTCGCGCGAGAGCAACTCGGGCGCCTGCGCGGCGAGGAAAATGGCGAGGGGCGCCTGTAGCTGGATGGGATAGAAGTCGTAGCGCTCGACCTGCGTTCCGGTGCGCGACATCACGGCGATGAGCACGATGACCGGGACGAACATGATGGCCACGACCAGCCACGGCAGCACCTTGGACCTCGCCGGCCGACCCAAACCGAAAACGCCGCGCAACCCATGCAGGTAAAGGGAAACGACCGCGCTGCGTCGTCCAAGCCGTTGACCGTCGTAACGCTGATAGCCGATGTCGTAGATGACGGACTCAGACACCGGCGGCCTGCCCCTGCTCGGACTGTCGGCCGTGGTCGGCTCGCGGCTCGCTGAACATGTCAGAAAGCCGGTGCCTGCGCTGCTCGAGCCTCAGCAGCGCCAAACCGAGGTCTGCGACCGTGTCGCGCACCGCGTCGTACATCGCCGCTTCGTCGTCCGGTGGCAACGCGAGCACCAGGGCGCGACCGTCGACGTCCGCGTGGATGTTGCTTTCGGTCAGCCGCGCGGCGAGCGCGTCGCGGGCCGGTGCGCCGCCGTCGACCTCGACGGCGAGCAACTGTTGGGTGCGGGTGTAGGAGGCGATGGAGTCGGACGCGCGGAGCTTGCCCGCGTCGACGACAACGAGATGCTCGCAGATGCGCTCGAGTTCGCCGAGCAGGTGCGACGCCACCACCACGGCCATGCCGAATTCGGTGCCGGTGCGCTGCACCAACGCCAACATCTCGTCGCGGCCGGCCGGGTCGAGCCCGTTGGTCGGCTCGTCGAGCAGCAAGAGTTGCGGGTCGTGCACCAACGCCTGCGCGAGTTTGACGCGCTGCTTCATGCCGGTGGAGTAGCCGCCGATCGGGCGGTACCGCTCTTCGTACAGGCCGACATGTCGCAACACCTCGGCGGTGCGCTCCCGGGCGGCGGCGCGGGGGAGCCCGGCCACCCGACCAAGATGGCCCACGAGCTCGGTGGCCGAGACGTCCGGCGGCAAGCAGTCATGCTCGGGCATGTAACCGACCATGCTGCGCACTTGCTCGCCCGCGGTGACGATGTCATGGCCGAGCACCGTCGCGCCGCCTGCGCTCGGATCGAGTAGGCCAAGCAGCACTTTGATGAGGGTGCTCTTGCCCGCGCCGTTCGCCCCGACCAAGCCGACGATGCCCGGCTCAATTGCGACGGTCAGCGAGTCGAGGGCGGTGATCGGCCCGTACCGCTTAGTCAGGCCGACCGTCTCGATGACTGGCACGGCCTGACGGTATCGCGCAGCCGCCCCTCTTTGGTCGGTGATCATGCAGAAAGGGGCGACTTTTGCGATGCAAAGTCGCACCTTCTTGCATGATCACCAGGCGGGTGGGGTGGCGGCCAGTACGCTTTCCGTCATGTGCGGAATCGTTGCGTACGTCGGCGCCCGACCGGCAAAGGACGTCGTGCTCGAGGGCTTACGCCGTTTGGAGTATCGGGGCTACGACTCCGCAGGCATCGCAGTCTTGGACGGTGAAGAGGTCGAGCTGCGCCGCAAGGCGGGGCCGCTCGCGAATCTCGAGGAGTTGCTTGCGGTCTCGCCGCTTCCGTCGTCCGGCACCGGTCTTGGGCACACCCGGTGGGCGACGCACGGCGCGCCGACCGATGACAACGCTCACCCGCACCTTGACTGCAAGAACGCGCTCGCGGTCATTCACAACGGCGTCATCGAGAACCACGCCACTTTGCGGGCGCAACTGCTAGAGGCGGGTCACCGGTTTCGGTCCGAGACCGACACCGAGGTTGTCGCGCACCTGCTCGAGGACGCGTTCGGCCAGTCGGGTGACCTCGCGCAGGCGATGCGCGACGTGTGTCGCATGATCGACGGTTCCTTCAGCTTGGTCGCCGTGCACCGCGACGCGCCCGGGGTGGTTGTCGGTGCGCGCCGCAACTCGCCGTTGGTGGTCGGCGTCGGCGACGGCGAGATGTTCGTGGCGAGCGACGTGGCCGCGTTCATTTCGGCGACCCGTGACGCACTCGAGTTGGGCCAGGACCAAGTCGTGTGCGTGACGCCGTCGGGCGCCGAAGTCACCACGTTCGACGGCACGGTTGTGAACGGACGTCGTTACCACGTCGACTGGGACATCTCCGCGGCGGAAAAGGGCGGCTACGACTACTTCATGTTGAAGGAGATCGCCGAACAGCCCGATGCGGTTGCCGCAACGTTGCTTGGCCGTCTGACGCACGAGGGAACGCTCGCACTCGACGAGACCAGACTCGATCCTCGATTGCTCCGCGACGTCGACAAGATCGTCGTCGTGGCTTGCGGGTCGGCTTATCACGCCGGGCTGATCGCGAAGTACGCGATCGAGCACTGGGCCGGGTTGCCGTGCGAGGTCGAGCTAGCCTCGGAATTCCGTTACAGAGATCCGATTCTCGACAAGCAGTCGCTCGTCATAGCGATTTCGCAGTCAGGTGAGACGCTCGACACGCTGATGGCAGTGCAGCACGCCAAGGAGATGGGCGCGAGAGTTCTCGCGATCTGCAACGTCAACGGCTCGACGATTCCGCGCGCGTCCGACGCCGTGCTGTATACCCGGGCAGGCCCGGAAATCGGCGTCGCCGCGACGAAAAGCTTCGTCACGCAGCTTGTCGCGGTCTATCTGGTGGCGCTGTATCTCGGGCAGGTGCGCGGGACCAAGTTCGGCGATGAGGTCGCTGAGGTCGTCCACGAACTCGCCGCCACACCGGAGAAGGTCGCGCAGGTGCTGCAAACAATGGAGCCGGTTCGCGAGATCGCCCGGCAGCTCGCGTCGGCCCCGACCGTGTTGTTCCTTGGGCGGCATGTCGGTTATCCCGTCGCGCTCGAGGGCGCGCTGAAGCTCAAAGAACTCGCGTACATGCACGCGGAAGGATTCGCCGCGGGAGAGTTGAAACACGGGCCGATCGCGCTCATCGAGCGCGGGGTGCCGGTGGTTATCGTCATGCCGCCCCCGACCGGTCGCGCGGTGTTGCACTCAAAACTGCTGGCAAACATGCAAGAAGTGCGGGCGCGTGGCGCCTACACGATCGTGATCGCCGAAGAAGGCGACACCGCGGTCGAGCCTTACGCCGACGAACTCGTGCGGGTGCCGCGGGTGGCGACCTTGCTGCAGCCGATCGTGTCGGTGATTCCGCTGCAGGTCTTCGCCAGCGAGCTCGCGGTCGCGCGCGGCAACAACGTTGACCGGCCGCGCAACCTGGCGAAGTCGGTCACCGTCGAGTAGTTCGCGCCGTCAACCCGCGGCGCAGGATCACGGCCGATCTTTGCCGATCATTGCGGAGCCGAACAAGGGATGTGCGAGATGTCGAACAACCCGCAGCGGTTGACCCTTCGATGAGGCAGGCGCACGAGGTCGCGGTGGTGCGGGCCGCAGAGGCCGCCCTCATGGCGACGTTGCCCGACGGCGCTTTGATGCAGCGGGCGGCGGCTGGCCTCGCGGCGACCTGCTGTCGGCTGCTCGGCCGGGTGTACGGCGCTCGCGTCGTCCTGCTTGTCGGGTCGGGCGACAACGGCGGTGACGCGCTGTTTGCCGGCGCGATGCTGGCACATCGCGGTGGAGCCGTTTCCGCCGTGTTGCTGGGATCTCGCACCCATGAGCGCGGTCTTGCCGCGTTCCGTGCCGCAGGTGGCCGGGTCGCTGCTCCCGCGGCGTTGCGCGACGCCGACCTTGTGCTCGACGGCATTGTCGGCATCGGCGGAAAGGGCGCGTTGCGCGACGCCGCGGCGGCCGCAGTCACCGAGATTTCGCCTGCCACGCTGGTGGTTGCGGTCGACGTGCCGAGCGGCGTCGACGCCGACACCGGCGAGGTCGAAGGTCCGGCGGTGCGCGCCGACGTCACCGTCACGTTCGGGGCATGGAAACCCGGGTTGCTGATCGACCCTGGCGCGCAACACGCGGGCGCACTTGAGCTTGTCGACATCGGGTTGGCGCCGCACCTCCCGTCGTCCGGGCTCAGCGCGTTGCAGAACTCGGACGTCGCGGCGCTGCTGCCACACCCGCACGCGGAGTCCGACAAATACCGGCGTGGTGTTGTCGGCGTCGTGGCCGGCAGTCGCACGTACACCGGTGCGGCCGTGTTGTCGGTCGGGGGAGCGTTGCGCGCCGGCGCCGGCATGGTGCGGTTCGTGTCGGTCGCGCATCCCGCAGAACTCGTGCGCGCGCGTTGGCCCGAGGCCGTCGTCACTGAGTTGCCGGACGACGGGACCGGCGTGCTCGACGTCGGTCGCGTGCAAGCTTGGGTCGTCGGGCCCGGCATCGGCACCGACGATGTGGCGAAATCCCTTGTCTCACAGGTGCTTTCAGCTGGTGTGCCAGTGATTGCCGACGCCGACGCGCTGACGGTCCTGAGTGCGCATCGCGAATTGCTCAAAGGGCGTGGCGCGCCGACCGTCGTGACGCCCCACGCGGGTGAGTTGACCCGGTTGCTCGGGCTCGACGCTGACGCGCGCGCGGACGTTGAAGCACGCCGGTTGTACTACGCACGCGAGGCGGCAGCCGAGCTTGGCGTGACCGTGCTGCTTAAAGGCTCCACGACAGTGGTGTGCACACCCGCGGGCGTCGCGCGGGTCAACCCCACCGGCACGCCTTGGTTGGCGTCAGCCGGCAGCGGCGACGTACTGTCGGGCGTCACCGGCGCGTTGTTATCGGGCGGCCTCTCGACTCTCGACGCCGCCTCATGTGCGGCCTACCTGCATGGCGCGGCGGCCCGCCTTGCGGTGACCCGCCACGATGGCGAATCACCGCTAATCGCCGAGGACGTCGTCGCGCAGATACCCGCCGCGATCGCCGCGCTGTCCGAGGGCTGAGCAGGCGGTCGACATCGCCAGCCCGCTCGGACTCGACGTCCGCGCTGATTGCACCGTTAAAGTTCAACGGCCTCGGTGGCCGCGAGATAGGAAATAGCCGTGCCGTAATTCTCGGCGAATCGACCAAGGTGCCCGAGGCTGTTCTTCACGCCGGAGTCGTTCAGCATCGCGTCGTGAATCGGGAAGGCCTGCGGCGCCCGCATGGCGACGACGAAGTCGATGACCTCACCGAGCTTCGACCAAGGCGCGTGCAACGGAACGAGCAGCGCCTGAACCGGCGTCGGCGGGACGAAGAACGAGTCACCAGGGTGATAGACGACCTCATCGACAAGGTAGCTGAGGTTTACGCACGGTGTGCCGACCGCTTGGTGGATGACCGCGTGCTGCCCACCGAACGCGCGCACCGAAAATCCTGCGGCGTCGAACGAATCTCCCGGTTCGACCTTCGTCACCCGTGGCCCCAGCTCGGCCAGCTTCCCCGCGGCCGACGGCGTTGCCCACACCATCAAATCGGCGTTCGCCTTCGCGGCCGAGAGCACCGCCGGCACGTTGAGGTGGTCGAAATGCTCATGGGTGATCAGGACAGCGTGGGTGCCGTCGAGCGCCTCCGCGCACTCTGAGAAGTCCCCGGGGTCGATCACCAGGCTTCGGCCGGCTTCTTCCAGCCGCACGCAGGCATGGGTGAATTTGGTCATCCGCATGGCGGACATCTCATCACGCGCGCCGTCCCGGCCGAACGCCTGGTCGCGATGGCAGACTGGCGGACGTGAGCTCCGAGGCGGTTGACCCAGCGCTGGTGGCCGGCCGATTGCGTGCGGCGGCGCGGATCGACCTGGGCGCGATTGAGGGAAACGTCCGCAGGATTCGGGAGATCGTCGGCCCGTCGCAGGTGATGGCCGTCGTGAAGGCCGACGGCTATGGTCACGGGCTGCTGGAAAGTGCCCGCGCCGCGCTTGCCGGAGGCGCCGACTGGCTCGGCGTCGCGTTTGTCGAGGAAGCGCTTGCGTTGCGAGCCGCTGGTGTTGAGTCCCGGCTGATGTGCTGGCTCGCCACCCCTGGAGAGCAGCTGACCAAGGCGGTGTTGGCGGACGTCGACCTCTCCGCGTCTGCCGCGTGGATGGTCGATGAGATCGCCGCGGCCGCCATGGAGGCGGGCAAAGAAGCGCGGCTGCATCTCAAGGTCGACACCGGTCTGTCGCGGGCTGGAGCGGCGATCGCCGATTGGCCGCAGCTGGTCGAGGCGGCGCTGCACGCGCAAAGTCGCGGCGTCGTCCGCAACGTTGGCGTGTGGTCGCACCTAGCGCACGGCGACGATCCGCAAAACCCTGTGATGGACGCCCAAATTCAGCAGTTTAATGAGGCAGTTGACGTCGCGCAGCGCGCGGGCATCACACCCGAAGTCCGTCACCTGGCGAACTCGGGCGGCGCGCTGCATCGGCCTGACGCGCGGTTCGACCTTGTGCGCGCGGGGATCGCCGTCTACGGTCTCGCGCCGGCGCCCAACGTGGCGCATCCGGACGACCTCGGCCTGCGGCCGGCGATGACGTTGACGGCCCGGCTCGCGCTGACCAAATCCGTGCCAGCGGGCACCGGTGTCTCTTACGGACATCGGTACGAGACACGGGACGCGACGACTCTCGGTCTGGTGCCGCTCGGTTACGCCGACGGCATTCCACGGGCCGCCGGCAACGCGGCGGAAGTCCTCGTCAGAGGCGCCGAAACATCGGCGCGGCGTACCATCGCCGGCGCGGTCTGCATGGATCAGTTCGTGGTCGACCTCGGCGCCGTCAACGATGGGGCCTTCATGGCTGGCGACGAGGTGCTGTTGTTCGGCCCCGGCGACGACGGCGAGCCGACCGCGGAAGACTGGGCCGCGGCGCTCGGCACCATTTCGTACGAGGTGGTCACACGCATCGGCCCGCGGGTGCCCCGCGTCTACTCGGAGTGAGCTCGTGGGAGGCCCTTGCGGCCGAAATTCGTGGTTGCAGAGCGTGTCTTGAACTTGCCGCGACCCGCACCACCGTCGTCGTCGGTCAGCTTCCAACGCAGGGTGCACATGTCCTGCTCGTCGGGGAGGCGCCCGGAGCGAACGAAGATCTCAGTGGAATTCCCTTTGTCGGCAAGGCCGGACAACTGCTCGACGAGCTGCTCCAGGAGGTTGGCCTGCCGCGCGAGACCGTCGCGGTGGCCAATGTGTTGAAGTGCCGACCGCCGAGTAATCGCAAGCCCACGACCATGGAGGCCAACAACTGCCGAGGCTGGCTCACCGCGCAAATCGCGGTCGTCGATCCCGCGCTCATCGTGGCGATGGGCGGCACCGCGGTCGAATGGTTCTTTGGCAAGGGTGCGAAAATCGGCGAGCTTCGCGGTCGTGTTCACGACAAGGCTGGACGACGTGTGCTCGCCACCTATCACCCGTCGGCGGCGATTAGATTCGGTCCGCGAGGTATGCCGCGCGCGGCATTGCGAGAGGATCTCGCGACAGCAGCGGCGGACCCGCTGGTCGCCGCAGCCTGGAAGGTGAGCAGGTGAGCGTGGAGATCGCGGTTCCGACGGCGGACGAAATGCGCGACCTCGGCGAGCGGCTCGCGACGCTGTTGCGCGCCGGTGATCTCGTCGTCCTCACCGGTGCTCTTGGGGCCGGCAAAACGACGCTGGCACAAGGAATCGGC
>JAICYF010000169.1 GCA_025934355.1 Acidothermaceae bacterium
ACAAACGCGCTCTCGTGCGGTCGCGGGCGGGGCAGGCGTTCGAGCTTTTGCGTGACGCCGGATTCGACGCTCGTGAACCGGCCGCTGGAGTGCTGTCGGCCGCCGCGCCGTCGGCTGAGGCCGCGGTGGCCTGGGCGACGGCTTGCCGCGAGAAGGGCGTCGCCGTTGGCTGTTTCCGCCCGCCGTCGACGCCAGACCCGATTTCACGACTGCGGCTGACGATCAACGCCGGCATCGCGTCGTCCGAGTTCGAACGCGCGCTCGACGTCGTGATCGCGGCCGCGCCGTGACCGCGTTCCTTGGTCCGGCGATCGTCACGGGCACTGACACCGGCGTCGGGAAGACCATCGTCACCGCGGCGGTGGCGGCGGCCGCCACGTCGTCCGGATTGCGCGTCGCGGTCGTCAAGCCGTGCCAAACCGGTGTCGCCTCAGGCGACGAACCTGATGCGGACGTCGTGGCGCGGCTCGCCGCGCCGGCGTCGTCCGTGACGTTGGCGTCGTACCCGGACCCGTTGGCGCCGTTGACGGCGGCGCGCGTCG
This sequence comes from Acidothermaceae bacterium, assembly GCA_025934355.1. Taxonomy (GTDB): domain Bacteria; phylum Actinomycetota; class Actinomycetes; order Acidothermales; family Acidothermaceae; genus JAICLV01. Next base: position 543 of record JAICYF010000169.1, read on the forward strand.
CGAAGCTGCCGGCGATCGATCTCGGGGTGGTTGTCGATGTCGTTGCCGGGCTTGTGGAACAGCACGATCTGGTGCTTGTTGAAGGCGCTGGCGGTGTGTTGGTGCAGCTGGGTGCGGGCGGCTGGACGATCGCCGACCTGGCGATTTCCCTTGGCGCGCAGGCAATCCTGGTGGCTCGACCCGACCTAGGCACACTCAATCACACCGAGTTGACCCGACGGGTGTTGGTCGCGGGCGGTGTTGAGCCGTTGCTGGTTTTGGGGTCGTGGCCGGCCTCGCCTGACCTCGTGCATCGCACGAACTTGCGAGATTTGCCTGCGCTGTCAGGTGTGCTGCCGACGGGGGCGGGATCGTTGCCCGCGGAGGTGTTTCGGACGTCAGCGCGTTCGTGGCTGTCGGCCGAGTTGCATGGTGATTGGCGCGCTGACTCCTTGATGGCTCTGGCGTTGTGAGGGTGGCTGTGACGAAACCAGCGGTGTTCGGCGTGGTCGGCGGTGGCTGGCGCACCGAATTCTTCCTGCGGCTGGCCGCGATGGCCCCCGAACATTTCGTCGTCTCAGGCGTGGTGACGCGATCGGCCGACAAGGGCGCGGGGCTCGAGGCGGCGTGGGGCGTGCCGACGTTTCGATCGTCGTCCGAATTGGTGCGCGCGAAGACGCCGGAGTTCGTGATTCCGGCGGTGTCGTGGGACGCCGCGCCGCAGGCGGTGAAAGACCTTGTGGCGCTGGAGATTCCAGTGCTTGTGGAGACTCCCCCGGCGCCGGATCTCGACGGGCTGCGCGATCTTTGGGCTGCGGTGGGCGCCAGCGGTTTAGTGCAGGTCGCCGAGCAATATCTGCTGATGCCGATGCACGCGGCACGTTTGTCGCTGCTGCGCGAGGGCGTGATCGGCGAAGTCACGTCGGTGCAGATCTCGTCGACGCATCTGTATCACGCGACGTCGATGATGCGTGACATGCTCGGCGTTGGTTTCGCGCCTGCTGTTGTCTCGGCGCGGGCATTCACCGCGCCGCTAGTCGATCCGTTAGGCAAGGATGGCTGGACCGACGATCTGACGCCTGTGCAGCGGGCGACCACAATTGCGACCATCGACTTCGGTGACGGGCGGATGGGGTTGTACGACTTCACCGACAACCAATGGTGGAACCCCTTGCGATCTCGGCGAATTGTGGTCCGTGGATCGCTCGGTGAGATCGTCGACGATTCGGTCGTGCGGTTGGCTGACGCGCGCACTCCGGTTTCGTCTCTGCTTCTGCGCCGCCGGCTTGGTGTTGACCTGAACCTCGAAGGATTCGACGTCGAGCACATCAGCTTTGATGGCCGCGTGGTGTGGCGCAACGCGTACTTGGGTTCGCGGTTCTCCGAGGACGATCTCGCGGTGACCGCGTTGCTCACGCAGATGGGGTCGTGGTGTCGCGGTGAAGGCCCGGCGCCGTACCCGCTGGCCGATGGCTGCCAAGACCATTTGCTCGGGCTGGCGATTGGCGAATCGGCGCGGACGGGCGCGCCGGTGACGACCTCGGTTGAGGCCTGGGTGCGCTAGTCGACGTAAGGTCGCAAGGCGGCTGCCTCGCGACGCAGCCGGGCGGCGGCGTCCGATTGACCGAGTGCGTCGTATCGATCGGCTTCCACGTCATACTCGGCAATCTGCTTGCGAAGGATGTCGCGGACCTCGTCGATGGTGAGGTGCCGCCGCTCCGCCTCTGTGACGCCCAAGCCGACACGTGCTCCGGCGAAGTGCTCGCTGCCGGCGTTGGCCGCGTTGTCGGCCGCTTCGACGGCTTGCGCGTTGTCGATGGCCGCGATCGCAGTGCGCAGCGCCGTGACGACGTCGGAGTCGCGGGCCTTCATGGCGGCGGTGAGGTTTCTGCGCAGCGTCGCGCGAAGCTCATCGGGTTCGTGCGTCATCTGTGCAGGTTAACCATGCGGTTCAGCTGAACCGAATCTCGGGCGTGTCGCGGTGGAGCGGATGCACCTGTGAAACCGATTTCCGCGTGGGTGCGCGGCGCAAAGCCACCTTGTTGTGGGTAAACCCCGGCCTCGTCGCGGCGGATCACTGCGTGTCCGGGACGTGTCATCGTGGCGCGCTGCGCGGGACCTTTGACTCGTGTCCCATCCACACGGACCGGCTGGTTGCTCACGGAGACCGGCCCGCGGTTCCGCGCTATCGTGCCTGGCATGGCCAGCGGCGGCCCAGGCGACCACTGGCAAACCGATCTCCTCACATGGAATCTGCCGGCCTTTGGTGAGCCATTGGATTCGCTCCTGCGGGAGATCTACAGGTACGGCGGGGAGCATGCGCTCAGCAAAGAGCCGTGGCCTGAAACGCTTGGGCGCGCCTGGTCGCGGTACGAGCGTTCCGAGAGCGACGACGCGGAACTGCGCCAGCGCATCACGTCGCAGCTGCGGGTCCTCCGACCGACTCCGGGCCGATGCGAAGGATCGCGGCTGGGACGTTCCATAGCTGCGTTCGGAGCAGGCGATGGTGCGGTGTCTACAGATGGTCCCGGCGGTGCTGTTCGAGCTGTCTAGTTGGGCTTTCGGTGCCGTGGCTAGTCGTCGCGACGATGCTCAGGAAGCTTCCGCAACCCACGATCGGTGAGGATGAAGGCTTGTGCGCACGTTGGACAGTGAAGCCGGGGTGCCGTGCCTTCGACTCGCGTCGAGGAATCCGCCTTCAATTTCGCGCCATCCACGGGGCAAAAACGAACTCCACGATGTGACCGTACGTCTGAAGCGCCGAGTAGGCGAGCACGTTGCTTCCGCGACCTCGTACCCAGGAGAACATTCACCTGATGGCGGCAGATGCGGTAGAACCGGAGGCGGAGTAGCAACATCGACCTTGCCCGTGCGCGCGTCGCCGGTGGCCGCGGTTCGTCGGGTGAGCAGCGAGCCTCGCTGGCGCTGGAAAACCGGGTCCCAACATCAGATTGCCAGTAGTTGTGCTGCGGTGTAAACTTCCGGTGTCTGAGACTTGAAGGCCAAGAGTTCGCATCCGGCGCTAACTACTGGGGTTTGGGTGATTTCAGGGATCAGCGCCGAGGGCCGCCGTCAGCTGGCAGATGTCGTGGCTTCATCCGGCCGCTTCATTGAACCGGCAGATGCCGCGCGGGCACTCGGCCTAGATTCCAAGACCGCGGCACAAAGGCTTTCCCGTTGGGCGCGACAAGGCTGGGTTAGGCGAGTACGACGAGGCCTCTACATCGCGGTTCCGGTCGAGGCCGCCAATCCTGCGGCGTGGTCGGAGGATCCGCTTCTTGTTGCCAATCGCGTTTGGTCGCCCTGTTACTTCACCGGATGGACGGCCGCACGCCATTGGGGCCTCACGGAGCAGGTCTTTCACACCACGCTGGTTCGGACGTCCGAGCGCGTACGCAGTGGACACGTGCGGTTACTCGACCACGACTACGCAGTAGGCCACGTCCACAGCGACGAAATGGCTTGGGGACTAACGAGCGAATGGCTGGGCGACGTGCGCCTGCGATTCGCGAGTCCGGCAAGGACGGTCGTGGAGGTGCTGGACGATCCAACTCTCGGCGGCGGCCCGCGGCATAGTGCCGAGATTCTCGAGGAGTACCTCGATGAGCACGACGCCCAAGCTCTGATCGCCGCCGCAGATCAGTTCGCGAACCGGGCCGTGTTCAAGCGGCTGGGATTCCTCGTCGAGAGTCTTCGCCTCGACGCCCCGGGCGTTGTCGACGAGAGCCTCAAGCGGCTGTCGTCCGGCGTCTCCTCGCTGGACCCGGGGGCGCCTAGCAAGGGGCACATCGATCGGCGTTGGCGACTTCGAGTAAACGCCACGCTCGGCGCGGAAGGACATTCGTGATCCTTCAGCGCGAGCTCGCGGCCCTTAGGGCCGAGTGGGCACTCGACCAAAGCGTCATCGAGAAGGACTACGTCCTCGGCTGGCTCCTAGCGGGCATCGCTAACCACGAGGCTCTTGCAACGACGTGGGTTTTCAAGGGCGGGACGTGCCTTCGCAAGTGCTACTACGAGACCTACCGTTTCTCCGAGGACCTCGATTTCACGATCGTCGGCGGCGGCCCCGAGGAGCCGGACGACCTGCGGAGGATTTTCGCCGAAGTTTCGGCGTGGGTCCGCGAGGAGTCCGGACTCGAGCTCGTCCTTGACGACGGCTCGTTCAGACGTCGACGAAATAAGCGCGGCAACCCGACCACTCAGGGAAAGCTTGGCTACCGAGGTCCAAATGCCAGCCCCTCCATGCCCAAGGTCAAGCTCGACCTCACTGCGGACGAGCTACTAACCAGTCGACCCGTCGTTCGGCGGATCAGTCACCCCTACAGCGATTCGCTCACTAACAACGAGGTGCTCTGCTATTCCGCATCAGAACTCTTCGGTGAAAAGCTAAGAGCGCTCGCGGAACGGTGTCGCCCTCGCGATCTGTATGACGTCGTGCACATGTACCGACACCCGGACCTGATCGGGCAGGCGGCGTCGGTCCGTGAGGTACTCGCGCGCAAAGCCGAGTTCGCTGGAATCGCGGTACCAACAGCAGAATCCATTCGCACCTCGCCATTCAAGGACGAGATCGAAAGCGAGTGGGAGAGCATGCTCGGCCACCAGCTGCCCAAGCCTCTCGTGCCATTCCACACGTTCTGGTCTTCGCTGGATCAGGTCTTCCTGTGGCTTGACGGACGCGGGCAACCGCGGCTCCTTCCCCGCGCCGAACTTGGCCGGCTCGACAGCTGGACCGCCCCAACCGCCATCGCCTCATGGCGACGCCGCGTTCCCATGGAACTGCTGCGCTACGCCGGTGCGAACCGACTGCTAGTTGACATCGACTACCGCGCGGAAACCGGCAGACAGGGTGTTCGCCGAGTCGAGCCTTACTCGCTGCGACGGACCCAGGACGGCAACCTCGTCCTGTTCGTCGTCAACGATCACGGCCAGCTGCGCAGTTACCGCGTCGACCGCATCGTCGGCATCCGGCCAACGAACGTTCCGTTCACCCCGAAGTTCAGAGTCGAGTTCTAGTGAGCAAGACGCGTCGTTTCCGATGAATCCCAACGGCCGTCGCCGAGATCCGCAACTCGCGGCAGATCAGTGCGCATCAGTCCGCGCGGGACCCTAACGTTGACCGACGCGTCGTAGGCGGCGTAGGTATTGGCCGCGAAACCGGTGCCGTGCGGTTTCGAGCCATACGGCGTCGGGATCTGCTGCCCACTCGTAATAGGTATTCTCGGCGTCGTCCTGCCCGCCGTCAGCGTCCACGATTCGCGCCAGGCTCTCGCGCTCGGGCGGCCCGCCGGGAAGCTCGCTCACCCACTCCGCCTTTGGTGCGTCCTGTCCATCCCTCACCGGGTAAGTATCGCGCGGCCGGCGGCAGATGCGGTTGTCTACGACGTCCGCTGGTGACGCCAGCCGCATTGAAGCTGACCGTCTGGTAATCGACCACGCGAACCATCCGGCGTCGGACGAGCTGTCATGGCAGTTTGACTGAGGCGTGCGGGCCGCCGGGCATGAGCCAGGTCAGGGTCCCGTTGCTCCGCCCTGTCGCCGGCCCGGGGCGAACGTCAAGCGGGTCGATGGTCAAGTCGATGCTGGATCCGGGCGGCAGCGCCGCCGGCAGCTTCGAGCAGTCAGGGCTCCCGTCGAACGCTTCGCCAAACCAGCCGCCGTCCTGCGTCGCGACGATTCCGATGGCGTAGTTGAAACAAGGCCGCAGCGGCACCGGGACATCGGTGGGGTTGGTCAGCCGGACGGCGAGTCGTGGCGGCGTCGCGGCGGTGTCGATCAGGCGGATGGACGCTTGCAGCGTCGCCCACGCCGGCGCGGGCAGCGGGTACCCGCCCGCGGGGTAGGAAACGATGGTGCCGGCGCCGTGCTCGCCGTCGCCGCTGGCCGGTCCGCACGGTGATGAGCTGGGTGACAGTGCCGCGGTGATCGGCGTGCCGGTGGCGCCTGGCCAGCTGCTGTCGAACAGCAGAAGTCGCGCCGGGGGCGGGCCGCAGTAGCTCCCG
>JAICYF010000294.1 GCA_025934355.1 Acidothermaceae bacterium
AGGTAACCGACGTGTCCCCGTTGGATGTAGTCCAAATCGGCGACCGCGACGTGCAGACCCAGATCGTGGGGATCATGGTCGTAGCGGGTGGCGATGGAATCCTTTGCGGCCCTGTATAATTCGATATACGCGCGATCTACCGCGTCGTGCATCGCGAGGAACGGACGAGAGAACCCGCCCTCCAGCTGCGCCCGCAGGTAATGATGCCATCGCGCCGCCGGCCAGTTCGACTCCCACGCCTCGATCAGGTGCGGGCGGCTCATCCACTCGGCGATCATCTCGGCGTCGACGTCCGGTTCGGCAAGTCGCAGACCGTACGGCTCGGGCAGGTGCGGGATGGGCGGCGGCGGGACGCTACGGATCTCCTCGGGAAGGTCAACCAGTTCCCGCGGGAGGATGGGTTCGGCGTCACTCATTTCTGCATCCGAGCTTACGACGCCGCTGGTCGAACGGGGTTCAGTCGGCTTTGAGGAGCTTCGCCAAGACGGCCGCCTGGCTGATGTCCACCGCGCGAGTCGCGGTGACCAAAGTGACCGGACCCCGCTCGGCGAGCTTGCGCAGCTCCTCCAGCGCGGCGCTGTCGCGCAATTCCGCCCTGTAGCGCGAAGCGAATTCGTCGAACCGTTCGGGTCGGTGTTGATACCACTCGCGGAGGTCCTTCGAGGGTGCGACCTCCTTGCGCCAGATACCGACCCGCGGGTCGTCTTTGCGCACTCCGCGTGGCCAGACTCGATCGACCAGCACGCGCTGACCTTCGTCGGGGCCGGCATCGTCATACACCCGCGCCACCTGGATTCGCCTTTTGGCGCTCACATGTCCAGGGTAGCGAGTGGCGCTTGCCAGCTCAGTGGACTCTGCTAATATCGAACGTATGTTCGAATCATTGGCCGCCGTCGACCCGACAGCCGACGAATCGACGCTGATAGAGCGCATCGCCGAGTTGGAGGCGATCAAGTCCGCGGCCGCCGCGGGCCAGGCCCGTGCGGCGGCCGCCCTGGACACGGCGCGGCGAGCCACCGAAGCCGCCACCGGGGTGCCCGCCGCGCGGCGCGGACGCGGCGTGGCCGGCGAGGTCGCCCTGGCGCGACGGGATGCGCCCGCGCGGGGCGGCCGGCATCTGGGCTTTGCCAAAGCCCTGGTGCACGAGATGCCGCACACGCTGGCGGCCCTGGAACGCGGTGCGCTGTCAGAGTGGCGGGCGACGCTGATCGTGCGCGAGAGCGCATGCCTGGACGTCGAGGACCGCCGCACCCTGGACGCGGAGATGTGTGCCGACCCGGCGAGCCTGAGCGGCATGGGCGATGCGCGAGTGGCCGCGGCTGCCAAGGCGATCGCCTACCGGCTCGATCCACATGCCGTCGTCGAGCGGGCGGCCAAAGCCGAGGAGGACCGCACGGTCACCATTCGGCCGGCACCCGACACGATGACCTATGTCACCGCGTTATTGCCGGTGGCTCAGGGGGTTTCGGTGTATGCGGCCCTGCGCCGCGAAGCAGACACCTGCGGTGACGGGCGCTCACGCGGGCAGGTGATGGCGGACACCCTGGTGGAAAGGGTCACCGGACGCTGCGCAACGGTCCCTGCCCCGATCGCGGTCAACCTGGTGCTGTCGGACGAAACGCTGCTGGGCGACGGCAATGCGCCGGCCGACATCTCCGGCTACGGCCCCATTCCCGCGGCGGTGGCCCGCAACCTGATCGCCAGCACCGCGACCGATCGACGTTCGCGAGCGACCCTGCGCAGGCTCTACACGCATCCGGCGGCCGGGGCGCTGGTGGCGATGGAGTCACGGGCACGGCTCTTCCCGCGGGGTCTGGCCGCCTTCATCGGGCTACGCGATCAACGCTGCCGCACTCCCTATTGCGACGCGCCGATCAGGCACCGCGACCACGCGCAGCCGTGGGCCGGCGGCGGCCCGACCACCGCGGACAACGGTCTGGGGCTGTGCGAGCACTGCAACTACGTCAAGGAAAATGCGCGGTGGAGGGTACGCACCAGCGTCGACGAATCCCACACTCACACAGCGGTTTTCACGACACCGACCGGCGCAACCTACAGGTCGACGGCCCCGCCGCGCGCCCCCACGATCACCATGAGCAAGCTCGAAGTCCGTGTCGGCGTCGCGCTCGCGCGACATGCGGCCTAGCGCTCAGTAGTGATAGGTGTCCGACGGCGCGGGTGAGTGATCGCGTTCTTCGTCGTCGATGTCCAACGCCTCGATGCCGTACGCGC
>JAICYF010000280.1 GCA_025934355.1 Acidothermaceae bacterium
ACCGTTGATGGTGCGCACGTCTCGAAAGACGTTGCCGGCGCTGCGCATGGCGACGAACAGCCGGGTGTTCGCGAGATGGGCCTCTTCAAGCCCTGCGTAGCCGCCGTCCGGAGCGAGGTAGCCGATGTGCAGCTGAGGCCCGGCGTTCGTGTTCTGGAAGCGGACGCTGTTGGGCTGCCATCCCTGCGGCAGCGGCTCTGGCAAGTAGACCGCGAAACCCGGCACCGCGGTCGCCTGCTCGATCGCCGACGACGGGTCGACCGGGATCACCTTGTCGGCCCGCGGCGTCGGCAGCGCGATCAGCAGCCCGACCGCGACAGCCAGGATCGCGACGGCCCACACCACGAGACTGCGGCGGCTCGGCCGCAGCGACCTGGGCAGGGACTCCTCATCGGCGCCAGGCGGACGCACGTGCATCGACACCTTGACCGGCGGCGGAGTCGGCGGAGCGCTGGGCATGTCTCTATGGTCCCCCGATCGGGCATGCTGTCGACACGGAGCCCCCAAGAGAACCGAATCCGCAACCATCTGGATCACCGAAGGGACGCAGCGCGTGACCGCAAGCACCGCCGAGACCCCTGACCGCAACCTCGCGCTGGAGCTTGTGCGCGTCACCGAGGCGGCCGCGATGGCCGCTGGCCGCTGGGTCGGCCGCGGCGAGAAGAACGACGCCGACGCGGCCGCGGTCGACGCGATGCGGAGGTTGATCGGCACCGTGTCGATGCGCGGCACCGTGGTGATCGGCGAGGGCGAGAAGGACGACGCTCCGATGTTGTTCAACGGCGAGCGTGTGGGCGATGGCACGGGCGCCGACTGCGATGTCGCGGTCGACCCCATTGACGGCACCCGACTGACCGCGATGGGCATGAACAACGCGATTTCGGTGCTCGCCGTCGCCGAGCGCGGTTCGATGTACGACCCGTCGGCAGTTTTTTACATGTCGAAACTCGTCACCGGCGCCGTGGCCGCGCCCTACGTCGACGTCGAGGCGCCCGTGTCGGCAAACATCCGCGCGGTCGCCGCGGCGAAGGGTTGCGCGAACGAGGACGTCACCGTCGTGGTGCTCGACCGGCCGCGTCACGAGCAACTTGTCCGCGAGATCCGCGAGGCTGGCGCGCGGATCAAATTCATCATGGACGGCGACGTGGCCGGCGCCATCATGGCCGCCCGCGAAGGCACCGGCGTCGACTTGCTTCTCGGCATCGGCGGCACACCCGAGGGAATCATCGCGGCTTGCGCGGTGAAATGCCTCGGCGGCGTCATTCAAGGCAAGCTGTGGCCACGCGACGACACCGAACGGGAGAAGGCGCTTGCCGCCGGCCTCAACCTCGACCAGGTGCTGCGCTCCGACGACCTGGTGAAGTCCGACAACGTCTTCTTCGTCGCCACCGGCATCACCGACGGCGAACTGCTGCGCGGCGTTCGCTACCGCGGCGACGGCGCGATAACGAGTTCGCTCGTGATGCGGTCGAAGAGCGGCACGATTCGCACCATCGAAAGCGAGCATCAACTGTCGAAGCTGCGCGGTTACGCGATCGTCGATTACGACCGTCCGCATCTTGACCGCGTGGCGTCACCAGACCGCACCCGCGTTCCGTAGCCGCGACGCAGCCGACCTACCCTTAGGCCATGACCTCGGCTGACAACGAGTACCGCATCGAGCACGACTCCATGGGCGACGTCCGCGTGCCTCGCGACGCCAAGTGGCGGGCCCAAACCCAACGCGCCGTCGAGAACTTCCCCGTCTCCGGGCTGACGATCGACCGCGACCTCATCGCCGCGATCGCATCCATCAAGGGCGCGGCCGCCGTCGTCAACGCCGAACTCGGCGTCATCGCGGACGACGTGGCGAAGGCGATTGCCGAAGCCGCGTCGGAGGTCGCGCGCGGCGATTGGGACGCGCACTTCCCGATCGACGTTTTCCAGACCGGCTCGGGCACGTCGTCCAACATGAACGCGAACGAAGTGCTCGCGACGCTCGCGACCGAACGGCTGGGCGCTCCGGTGCACCCCAACGACCACGTCAACGCGTCACAGTCGTCGAATGACACGTTCCCGTCGGCGATTCACATCGCAGCGACGCGGTCCATCATCGTCAACCTGCTACCGGCGCTGCGCCACCTTGAGGCGTCGTTGTCGCGCAAGGCCGAAGAGTTCTCGGACGTCGTGAAGAGCGGCCGCACGCACTTGATGGACGCCACTCCTGTCACGCTCGGCCAGGAATTCGGCGGCTATGCGGCGTCGGTGCGCATCGGCGTCGAGCGGCTCGAGGCCGCGTTGCCGCGAATCGGCGAACTGCCGCTCGGCGGCACCGCCGTCGGCACCGGCATCAACACCCCGCCCGGCTTCGCCGCGAAGGTCATCAGCTCGCTCGCGCAATCGCTGGAGCTGCCGCTGTCAGAGGCGCGCAACCACTTCGAAGCACAGGGTTCGCGTGACGCGCTGGTCGAGGCGAGTGGCGCGTTGCGGGTTGTCGCG
>JAICYF010000175.1 GCA_025934355.1 Acidothermaceae bacterium
GCCGGGATGTTGCTCAGCTGGGGGGTGATCGGCGACCGGGTCGGCCGGCGTCGCATCCTGCTCGTCGGGTTCGCGATCTTCGGCGTCGCGTCGCTCGCCTCGGCGTACGCGCACAGCCCTGCGCAACTCGTGGCGGCACGCGCGCTGATGGGTCTTGGCGGCGCGGCCGTGATGCCAGCGACGCTGGCGATCATCACCAACGTGTTTGAGCCGCGCGAGCGGCCGAAGGCCATCGGCATCTGGGCTGGCGCGGTGGGCCTCGGCATTGCGATCGGCCCGATCGTCGGCGGCGCGCTGCTCACCCGCTTCTGGTGGGGAAGCGTCTTTTTGATCAACGTGCCGATCGTGGTCATCGGCGGCGTGCTGATTCGCACGATCGTGCCCGAGTCTCGCAATCCGCGACCCGGGCGGCTCGACCCGATTGGCGTGCTGCTCGAGGTCGTCGGACTCGTGCTTGTCATCTACGCGATCATCCGGATCGGCGACCTGGGCACCCTCGCGGCCACCAGCGTGTTGCTGCCGCTCCTGGCCGGCGCCGTCGTCCTGGCCGTGTTTGTGGCGTACGAGCGGCGAATCGACCACCCGACGCTGGACATCGTGCTCTTCAAAGACCCGCGCTTTTCGGCCGCGGTCGGCTCAATCGCGTTGGTGTTCTTCGCACTCATGGGCGTGACGTTCTTCGTCGTGTTCTATCTGCAAACGGCGCGCGGCTACACGCCGTTGCAGGCGGGCGTGCGCATGCTGCCGTTTGCGATCGCGCAGTTGGTCGCGGCCACCCGCAGCGCCAACTGGGTGAAGCGCTGGGGTAGCAAGGCGGTTTGCACCGCAGGTTTGGTGACGATGGCGGCGACGTTCGTCGGCTATCTCGCCGTCGGCAATCACTCATCGATCTGGGTGCTCGAGACGCTGTTCTTCTTCCAGGGCTTCGCGATCGGTTCGATCATGCCGCCGGCGACGGAGTCCATCATGTCGTCGGTGCCGCGCGAGAAGGCCGGCGCAGGCTCGGCCATCAACAACGTGGCGCGGCAAGTCGGTGGCGCGATCGGCATCGCCGTGATTGGCACCGTGCTCGCGTCGTCCTACCGAGCGAACTTGGCGCCGGCCTTGCAGGCGAACGGTGTTCCTGGCCAGCTGCGGGCGGCGATGGAGAAGTCAGTCGAGGCGACTCACTCGATCGTCGGACGCGCGCACCTGCCGGCGACGATCCTCGGCGACGCCAACGTCGCCTTCGTGCACGCGATGCACGTCGCGGCATTGTGCTCGGCCGGCGTGGGCTTGCTTGGCGCGATCGTCGCGTTCGCGTTCTTGCCCGGACGACGCGGGGAGGTCACCATGAACCCGCAGGTTGTCGAGCCGGTGAGGGAGATGGCTGGGTGATGGGACCGTGCGCCGACGCAGACGCGGAGCGACGTCCGCCTGGACGGCCGCGTAGCGCCGACGCCGATCGCGCGATCCTGCAGGCGACGCTCGAACTCCTCACGGAGTCGGGCGTCGCCTCGCTCGCGATCGAACAGGTGGCGGCGCGTGCGGGCGTCGCGAAGGCGACCATCTACCGGCGCTGGCCGAACAAGGAGGCGTTGATCCTTGACGCGTTGGCCGGCACCGTCGATGAGAAGCCGATCGACTTGCCGGGCACCTCGATGCGGGACGACCTGGTGGCACTCGTCCAGGGCATCGTCGGCCGCTCGGTGCACACCGGCAGAGGCCAGCTGTACGCGTGGATGGTCGCGGAGTCGGAGCGCAACCCGCACATCGCGCACAAGTACAAGAGCCTGGTCGTCGAACGGCGGCGGGAGCTGATCTCGTCTGTGCTGCGGCACTGGCAGGAGCGCGGGGAGTTGCGTCCGGACATCGACATCGAGATCGCCGAGCTCTTAGTGACCGCGCCCATGCTGGTCTACCGGGTGCACTGGAATCCCGGCGTCGAGCCGCCGGCTGATCTCGCCGCCCAGTTGGTCGACGCCGCACTGAGCGGGATCGCTGCTCCTCAACCCTGACGGGTTAATCGAGCGGGCGGTTTCGTCAGCTTTCGCGCCAGCGGTTCGTAATGGGCAGCCGGCGGTCGCGGCCGAAATTGCGGACGCTGATTTTCGGCCCGGGAGGGTATTGCCGCCGCTTGTACTCCGCGGTGTTGACCAGCCTGACCACCTTGTCGACGACCTCAGGATCGTGCCCGGACGCCAGAAGTTCGTGGCGGCTGAGATCGCGCTCGACGTACGCGTCAAGAATCTGGTCGAGTTCGGTGTAGTCGGGCAGTGAGTCGCTGTCGAGCTGGCCTGGCCGAAGTTCTGCCGACGGCGGCTTGTCGATGGAGTTCTGCGGGATCGGCGGGGTCAAGCCGCGCAACGTCGCCTGGCCGTTTCGCCACCGCGCCAGCTGCCACACCATCGATTTCGGAACGTCTTTGATGGGCGCGAATCCGCCGGCGGAGTCGCCGTATAACGTCGAGTACCCCGTGGCGAGCTCGCTCTTGTTTCCGGTGGTGAGAACGAGATGACTGTGCTCGTTCGACAGGGACATCAGGATCGTTCCGCGCACCCGTGCCTGCAGATTCTCCGCAGCTAGGCCGTGCAAATCGAGCTGCTTCTCGAACGCGTCGACGATGTCACCGATGGGGACGACGGAATGCTGCGTGCGCTGCTTGCGGGCGAGTTCGTCGGCGTCGGCGATCGAATGCTCAGATGACCACCGGCTCGGCAACGCGACGGTGTGCACCTTCTCCGGGCCCACGGCGTCGACCGCGATAGTGGCGACCAGCGCGGAGTCAATGCCGCCGGAAAGCCCAAGTATCACTGAGGAAAAGCCGTTCTTGCGCACGTAGTCGCGAGTGGCGACGACGAGCGCGCTGTACACCTCGGCCTCCGGCGCCAGCCGCTCCGCGACGCCTGCCGCTGCGGCGCCATAAGACGGAACCGGATCCGTGCCGAGGTCGATTCGCTCGACCACCATGTGCGTGCCGTCGCGGACGTCGACGGCGCCGATCCGGTCGTCGGACGCCGCTGGCAACGACAGATCGACGACCACGAGACCCTCGTCGAATTGCGGCGCTCGCGTCAGCACCGCGCCAGCTGACGTGACAACGAGTGAGTCGCCGTCGAAGACAAGCTCGTCTTGACCGCCGACCATGTTGACGTAGGCCAACGTGGCGCCCGCTTCAGCCGCTCGGCGCTGCGCCAGCCGGAGTCGGGCGTCGTGCTTGCCGCGCTCGTAGGGCGACCCGTTGATGTTGACGACGAGACCGGCTGTCGCGGTCTGCGCGGCGGTGATCGGGCCGCCGTCCTGCCAGAGGTCTTCGCACACGGTCATCGCGACGTCGACGCCGAGGTGGCGGACGACGGGAAGCTTGTCGCCGCGCGAGAAGTAGCGGTACTCGTCGAACACGCCGTAGTTGGGCAGGTGGTGCTTCGCGTATCGCGCGACGACTTGCCCGCGAAACAGGAAGGCCGCGGCGTCGGCGGGCAGTTGCCGATGATCGGGCGTCGGCGCGCCAGTCGGGCGGTCGACGTATCCGACGACGATGGCGAGCTCGCCCAGACCCTCGTGGGCCAGTCGCGCGGCGAGCGACTCGAGTGCTGCGACGGACGCCTCGACGAAGGCCGGCCGAAGCACGAGATCCTCAACCGGGTAGCCGGTGAGCATCATCTCCGGGAACGCGACGAGATGCGCGCCGCGTTGAGCAGCATGTCTGGCCCAGGCGACCACGATGTCGGCGTTGCCCGAAAGGTCGCCGACGGTGGGGTTGACCTGGGCGAGCGCGAGGCGAAGTTGCGGCACGTTCCAAGATTAGCCAGGACGACCGCATGTAAAGCTCGCTTGACACCTACCGATGTCAAGGTTACTTTACATACATGCGCAACGACGTCCGAGAATTGAGAGTCGACAAGGGGCTCTCGCAAAGCGACCTCGGCGCCGTGCTCAACGTCTCGCGGCAGACCGTCAACGCCATCGAGACGGGCCGCTACAGCCCGTCGCTCCCGCTCGCGATCGCCATCGCCCGGTTCTTCGGGCACGCCGTCGAGGAGGTCTTTCATGTCGACTGAGTCCCGTTTCGCTCGCATGTGCGGTAGCACGCGCGGTCGCCTCATGGTGGTGGGGTTGTGCTTTGCGATGGCTGCGGTGTTCGTCGGCGTCTCGGTGGCCCGCCACCACGTCGGCGACGGAATCTGGCTTGGCGCAATCATGGCCGGCTACGGGCTGCTGCTGCTCTTCTTGAGCGGCCGCAGCGAGTCCGTGGCGCTGCTCGCCAGTCACGAGATGGACGAGCGTCGTCGCGGCATTGACGAGTTCGCGGCGGCGACGGCGGGGCGGGTGATCGCGGCGGTGCTCGTCACCGGTTTCGTCGTCCAGCTCGCGCGCGGCGCCGACACCGCCGTGTGGGCGAATCTGTGTGCCGTTTTCGGCGCCGTCTACATCGGCGCGATGCTGTGGGGCAGGCGGCGATCCTGAGAGATCGGCGCGCCGTAACGCTGGCGTAACCTCCGCCCGTCAGGATTGGTCGCATGGACAAGCAAACCGAATTCGTGTTGCGCACGCTTGAAGAGCGGGACATCCGCTTCGTTCGGTTGTGGTTCACCGACGTGCTCGGCTTCTTAAAGTCGGTGGCGGTGGCGCCCGCCGAGCTCGAAGGGGCGTTTGCCGAGGGCATCGGCTTCGACGGCTCCGCGATCGAGGGCTTCGCGCGCGTCTACGAAGCCGACATGCTGGCCAAGCCCGACCCCGCGACCTTCCAGATCCTGCCGTGGCGCTCAGAGTCGCCCGGCACCGCTCGGATGTTCTGCGACATCTTGATGCCCGACGGCTCGCCGAGCTGGGCCGACTCGCGCTACGTCCTGAAGCGCGCGCTCGCCCGCGCCGCGGAGCGCGGCTTCACCTTCTACACCCATCCAGAGATCGAGTTCTTCTTGCTCGAGCGCCAGCCGCTGACCCACGAGCTGCCGGTGCCCGCCGACTCGAGCGGTTACTTCGACCACACACCGCACGGCGTCGGTCACGACTTTCGACGACAAGCGATCACGCTGCTCGAGTCGATGGGCATCTCGGTGGAGTTCAGCCACCACGAGGGCGCGCCGGGCCAGCAGGAGATCGATCTGCGCTACGCCGACGCGTTGACCACCGCCGACAACATCCTCACCTTCCGGCATGTCATGAAGCAGGTGGCGCTGGAGCAAAACGTCTACGCCACCTTCATGCCGAAGCCGTTCACCGATCACCCCGGCTCCGGCATGCACACGCACCTGTCGCTTTTCGAAGGCGACCGAAACGCGTTTTTCGAGGCGGGTGCGCAATACCAGCTGTCGAAGACCGCGCGCGCCTTCATCGCCGGGATTCTCACCCACGCCGCAGAAATCACCGCTGTGACGAATCAATGGGTTAACAGCTACAAGCGATTGTGGGGCGGCACCTCGCGCACCGCGGGGGCCGGGGGAGAGGCGCCGTCGTACGTGTGCTGGGGCCACAACAACCGATCGGCTCTCGTGAGGGTGCCGATGTACAAGCCACAGAAGGGAAATTCGACCCGCATCGAGATCCGCTCGCTCGACTCCGCGTGCAATCCGTACCTCGCGTTCGCGTTGCTGCTGGGCGCCGGGCTCACCGGAATCGAGCAGGGTTACGAGCTGCCCGATGGCGCCGAGGACGACGTGTGGGCGCTCACGGAGGCGGAGCGCCGCGCGGTTGGCATCGAACCGCTTCCTGCCTCGCTCTCTGAGGCGATTTCAGTGATGGAGAAGTCAGAACTCGTCTCAGAGATCCTCGGCGAGCATGTCTTCGACTTCTTCTTGCGCAACAAGCGCCAGGAGTGGGCCGACTACCAGCGTCAGGTCACCGAATACGAGCGCGACCGGTACCTTGCCGTTCTCTAGCCCTCGTTTCTCCGTGATCGTGAAGACTTTTGTGGCATAGGGTCAAAGTTCTTTTCACGATCATGGTTGGTGCGGTGGCATGAGTAGCGAGCTCGAACGGCTGGCGAGCCGCCCGGCTCGGCTGGCCCGGCTCGGCTTCACCCACGGCGCCCGCGCCGATCAGACCGCCGCCCGCATCGGCATCTCGGACGACGCCCTCGTCGAGCTCGGGCAGGTCGCCGACCCCGACACGGCGCTTGACTCGCTGGCGCACCTGCTCGATGCCGCCGCGACCGCCACCGCATTGGACGACCGGCACGACGCGCTCGCCCTGCATGCAGCGCTTGACTCCGATGACGCGTTCCGAGCCCGGCTGTTCGCC
>JAICYF010000213.1 GCA_025934355.1 Acidothermaceae bacterium
CATCACGCCTCCCGGCAGCTCAGCCGCGGCGTCTCGCGCTGCTCCTTGCGGCCCAGCGCCTCCCGGCTTTCGGCAATGTCAGGCCGTCTTCCCTCGATGCCGGGTGTCCAAACGCGTGACGCACACTGCTGGACTCACACCGCGCAGGTGTCGCCCTCGCAGGCGCCCCCGCCGTCGGCCGCGCTATCGGCGCGCGCGTCGTCCGGGCTGGCGTTGTGAAGCATGGTGAGCGGGTTGGCCGCGGCCCACGCCTGACGCAGCCCCTGCAGCAAGACATCTGAAGACTGCGCCCCGGAGACCCCGTACTTGCCGTCGAGGACGAAGAACGGGACGCCGGTGATGCCGTACGCCATCGCCTGCGCCTCGTCGTCGCGCACCGCGTCGGCGTAACGATCAGTTGCCAGGACGTCGTTCACGTCGTCCGGCTCGAGACCCGCGTCGACCGCGATGCGCGCCAGTGTGGCGCGATCCCCGAGGGGCTCGGTCTCGGTGAAGTACGCCCGCAGGAAGCGCTCTTTCACGTCGTCCTGGACGCCCTTTTCGGCGGCGAGGTGGAGCAGCCGATGGGCGTCGAAGGTGTTGCCAGATCGAAGCTTGTCGAGGTGGTACTCAAGGCCTTCGGCGGCGGCGAAGCCGGTGAGCCGGTCGTTTGCCGCGGCAGCCTCCGCCCGCGACATTCCGTACTTGTCGGCGAGCCGCTGCACCGGGTCGCCGTCCTTGACCGCGGGAGCTCCGGGGTCGAGCTCGAAGCTGCGCCAGCGCAGTTCGACGTCCGAGGAGTGCTCGAAGTGCTCCATCGCCCGCTCAAAGCGGCGCTTTCCGAGGTAACACCACGGGCAGGCGACGTCCGACCAAATCTCAACCCTCATGCCAGCGGCAACCGGCCGCGCGGGGTGCTTGTTCCCGCCCTCCGTGCGCGGTGATCATGCAGAAATGTGCGACTTCGCTCCGCGAAAATCGCACATTCTTGCATGATCACCGAGGCGGGAGGGGTGCGGGGGCTAGCGGAAGACGATCGTCTTGTGTCCGTCGAGCAGCACCCGGTGCTCGAGGTGCCAGCGCACCGCGCGCGCCAGCGCCATGCATTCGAGGTCTCCGCCGATCGCGGCCAGTTGCTCGACGCCGTCGGAGTGGTCGACGCGGGCGACATCCTGCTCGATGATCGGGCCTTCGTCGAGGTTCGCGGTGACGTAGTGCGCGGTGGCGCCGATCAGCTTGACGCCTCGGTCGTGCGCCTGCAGGTACGGCCGGGCGCCCTTGAAGCTGGGCAAGAACGAGTGGTGGATGTTGATGATCCGGCCCGGCATCCGTTCGCAGACGGTGTCGCTGAGCACCTGCATATAGCGAGCCAGCACGACCAGTTCGACGTCGTGCGCGTCGATGAGCGCGAGCAGCTTCTCCTCCGCCTCCGCCTTGGTGGCTGGCGTGACGGGGATGTGGTGGTACGGGATTCCGTATGAGCCGGCCAGGTCTTCAAAATCAAGGTGGTTGGAGACGATCGCGACGATTTCGGCTGGCAGCGCCCCTGTGCGCCAGCGATACAGCAGATCGTTCAGGCAATGCCCTTGGCGCGACACCATGATGATGACGCGTGGCTTCGCGCGGGCGTCGTTGATTTCCCAGTCCATCGCGAACGCTTCGGCGGCCGGCGTGAACGTCGCGCGCAACGCCTCAAGCCCATACGCCGCGTTAGTGCCTTCGACGTGCACCCGCATGAAGAATCGGCCGGTGTCGCGATCGCCGAACTGCTGGCTGTCGAGGATGTTGCACCCGTGGTCGGCCAGGAAGCCGGTGACCGCGTGCACGATGCCGAGCCGGTCGGGGCAGGACAGCGTCAAGATAAAGCTGTCCAAAGTGTGCTCCCACCTGTGGGCGGTCCGCCCCGGCTGATTGTGCTGGCCGTCAAGGTCGTGTCGCAGAATAGTCGAGACCGGTCGGGTCAAGCGTCGAACCGGCGCTATCGAGCATCCTGGGAGCAGGCGAGTCGAGTGATATTCAAGGCGGTTCAAGACGGCCGTCCGTACCCGGCGCACGACCTCAGCTTGCGTGACTGGTCGAAGGTGCCGCCACGGCAGGTGCGGCTCGACGAGCTCGTCACCACCAAGCGGGTGCTGGCACTCGACGTCCTGCTTGACGATGACTCGACGTTCTACGGCGACCTCTTCCCGCACGTTGTGATGTGGAATGGCGAGTTCTACCTCGAGGACGGCCTGCATCGGGCGCTGCGTGCGGCACTGCAACAGCGCACCACGTTGCACGTCCGGGTGCTCGATCTCGACCGGCCGATCGGTGAGCAGACCGCCGAAGCCGCGGTCGGCGTGTTGGGCCTCGAACGATGAGCGAGTTGTTGCCGGAGCAGACCGGCGACGACCTCGACGTCGGTTGGGGCGACGACGAGCGCGCGGCCGAGGCGGCCGAGCGCGACAGCGACTGGTACGAGCGCGAGCGTCCGCCCCACCACGAGGGCTAGCGCGCTGCCACCTTGCGCGATCCAGTCCTACGCCGGCACGGTTGGCGGCTGCGGCGCCGACTCAGCGGTGCAGAACGCGCAACGGCGCGCCGCGGCCGGAATGCTGCTGAGGCACTCGGGGCATTCGCGCACCGGCGCGTCGGGCTCCGGCTCCTTCTTGAACCGCTCGAGCAACCCGCTGAACGGCATGACGACGAGGAAATACAACACCGCCGCAAGAATCAGGAACGCGATCAGGGCGTTGATGAACTCGCCGTACTTGAACACGCTGCCGTGGACGGTGAAGCTGCGGGCGCCGAACGCGCCCTTGCCTCCGATGAGTCCGAGTAGCGGGGTGATCCAGTCGGCGACGAGGGCTGTGATGAGCGCCGCGAAAGCCGCGCCAATCACGACCGCGACGGCCAGGTCTACGAGGTTGCCGCGAAGCAGGAACTTCTTGAAGCCCGACATTGGACGCTCCACATTGTGCGTGCGGCCCGACCCATGAAGGTCGGCTCTGGGTGATCCTGCCGTGCCACCGCGCCCCGGGCAACGATTAACGGACGACGACCGCTGAAAGCCGTGCGCTTAATTGCGCTTGCGCCAGCGCCCTCGCCTGCTCTGGCGTTGCGCCCAGGACGACGAGCGCGCCGTCACCGGCTGGCGAGTCGAGCCCGCCGTCGCCGCCGTTCGGGGTGGTGGGGATCGCCAACACTTGGACGTCGTCGGCGACGACGGTCGCTGCGGTGGGAGTTGACGAGCCGGACGACGACCCGGACAGCGATGCGGTGGCGGCCAGCACATCGACCCGCTCGCCGACCCGAAGCAACTCGGCTGCCTGCACATCGGCGAGCCGGACCGGCGCCGCGACCAGCCCGTCGCCCGGAGGCGCGAGCGGCGCGTCGGCCTGATCCGCCGCGGCGGCGGCCGCGACGCCAGTTGGCCCGCCGCCCACAAGCCGGACGTCGGTGAGCGCCTCGCCGTTGCGGATCGGGCCGGCCACCGCGTGTCCGACGACGTCCGACATCGTGGTCAACGCCCCGGCGGGCTTGTCGACGACCGGCAGCGTGAGCCACCTGACGTCGTCCGGCTTCAGAACCGCGCCTCCGGCGATGTCGCGTGCAGCCGCGATCACCCTCGCGCTCGCTGGTTTGGCGGGCGCCAGGCTGCCGAGCCCAATCGCGACGGCGGTCGCGGCGCAGCCCGCCGCGACGATGCGCCGATGTCGCCGCAACGTGTGAGTGACGAGGGTTGGCAGGTCGCGCATCGTCGGCTTCCGCTGGCCGAACGCGGGAGCGGATCGCAGCCTTGGCATCGGCGGGGAGAACACCCCGGCCACGCGGCGATGTGAGCTCACGACTGGGCTCAGTAGGGCAGGTCGAACGGCAGTGCTTGCCCTTCAAGGGCGTGCGGGCAGGGGCAGTCGCGGTCGGCCGGCAACTGCGCGATGACGCTGGCGAGAACGCCCCGCAACCGGTCGATGCTATTCGCGAAAACCTCGAGCACCTCATGATGCGTGACCCCCGTGCCTTCGACGCCCGCGTCGAGATCGGTCACGACCGCGATCGAGGTGTAGCAAAGGGCCAACTCGCGCGCGAGCGTCGCCTCTGGCTGCCCGGTCATGCCCACGATCGACCAACCGCTCGCGGCGTGATGCCGTGACTCAGCCCGGCTGGAGAAACGTGGGCCCTGGACGACGACGAGCGTGCCGCCGTCGGTGGCCGGCCAATCGTGCGCCGCGGCCGATTCGATGACGGTGCGTCTCCCCACCGGGCAATACGGATCCGCGAACGAGACGTGCACGACCGGCCCGATCTGGTCGTAGTACGTGCTCTCGCGGCCAGCCGTGCGGTCGACCACTTGATCGGGCACGACAAGGGCGCCGGGGCCCAACTCGGCGCGTAGCGAGCCGACCGCGCAAGGCGCGAGCACCTGCCGGACGCCGACCGCGGCAAGTGCCCACAGATTGGCCTGGTACGGCACCCGGTGCGGTGGGAAGCGATGGCCGCGCCCGTGCCGCGGCACGAACGCCACCGGCCGCTCGCCCACATAGCCGGTCAGCACCGGCTCGGACGGCGGCCCGAACGGGGTCTCGACCGCGACCGGCGTCGCGTCGGTGATGAAGTCGTAGAAGCCGGAGCCGCCGA
>JAICYF010000095.1 GCA_025934355.1 Acidothermaceae bacterium
GCGGGCAGCAACTTCTCTTCGCCGCAGTCGACGGAGATCTCCCACTTGCCGTTCTCGAAGCCCCATGATCCGGCGAGCCCACAGCAACCGCCCTTCAACGACTCGACGTCCAAGCCCATCTTTTCCAGCACCCGCTCTTCGGGCTCCATGCCTCCGGTCGCGCGGTGATGGCAGTGACCCCACAGCAACGCCTTGCCGTGCAGCTTCGGTGGCTCGATGTCGAACTTGTCGAAGAATTCGCCGAAGTGGTAGGCATTTTGGGTTAGCCGCGAGGCGTCGTTGTCGTGCGGAAGCATCCGCTTCAGCTCGTCCTTGAATACCGCTAGGCAGCTCGGTTCCATGCCGACGATCGGCACGCCGTCGCGAACGTACGGTCGCAGTTGCTCGACGACGTCGTGCAGGTACCGCTCGGCAGTGTCGAGAAAGCCGTAGTCATAGAGGGGCCGGCCGCAACAGATGTGCTTCTCGGGCATGATGACCCGCCACCCAGCCGCCTCGATCGCCTCGACACACGCCACGCCGACGTCGGTGTGCAGGTAGTTGTTGAACGTGTCGGGGAAAAGGACGACCGGGTCGCCGGTCGGGTTCGTCGTACCGCCGCGCCGCTTGAACCAGTCCTGCAAGTTCATCGGGGCGAATTGCGGCAGCGGCCGGTGTCGGTCGATGCCGGCCGCCCATCTCGCCAGCGACCGCAGCCCGGGCGTTTGCGTGGCGAAGTTCACCAACTCGGGGAAATGGGTCGCGATTCGCGCCGTCCGGTCGATGAATCCGAACGCGTACGCGTAACGTGGTCGCCAACGACGCCAAGAGCGGTAATGGTGATGCAAGAACTCCGACTTGTAGGTCGGCATGTCGACGTTTACCGGGCAGTCGTTGCTGCAGCCCTTGCAGGCCAGGCAGAGGTCGAGCGCTTCGTAGACCTCTCTTGACTGCCAACCGTCGGTGATGACCTCGCCGCGCAGCATCTCGAAAAGCAGCCGGGCGCGACCGCGGGTGCTGTGCTTCTCCTCATGGGTGACCTGATAGCTCGGGCACATCGTCTCTTGGGCCTCAGGCACCCGGCACTTTCCGACTCCGACGCAGCGCAGCGTCGCGTGCGCGAAGTCGCCCTTGTCTTCGGGATAGGCGAACTTCGTCTTCGGGCGCGGGGGGTTGTAGTCGACGCCGAGCTTCAAGTTCTCGTCGAAGCGGTAGGGGTCGATGACCTTGCCCGGGTTCATCTTCCAGTCGGGATCCCAGATTCGCTTGAACTCGCGCATCGCGTCGACCAGCCGCTCGCCGTACTGCCTGACCAGCAGCTCGGCGCGTTGCTGACCGTCACCGTGCTCGCCCGAGACCGATCCGCCATAGGAGATGCACAAGTCCGCGGCGTCCTCCATGAACGCGCGGTACTGCTTGAGTCCTTCGTGGCTGCGCAGGTCGAAGCTGATCCGCGAGTGCACGCAGCCCTGCCCGAGGTGGCCGTACATCGCGCCGGTCAGCCCGTACCTGCCGTACAGCTCCTCCAAGTCGGCGAGATACACGCCAATCTTGGACGGCGGAACGGCGGAGTCCTCCCAGCCTGGCCAATGGTCGAGCCCGTCGGGCGGGAAGGCGGTGGCCGCCAGACCGGCCTCACGCAACTCCCACAAGTCTTCGCTGTTGCCGCCGTCCTGGCGACTGGTCATGAGCACCATGCGATCGGCCGGGTAGCCCTTGCCCTTTTCCAGCCATTCCATGAACTCATGCGCGCGCTGCTGCGCGTCCTCGGCGCGGTCTGCCCCGAACTGCACCATCAGCCACGCGCCTTCCTCCTCTTCGTGGTGCGGCAGCTCGTCGATGTCACGGACGTGCATTTGCTTGGCCTGCTGGTCGTAGATAAGCCGGTGGTCAATCGCCTCAAGACCGATCGGCTTCCACCGTTGCGTGATTTCGACCACGTGTTCACCCGCGTCGGAGATTGTCGGGTAGTACACGGTGACCAATGTGCGGTCGAGCAGCGCCGGTGTGAGCATCAGGGTCGCTTGCAGCACCGTGACGCAGGTGCTCTCGGTGCCGACAAGTGCCCGCGCGACGTTGAACCCCTTCTCGGGCAGCAGCTCATCAAGGTTGTAGCCCGACACCCGACGGGGGAGTTCGTCGACCGGCGGGAAGCCCGCTCTGATGTCGTCGATATACCGGTCACGAAGGTCGCGCAGCTGCCGGTAGATCTCGCCCTTCGGGCCGCCGGCCGCGATGATCTCGTCGAGTCGGTGCTCCTCGTTGACGCCCACCCAGAACCGGTCGCCGCGATAGGTCACGACCTCCATCGCGTGGGTGTTGTCGGACGTCCGGGGCCCAGGTCCGTACAGCTGTGACTGCACCGAGTGCACGCCACATGAGTTGTTGCCGAGGTTTCCGCCGATGGTGCAGCGCGAATGCGACGACGGGTCCGGGCCGAAGATCAAACCCTGTTTCCCGGTGTGCACATTGAGCTGTTCGTTGATGACGCCCGTCTCGGTCGTCACCAGGGCGTTGCGAACGTCGAACTCTCCTATCGACGTCAGGTACTTGGAGTTGTCGATCACAATTGCGATGTTGACCGTCTCACCCGAGAGGCTGGTGCCGCCGCCCCGGTTCACGATCGGCGCTCCGAACTCGGCGCAGATCCGGTGCGTGGCGACCACGTCGTCCAGGGTCTTCGGGATGACCACACCGATCGGCACCTGGCGGAAGTTCGACGCGTCGCTGGCGTACATCGCTCGAGATGCCGGATCGAACCGCACCTCGCCGCTGACCGCCTTCTTCAGCGCTCTCCTGAGTCGCATGGCGTCGATCTCGACACGGCCATAGACGCCGCCGGGCACACGGGGATCGGTCTTGGCCGGAACATTGATCACCGCGGTCATGAATCGTCTCTCCCCACGACATTGGGCGCCTGAACCGCCCGATGTTCGGCGCGGCCTTGATCGGGCATGACAACGGCATCGACTAACGCGAGGAGGCGAGATGCCGGACGTCGCCCTTTACATGCTGGAGCGGCTGCGCGAGTGGGGAATCCACCGCATCTACGGATATCCCGGTGACGGGATCAACGCGTTCTTGGGCGCGTTCGAGCAGGTCGGCGATGACCCGCAGTTCATCCAGGCTAGGCACGAGGAGATGGCCGCTTTCATGGCGTGTGCGCACGCCAAGTTCACGGGGGAGATCGGCGCGTGCATCGCCACCTCCGGCCCCGGCGCGATCCATCTGGCCAACGGTCTGTACGACGCCAAGCTCGACCACCAGCCGGTGCTCGCGATCGTCGGTCAGCAAAAGCGCATGTCGGTTGGCGCCCACTACCAGCAGGAAATCGACCTGCAGTCGTTCTTCAAAGACATCGCGGGCTTCGTCTCCACGGTGATGGACCAGCATTCCGCGCGGCACGTGCTCGATCGGGCGATCAAGTCAGCGCTGACCGAGCGTCGTCCGGCGGTGGTCATCGTCCCGGACGACGTGGCGGAGTCGGAATTCGCGCAGCCGCCACGGGCGCACGGCTCGGTCTTCACCAGCGCCACTTGGAGCCAGCCGCACATGGTGCCGGACGAATCGCTGCTGCGGCAGGCCGCCGACATCTTGAACGCGGGGGAGAAGGTGGCGATCCTCATCGGCCAGGGCGCGCGGCGCGCGTCGAACGAAGTGCTCGAGGCCGCTGACATTCTTGGCGCCGGAATCGCGAAGGCCTTGCTAGGCAAAGACGCCGTGCCCGACGATCTGCCGATCGTCACCGGGTCGATCGGTCTGCTCGGCACCGAGGCCAGTCACAAGATGGTGATGGGCTGCGACACTCTTTTCATGATCGGGACGTCGTTCCCGTACGCCGAGTGGCTGCCCAAAGAAGGACAGGCCAAGTGCGTCGAGATCGACATCGACGGGTCGATGATCGGTGTGCGCTATCCCAACGACGTGTCGCTGGTCGGTGACTCGAAGGACACGCTGCAGGCCTTGCTGCCGATGCTCAAGCGCAAGGAAAACCGCAAGTGGCAGGGCTTCATCAAGGACGAAGTGGCCACCTGGTGGCGGGTGCTTGAGGATCGCGCGCACCAAGACGGCGACCCGATCAATCCGCAACTGCTCTTCTGGGAACTGAACCAGCGGCTGCCCGAAGGGCTCATCACGACGTCCGACTCGGGTTCGGCCACCAACTGGTGGGCGCGGCAGATCGCGATTCGCAAGGGTATGCGCGCCTCGCTCTCCGGCACGCTTGCGACGATGGTGCCGGGTGTTCCCTACGCGATCGCTGCCAAGTTCGCTTACCCCGACCGCCCGGTCATCGCCTTCACCGGCGACGGCGCGTTCGAGATGCTCGGCATGAACGAGTTGCTCACGGTGAAGCGCTATATGGAGCAGCTGTGCAGTCAAAATCCGACACTGATCTTCGCGGTTCTCGTCAACGAAGATCTGAACCAGGTCTCGTTCGAGCAGCGGGCGTTGTCGGGCGACCCGAAGAACCCGGAGACGCAGAGCGTTCCGTACGTGCCAGCCGCGGAATTCGCTCGGCTGCTCGGTCTTGAGGGCATCAAGGTGGAGAAGCCGGCGGACGTCGGCCCGGCGTGGGATCGCGCGTTGGCGTCGGACCGTCCGGTGCTGATCGAATTCTTGACCGATCCGCAGATTCCACCGCTGCCGCCGCACGTGAAGGTCGATCAGTTCAAGAAGACAGCCAAGGGCCTGTTGCACGGCGACGAGGACGCCCGGGGTATCGCGGTGAAGGGCTTCAAGGGCAAGATGGCCGAGCTCCGCGAACATCTGCCAGGCGCCGGAAGCTGAGGGCGCGGCGGTGACGGGCATCGATTCCATCGGCGTCAGCGCCTACACGATTCCGACGGAGCGCCCGGAGTCTGACGGCACGCTCGAGTGGGATTCCACGACGATCGTGCTCGTCGAGGCTCGCGGTGGCGGCGAGGTGGGCGTGGGTTACACCTACGGCCACCAGTCCGCCGCCGGCATCGTCAGCGGCAAGCTCGCCGACGTCGTCAAAGGCAACGACGTGACGGCTGTCGGCGCCGCGTGGGCGGCGATGTGGCACGAGGTGCGCAACCTCGGCCAGACCGGCGTGGTGGCGATGGCGATCTCGGCGGTCGACGTCGCGCTGTGGGACCTGAAGGCGCGGGTGTTTGGCAAGCCATTGGTCGACGTCCTTGACGCCGTTCACGACTCGACTCCGGTCTACGGCAGCGGCGGATTCTGCAGCTACACCGACAGCGAACTCGCCGATCAGCTGTCGGGCTGGGTCGAGGCCGGCATTCCACGGGTGAAGATGAAGGTCGGACGAGACCCGCAGCGCGATCACGAGCGGTTGGCCGTCGCTCGGAAAGCGGTCGGCGACGACGTCGAGTTGTTCGTTGACGCGAACGGCGCCTTCAACCGCTCGGAGGCGATCCGGTGGGCGGCCATCTACGCCGCGCACGACGTGCGCTGGTATGAGGAGCCGGTCAGCTCCGATGACCTCGAGGGGATGCACCTGATCCGACAACGCGCGCCGGGCGGCGTCGAGGTGACGTCAGGGGAGTACGGCTGGAATCTCCCCTATTTCCAACGGATGTTGGACGCTGGCGCTGTCGACTGCCTACAGGCCGACGTCACCCGGTGCGGCGGCATCTCGGGGCTCAAACGCGTCGGCGCGCTTTGCGACGCGCGTTCAATGGATCTGTCTGCCCATTGCGCCCCTCAGGTGAGCGCACACGCGTGCACCGCGCTTTGGCATCTTCGGCATCTCGAGTACTTCCACACCCACAATCGGATCGAGCACCTCGTGTTCGACGGCTGCCTTGAGCCGGTTTCCGGCGGCGTGCTGAGACCCGACCGGTCGCGACCTGGAATGGGGTTGGCCGTAAAGCGTGATGACATCGAGAAATGGCGGGTGAGCTGAACGCCTATACGCCGCCGCTCGCACGAGTCGGCGGCTACTACCCGCTGCGCGGATACGCGATGGTCGGCGACAGTCGCAATTGCGCTTTGTCATCGTCCGATGGGTCGATCGATTGGTGGACGGTGCCGACGATGGCGTCGCCGCCAGTCTTCGGGCGGCTGCTTGACGCCGAGCGCGGCGGCCATTTTGTGGTGCGCCCGCAGCAACCGTTCGAGGTCGCTCAAAGTCACGCTGACGACGCGGCAACACCGGCTGACTTCCGCACGTCGTCCGGCGTGGCCCGCGTCCTCGACGCGTTGGTCGACTTCGACGATGTGACGGCCCAGTCGGCCGTGGTGCGGCGCGTGCTGGGCGTCGCCGGCGACGTGCCGATGACTTGGGAAGTCGTGCTGGGCGATCGGTTCGGAATGCTCGAGGCGCCGGAGGGGTCCAACGGGGTTGTGCACGCGAGCTCGGACGACGGGATCGGGTGGCTCGCCGCGGGCGACTTGCGGCTAGCGGTGGTCACCAAGAACGCTGGCCGGGTCGAGGTCACCGAGCGCGGATTCAGCGGCTCTTTCGACTGCCACGAGGGGGAAGAAGCCCTGATCGCGGTCGTTTGCGCCGCGCAGGATGTGCCGACGGCTGACCTTGTCGTGCGACGCGCGCAAGAAGGCGACCGGACCTGGCGGGACTGGTCGCGCGGAATTCGGTATGACGGTCCCTGGCAGAAGGCGGTGCGCCGTAGCGCCATCGTGCTCAAACAGCTGACCTATGAACCCACCGGCGCGTTGCAGGCGGCCGCGACGACCTCGCTGCCCGAGTGCGTTGGGGGCGACCTGAACTACGACTACCGCTTCACCTGGGTGCGCGACACCGCCTTCGCGATCGACGCGATGACGACCATCGGCATGCACGCGGAAGTGCGTGCGGTGATGAGCTGTCTCCTCAAAGAGGTGCGCACGACCGCACCGCAGGTACGGGTCATGTACACCATCAAAGGGGAACAGGTCGACGGCCACGACGACGTGGTGCCGGGATGGGAAGGCTACCGCGGGTCAAAACCGGTGCGGGTAGGCAACGAGGCGGCCAAGCAGCTGCAGCTTGGGGTGACCGGCGATCTTGTCGACGCGGTCTGGCGTTACATGCAACACGGCAACCGGCTCAGCTCCGACGACGCCGAGCTCGTGGTCCAAATCGCCAACGAGGCGTGCAAGATCTGGAGAGAGAAAGACTCAGGCATCTGGGAACTCGACGACCATCGGTTCTACACGATTTCAAAGGTCGGCTGCTGGACGGCGCTACACCGCGCTGTGCAGTTGGCCGAGGGCGGCCACATCCCTGATCAACACGCCTCCCGATGGCGCGAAACGGCGGACGAGATCCGCTTCTATGTCGAAGAAAACTGTTGGTCGAGTTCAAAGTCGAGCTACACCATGTACGCGGGCGGGGACGACCTTGACTGCGGACTGCTGCTGATGGCCCGCACCGGATATTGCGATTCGGATCGCTCCCGGTTGTCGTCGACGGTCGACGCCATTCGCCGAGAGCTGTCAGCAGGTGAGCCTTTGTTGTATCGGTACAGTGGCGTCGAGGGCGACGAGGGGGCCTTTGTGGCCTGCAGCTTCTGGCTGGTCGAGACGCTCGGTTACCTGGATCGGGTCGACGAGGCGCGCGAGGTCATGGACGGCATGATGACCCTTGCCAATGACGCCGGGCTGTACAGCGAGCAGATCGACCCGCGCACGTTTGAGTTTCTCGGCAATATGCCGCAGGCGTTGTCGCACCTCGCATTAATCGGCGCGGCGGCCAGCATCGCACGCGCCGAGCAGCGCTGACCAGTCAGTCTTGACGCTCCGGACGACGTGGTGTCGTCGAATCGCGCACGATGAGCTCAACCGGAAGTCGGATTCCGGGCGGCGGCGCGTCGCGCAACACCATCGCAGTGACCGCGCGTCCAGCGGTCTCGCCGATCAAGGCGCCGTCTTGCCGGAGCGTCGTCAGCGACGGCCGGCACCACCGGGCGAAGGGATTGTCGTCGAAACCGACGACGGCCACCTCGTCGGGGACATGCACTCCTTGTTCTTGTAGAGCCTGCAACGCCCCGAGCGCCATCATGTCGCTGCAGGCGAACACCGCGTCGGGTGGCTCGCGCTTGGACAGCAGGCGACGCATCGCTTCATAGCCGCTCTCGTGATAGAAGTCGCCGCGCTGCTCGAAGCCTTCGGCGATCGGCATGCCCCAGTCCTGCATCGCGACGCGAAACCCGGCGAGTCGCTCCTGAGCAGGCAAGGTGTTGGCCAGCCCGTTGATGATCGCGATGCGACGCCGGCCAAGCGCGTGCAGGTGGGCGACGGCCTGCACCGCGCCGTCAGCGTTGTCGGACGTGACATAGCCCGCACGCGGGCCTTCGATGTGCGCGTCGATGGCGACGGCCGGCAACTGCGCGGCGACCAACTGATCGACGTCAGGATCGCCTTCGGACACGCCGATCATGACCACCGCGTCGGCCGAGAAGTATTGGGCCCGCTTGCGGAAGCCGCCCGATTGGTCTTTGGTGAGCAGCAACAGGTCGTAGCCGTCCGAGTTGAGCGCCCGCTTCAGGCCGTCGAGCACGCTTTGGAAGAACGGCTGCTGAAAAGGCTCAGCGGTTCCGTTGTCGAACACCGCCGCCACCAACCCCGATTGCCGACGGCGGACGGTGCGTGCCGCGCCATTGGGGGTGTACTTCAGTTCGTCGATCACCGCGAGGACGCGATCGCGAGTCTCGTCGCTCACCCCGATCGCGCCGTTGATGACCCGCGACACGGTCGACTTGCCGACGCCGCTGAGCCGGGCGATCTCATGGAGGGTGGTCACATCGCGCAGGCTAACGGCACGGCGGCCTCCCAACAATCAACAAGCCTCAATTCTGCAGGGTCACAGTGCCGATGGAGACGACATGGCGCATCGGGAGTCAACTTCCCCGACGGACTCGCCGGCTCCGCCTACGCGGCCCGACTGGGTTGGCCCTTGCTGCTCGTCTCGCCCGGAGCGACCAGCGTCGACGCCGATCAGCCGCGTTACCTCCACGTCGCCGCGTCGTCCGCGACCGCTTTGACGGTGATTGGGCAGACTGCGGCATTGCCCGACGCCGCGGTCGGCGTGGTGTTGACGGCACTTCGTTAGTCGACGCGTGTGCATTTCCCTTTGAGCTAGGGCATTTCCGGCATCGCCTGTCTGCGGCCGTGGGGGCCCGATAGTCTCAGGCAAATGGACGCCGTCGCTTGGGCCGAGATCATCAGTCCGGCCGTGTCCGCAGCCGCGGTCGTCGCATTGATCTGCTGGGTGTCGGGCGATCGCCGGCGGGCAGAGCGGCAAGCGGCTCGCGACCGATGGGAAATCGCGCGTATCACCGAGGAGGACCGTCGGTACGCCGAGCTGGCCGCCGACCGGCGGCAAGAGCAAGAACTGATTTTCCGTATCGCGTTGGCGTTCGAGCGGCATCAGGCGGGCGACCAGCTCGCGATGGCGGAGTGTCGCACCTTTCTCCTGGCGGTTCGCGACCGACTCCCCGTCACGCGCGCGTATTACCTTGGCACCACCGCATGGCAGCCCGACGACGGCGTGCGCATCGATGCGTTTTCGCGGATGTACGACTTGCCAGTGGGACCGCTGCTGGCGCGACGCGAGCTGCAGCACGAGTTGCAGGGCGTCAACATGACGATCGACCTGCGTGACGGCCAGCCGGCGTCGTGGAAGCTGACCGGGCCGCAGCTGGCGAACGAGCGGGGCATCACCGGCGGCGACTTCCGCGAACTGAGGCTTCGGGTCCGACCGATGCCGAAGCACGCCAAGCTCTGAGCCACCTCGACTCGCTGCCGGGGTCGTTGACTTTGCGATGATGCGTGCGTGTCGATCGCCGAAACGCACGAGCTCGCCGTCGTCGGGATTGCCGATCTCACGCCGCTGATGCGACGGATCACGGTCACCGGCGACAGTCTCGCGACGTTCGAGTGCGTTCCCGGTCAGGACGTCGTCTTGCATCTCACGGACGACTCTGGCAATGGCGTGCGGCGCCGCTACACAGTCCGCAACCTCGACAACGCAGGCCGTCGGTTCGACCTCGACTTCGTGCTGCACGGCCACGGGCCCGGCGCCAACTGGGCGGCCACGGTGGCGGTCGGGTCGACGCTGCAGGTCTTCGGACCTCGCGGGAAGGTCGCCATGTCGGACGCTCGATGGCAGCTGTTCCTCGGCGACGAGTCGGCGCTGCCCGGCGTCGCGGAGATGGCGGCCGCGATGCCCGCGTCGTCCGAGGGTGTCGCGATCATCGAGGTTCAGGATGCGAACGAGCGGCAACCGATTCCTGGCCCACTCGACGTTCGGTGGGTCTTCCGCGACGGCGCACCCGCTGGAACGACGTCGCTGCTCGATGAATCGCTGCGCGATCTTTCTGTTCCCGATATCGATCGACATGCCTTCGTGTTCGGCGAGAGTCGGGTGGTCCGGCGGCTGCGCGACACACTGCGATCGCGCGGGCTCGGGGCGGCCGAGCTGACCGCTAAGGGGTACTGGAATCTCGGTCGGGCGATGCGTGACTGAACCGGCCTGCCGGGGGCAAGATGGCCGCATGTCACTAGATCGCGCGACCGCCCCAGACCCGTTCGACGTCTTGCCGGCGAAGCCGTCGTTCACGCTCGAAAGCGACGACATCGCCGACGGTGAGCTGATCGCGAAGGCCTTCCTGCCCACCGATCTCGGCGGCGACAATCAAAGCCCGCACCTGCGGTGGTCCGGCTTTCCGGCGGAGACCAAGGGATTCGTCGTCACCTGTTTCGACCCCGACGCCCCGACGATGAGCGGCTTCTGGCATTGGTCGCTTGTCAACCTGCCGCTAAACGTCACCGAACTGCCACGCGGCTATGGCACGGGCAAGGATCTGCCGCAGGGCACGTTCCACGTTGCCAACGACGCAGGTGAGCGTGGCTACACGGGCCCGTTTCCGCCGCAAGGCGACCGACCTCACCGATACGTGTTCACCGTGCACGCGACCGACGTCGACAGGTTGGACCTCGAGGAGTCCGCGCATCCGGCC
>JAICYF010000082.1 GCA_025934355.1 Acidothermaceae bacterium
GTTCATCGCCGCCACTGTGCCAGACCCCTTGACGCCCCGCACATCCGGAGCACACGGTGGGTGCATGGCAGAGATTCTTGATTCGGACGGCGTGCGCTCGGCGTTGTCGCAGTTGCAGGGGTGGTCTGGGGACGAGAAGCAGATCAGCCGCAGCGTGAAGGCCCCGAGCTTCGCTGCCGGCATCAGGCTGGTCGACGAGGTGGCGAAAGTGGCCGACGAGATGGACCACCACCCCGACATCGACATCCGCTGGACGACGCTGACATTCACGTGCGCGACACACTCCAAAGGCGGTGTGACGGATGTTGACATCGCGCTCGCGCGTCGGATCAACGAGCTGGCCGCCAAGGCGGGCGCCAACTGAGCGCGGAAACTAATTGCGCTCTAGCCCACAAAAGTTTCCGCGCTCTCGGCGATCGGATCGTCCACATCCGCCTTACCGCCGGTCCACATCGCACGCCGACAACAGCCGCGCGGTCGCGACCCGCACTAGCGTCGTCGGGTGCTCAGATCTCCCGTCGCGGCGGCGTTGGCCACCGTTGTGTTGGCGGCGGGGTGCGCGGCGCGGGCCGAACCGACCAGACCGCGCGTCGCGCCGACGCCGCCACCGGGATCGCTCAGCGTGCTGACCGAACCCGACCAGGGAATCGCGCCGATCTACGCCCTCCTCGCGTCGGCGAAACGAAGCATCGACCTCACGATGTACGAGCTGGTCGACCCGCAAGCGGTTGCGACACTTGAGAGGGCGGCCGCGCGTGGCGTCGTCGTCCGCGTCATTCTCGACGCCAATCGCGAGAAGACGGCTAACAAGCAGGCGTTCGATGACCTGTCGTCACACGGCGTGCATGTCGTCTGGGCTGATTCGCGCTATGCCGCAACGCATGAGAAGGCCGTCGTCATCGACAATGCCGCGGCAGCGGTGATGTCGCTCAATCTCACCGCGCGCTATTACAGCGACACCCGCGATTTCGCCGTGCTTGACCGGCAACCCGCTGACGTGCAATCCATCGAGACGACCTTCGACGCCGACTTCAAGCACCACAAGACGACTCCCGCGACCGGCGCCGATCTTGTGTGGAGTCCGGGCGCGCAGTCGGTCTTGCTCGGTCTGATCGATTCAGCCACCAGCACCTTGCTCATCGAGAACGAGGAGCTAGCCTTGCCAGCCGCGACGTCCGCGCTACAGCGCGCGGCGCGACGCGGCGTTCACGTCGCCGTCGTCATGACCCGGCAAGACGACTGGGCTGCCGACTTCGGCCACCTAACGCAAGCGGGCGTCGTCGTCCGCGTCTACTCGCCCACCGCTGCGCTCTACATCCACGCCAAGGCAATCGTTGTCGACGACGCGACGCCGCGGCAAGAAGCCTTTGTGGGCTCGCAAAACTTCTCCGCGGCATCCCTAAACCGCAATCGCGAGCTTGGCCTCCTGACCGCCGACCCGACGGTCGTTGCCGCGCTGGCAACGACCATCAAGTCGGACGCCGCCGGAGCCGCGCCGTGGAAGCCCTGAACCGCTACGGCATGGTGACGCCTTGCAACACCACCGGGCCGAGTGTGTAGTCAAGCTCGGTCGACTGACTCACTCCGGTCGGGGTGATGGTGTCCATCACCTTCGGCACCGCGTTCGGGTCGAACGTGCAGTGCGGGTCGGCCGACGCCGTCGCGCAAACACCGAAGTTGTATGGCTGCGGCGTCGCCGTGAACGACCGTGCCTGGTCGGGGCTGAACCCGTCCTGGCCAGTCAACGTGACGGTGAATGCCCATCCTGACGTCGGCGTGCCGCCGAGCGCGCTCTTGTCGACAGAGAAGGTGATGTAGCGCGAGATCGCGTTGCCCTTGATGCCATTCACCGACCCGACCGTGGTGCCATTCGCGTCGACGAACCGCTGCCCGAAGCCCTGAACCTCGATCAACCGGCTCCACGCGTCGGACGACGCGATGGTGTAGTTCCGTTGGGCGAACGACGCTGCAGTTGACGTCGGCGACGCCGACGGCTCATGCACGTACACGTCGACCAATTGCGCGCCGATGTCGCTGCCGAATGTCGGTGTCAGGTCACGCGTCTGCACCCGGAAGGTCACGGACGAGCCCGTGTCGTACACCTGGAAGTCCGTGATGTCGTAGGCGCCGGCATGGAAGTCGCCAGCCGTCGGGTAGGCGTAGTTGCCCGGTCCGTTGTCATCACCGGTCGGGTCAGCGCTGTCGAACAGCAGCGTGCCGTTCACCACGTCGTTCACCAGCGAGCGCGTCGTTTGCGCCGTCGCCCCGGACGACGTGGTCGCCGTTATCACCAACACGTTCGTGCCGGCGGCGACAGTGACCGGCACGGTGAAGCTTCCATCCTTGGCTGCCTTGGCCGTGAACACCGTCGTGGTGTTGTTGTTGTCGGTGGCCACGTCGGCGACATCGATCCGCGCGCCGGGCGTCGCGGTTCCAACGACGTTCACGGTTCCCATCGCCGCCGTGTTGTCAGCGGGCGCGGTGACCGTCAACGTGGTGGTTCCTTGGGTGTGGGTGACGTAACGCTTCGTCGTGGACGTCGGCCGCTCCAGCACCTTGCCCGCGCTCAGATCCGCCGTCAACCGCACCTCGGACGCCGCGCCCCATGTCAGCGGCGCCGCCGAGCCGTCGGGTTGGCCGTCGACGAAACCGATCGACGCGGTGGTCGGGTCGCTGCCGTACGGCGATGCCGGGACGTCCGCGAAATCCCAATCCTGCTCGGGAACCAGGCCTACTCCACCGGCCAGCTTGTTGATGCTCGCCAGCAGGCTCACGGCAGCCGACTTGTCGCCCATGGCGAGATCCTGCTCTCCCCGCTCGGCCGAGAGCACGGGCCAAATGTGCCCGGTCCCGTGGCCGCTCGGCGCCCACGGCGCCCCAGTGGTCGGGCAGTCGGTCAACGGGTCGGGTTCGTAGCAGTCGCCGTAGCCGTCACCGTTGTAGCGGAGGTAACCGGTGCCGTTCGGCGTCGTCCGCGCGATCGTCGCGTCGACCACCTTCAACGAGTTGGCTACGTCCGGGTCGGACGCCGACAGCTCGCCGAGGCGCACAAGCTCTTGGAAACCGGCGTCGATGACCGTGCGCTGATCCAGCGTCGGGCCGCCGTTGCCGAGGTTGTAGGAGATCGCCGCGTTGGGATCGCCGGTCTTCGACAGTCGGATGAAGTACGGGTCAGCCGACAGCGGCCCGTTCGTGGTGACCGTCCAACCCTTGATGCTGCGCTGGTACTGGTCCGCGGTCGCCCGCCAGATCCGCGCGTCGGCGGCATCGTCGTGGACGTCGGCGATGTCCGCCGCGGCAATCAAGCCAGCGATTTCGGCGGCGATCGTCGACGGCGAGTAGCCGCCCTGTTCCTCCCATCGCTCGACACCGCTCGCCGGGCCGTGGCTGATCAGGAAGTCGGCGTCGGCCTTGATGTGCGGCCAAAGCGTGTTGTCGGATGACAGACCCGACTGCTCAGCCATCAGGATCGGGTAGGCCGCCTCGTCGAGTTGGGTGTTGAACGAGTCAGGCGCGACTTTGCCGTTGAGCAACGAGTTTCTCGGCATCGAGCCGTCAGCTTGCTGCTGCCGCAGGAACAAGAAGCGCACTGCGTCACGTGCTGTCGCGAGGTCGCCGTCGGTGTACAGAGCGGTCCATGCCTCGTACAGGTCTCGTGCAAACACCTCGCGATAGGAGCCAAAGTAGGTGTTGGCCGGGTCGCCGGCCGACACGGCCTGGCCCCATGGGCTCGACAGCGATGCCGCGATGGCACCAGGGAAAGTCTTGTCCTCACTGGCTTTCACGACGTTCGCCGAGATGTAATAAGCGCGGTCTGCTTGCGCCGACTGAGCGGCGGACAAGCCGGTCAAATGGGCGGACGGACGGCGCAGCCCGCTGTCGTACTTCGCCCAGCCTGCGACGTACGAGATCAGCGAAGCCACATACGAATGCGCGACGGTCGCGCTAGCCGTCTGCACCGCGCTCGCTTGCGTCGTCCCGAATCCAAGCGCCAGCGTGAATTCGCGACCGTGGCTGACGTCGATTTGCGCCGTCTGTTCGACGTTGCCGTTCGTCGCGTCGGTGTAGAGGGGTGCGAGGGTGTGCGTGCTGTCGAGTTCGTTGAGGCCGTCGCTCGCCGTCCCGACGAACCCGCTGCTCACGGCGGTGAACGGCCGGTTGGCGCGTAACGCTAAGTAGGTCGGCACCGCATAGTCGCGGTTTACCGCGTTGGTCACGGTGTTGGTGTCGAACGACACCGGCACCGATTGACCGGTGGATGTGTCGATCGTCGCTGAGTCTGCGCCACCATTGCCTGAGCCGCCGCCGCCGTTACCGGCCGCGGTCGCGTCGAGCCGCACGTAGAGTTGGTAGCGCGCGGCGGACGACGTCAACGGCGTGTACACCGTGTGCATGACGACGCTGTCGCGCGCCGGGTCGGTCGAATAGACCGTCGTAAGTCGGTAGGCGCCGCTCTTCGCGGTGGAGGTCACGGCGCACACCATGCCCGTCGGATCCGACTGCACGGTGTACGTGGTGTCGCGGGTCTGTAGGTCGGTGAACGTCGAGCCGTCGGTGACGATGTATTGCATCGTCTGAACGTTCGTGGTGTCCATCGTCGGCGCGTAGACGTCGGAGAGCACGCCGTTCGCGACGGTGTACCAAATCTTGGACGACGTGTTGCGCGCCGTGCCGAGGCAGTCTTTGCGCGCTTGGTCGAAGTGGCTGAGCGCACCAGGCGCGCCGGTGGCTTGGGTCGCGGGCGGGTCGGCCATCTGAGCAGCTGACGCGGTTCCGGTGAGCCCGCCGCCGACAAGCGCGAATCCGGCGGCCGTGGCAATCAACGTGCGCATGCGGCGGACCATGGCAGGCCTCTCTTCGCTCTCGTCACCAGTGCCGACAGTTGGGACGACGACGCACGCTAGAGCCGACGACGGTCCACTGTAAAGAGGCCTCGCTAACTGAGTTTCTGAGGCGGATACGGAGTTTTTGGAAGCGACTCCCTGGGAAGTGTTTGTTGTTTGGACCTTCTGCCGGCGGCGTCGCCCGCCGCGTTCTGAGCGGCGCCCAATTCTCCAGCCGCACCCGCCACACTCACGGCTGGTGTCCGCCGCTCAGGTGGCTCGGCAGAATCAGGCACGTTGCCCAAGGCTTGCCGTCACATCGCCGAGGATGAGCTCCGCCATCTCCATCACCAAGCTCGTCGCTCAACACGCGCCTTGGTCGTTTCGTCGAGAATCGATTGTGCGACCTCGTAAACGTCGCGGCTGGTGGCCCGGCCGACCACCAGCAGTTGCTCGGTGGCTTCGACGATGCCGCAGTGGGTTCGCCCCATCACGACGCCGACCGCCCGATCGATTGTGCGACGTCGCTGCACGGTCAGGCTCGCTGTTGCCATCTGTCGGTCAGCGGATTCGTCGCGGGTCTCCTCGCCTCCGAGCGCGTCACGGCCGGCTGGGCGCTGGTGCGGGGCGGGTTCCGCGACGACGGTGAACAACGTCTCGCGTTGTCCGGTGATCTCCAGCAGCCGGGCGATCCGCGGGCCGACACCTGTCAACACCAACATTCCGCCTGCGGCCTGGAATCGGCTATGGGCTTCGACGAGCACCTCGAAGCTGGCCCGATCGAGCATCGGCACCTGAGAAAGGTCCAGCCACACGAAACGACATCCGATCTCGCGCTGACACCGCAGCGCGGCGCTCAGATGCGCGGCGGCGGCTCCGTCGACCAGATTGCCGACGGCCGATAGCCAGCTGATCTGCGCGCCTATCGTGACCGCCGACACCGCGACCTCAGCCGCGCCTGGCACCGGGAACACCGCAACCTCATTCAACGACGTCGCGCCGAGCGGCGAGGTGCGTTGCCTGAGAGTTGACGACTGACCCACGCGCATCAGGGCCTCCGACCATCAGAAAACGGCCCCGGTAAGGACTTCACGGCAAACACAGTTGCCCGGTTTGCTGACTGGCCGGCCGAGCGACCACTCGCCCGCGAATCTCCGGCGAGCATAACGACCGCTTCGGTGGCACTGCGCGAGCGCGGAAGGATCCCGGCCGGGATGACGATGTCCAAAACTCGGGCAACGGGCCGCGTCACAGCGGCCACCGCGATCCCGAGGCGGTGGTCTTGGCGCTGCACGGTTGTCCGAAGAAGCTCCGCGCAGGCCACGTCGCAAAACCCGACCCGCGTGAAGTCGACAACCAGCGCCCGGGCGGCCGAAAACGCGTTGGTCAACGCGGCTGACCACGCGCCGTAGGTGGCAAGATCTAGCTCGCCCGCCACTGCGAGCACGTCGACGCCGTCACGGGTATACGACCCGAATTGCAGTTCGCGCGCGCATAGTAGATCGTCACGGCGGGCCAACCCGCAATCGGTGAACGCCACCAGAACCTCCAGTAAAGACAGAACCCCCGCAAGTGCTCCTAGCCACGTCACGACGTCCTCGTGAGGGCTGCTGCGACATCTCCGAGCCTCGCGCCTGCGCAGCGCCCGGTCTATCCGTGGCAGACCCCATCTTGGGTGGCGGTCAGGGCTCGATGATGCCGGCGCGGATCGCGTAGCGGGTCAGCTCGACGCGGTCCCGCATGCCGAGTCGCTCGAGGATGTTCGCGCGGTGCCGCTCCACGGTCTTGACGCTGATCGTCAGCAGCTCGGCGATCTCGCGGGAGCTGTGACTTTCCGCGATGAGCTTCACAACCTCGGATTCGCGGGGAGTCAGCAGCTGCCGTCCGGGTTCCTCGCCGCGCTCTACGCGTTCGATGTAACGGCGCATCAACGTGCCGAGCGCCTGCGGGTAGATGAACGACTCCCCACGAAGCGCGGTCCGGCAGGCGTCGATCAGGACGCGGTCCGCGTCTCGTTTGAGCACATAGCCGGCCGCACCGGCCTGCAACGCGTCGAAGAAGTACTGCTCGCCGGCGTGCATCGACAACAACACGATCGGCAAGTCCGGTCGGCGACGCGCAATCTCGCGCACGGCCTGTAGGCCGGTGAGCTTGGGCATGGCGATGTCGAGGATTGCGAGGTCGACGTCCGTGGTGACTGCTTTGTGGACGGCGTCTCGGCCGTCGCCGGCCTCGGCGGTCACCTCAAGGTCGGGTTGGTGTTCGAGCAGCGCTTTGACTCCTTCGCGAACGATGGCGAAGTCGTCGGCGACAAGGATCCGCGCGGGGACTCGCACAGAATTGGTCACGCGCGGAGCCCTCCGGTTGGCACCGTGAGTTCGATCCGCAGCCCCTGAGGTGTGATCCCTTCCACCGAGAACTCGCCGCCGGTCAGGAGCGCACGTTCCCGCATGCCGCGCAGACCCGCACCTTCGCGACCACCACCCGGCAACCCCAAGCCGTTGTCGACGATCTGCAAGACGACGCGTGTGGGTGCAACTCGCATCGCGACATTGATGATGGTCGCACCGGAGTGCCGGAGGGCGTTGGTGAGCGATTCCTGGGCGATGCGGTAAATAGCAAGTTCGGTCTCACCCGGCAAAGGCGGCAGCTGGTGTGGCAGCGATGCGTCGATCCGAGCATGCCCGTTGTCGGCCAGGGACGCAGTGAGCGAGCGCAGCGCGCTGAGGAGGCCAAAGTCGTCCAAGACTCCAGGGCGGATCTGCCACGCCAATGTGGCGACCCCATCCAGCGCCGCGCGCACCTCATCTCGAGCTCCGGCGATCTGGGCTTGCGCGGCTTCGGGTACCTCGTGGCCGATTCGGCCGAGTTGCAACAAGATTCCCGTCATCCGCTGCCCGATCTCGTCGTGCAACTCTCGGCTTATGCGCCGCCGCTCCGCCTCGAGAGTAGACAGGTTCATCCGCGTGCTGGCCAGTCGCTCGGCTTCGAGCCGATCAAGCATCTCGTTAAAGCGACTGATCAAGGCGCGCGTCTCCACGCCACCCTTCTGCGGCAACCGCTCCCGAGGGCGCAGCAGGTCTGACGTCTCCATCTGACTCACCAGCGCGGCGAGACCGCGAAAGCTAAGCCGAAGAAGCACCGCGTTCGCCGCCACCGTCACGACCAGCATGACGCCGATGAGCAGCGCTTGATCGACGGTGATCGGGGCCGACACTGTAACCGGAGTCCAGAGCAACACGCTTACCCAAGCGAGCAAGATTGCCGCGTTGACCGCCAATACCTGCGCGTACAGCGACCACCAATCCGCGCGCCGAAACGGCTTTCGGCCTTGTTCCGGCCGCGCGTGGGCGGGTTGTCCGCCCACCGGCTGAGCCGAGACCATCCCGATCACCCTCTACGCTAATGGCTCGCTCGTGGCCCGGCCGTGGCGGCTTTCTATGCCACACCCGTAACCCCGGGGTTGGCTGCCTAACCTGAATGGCCATCCATGGCACGGTCCGGTGGCGGTTGGGAGCGGCCGCCGAACGAATGCCATGGTCGTTGGCTCTGCGCCTTCGGCTCGCGTCCTCAAATTCGAGGGCTCAGATCCGACGGCGCAGATCCGAGGGCTCAGATCCGACGATGAGAGCGGCGGTAACCAGCCAGCAGCCGGTCGGAGACCGCGCCAGCGGGAAACGCGCTGGCAAGGCGGGTGAAGGTCAGGGCCAGCAAGAACAGCGCCACGTCACGCGCCATGATGTCCCAGTAGCCGCTAATCAAAGCTAGGTTGACGACAATGCCGGCCAGCCACAGCGCGACCACGTAGCCACCTACCCGGGGCAGCGACAAGACCACGAGCCCAGCGATGATCTCGATGACACCGACCGCGTACATGCTTTGGTGCACCGTGTTGAACGGGCTGATCCAATGCTGCAACTCGGGGGCTAGGTACTTGTCCCAGTTGACCATCACATGCGCGAACTTGTCCGCGCCGAACACGATTGGCAAGAGACCGAAGCCGATGCGCATCATCCAAAACGCCTGAAACTTCGGGTCGGTCTTCAGTTGTTGTGTTGGCCGGGTGGCGGCGACGACGGATTGCCTGTGCGGTGTTGCGGTACTCATGGCTTGCTCCTTTTGTATCGGAAGTCCACTTCTACGTTAGATCGCTCGCCTTCTTACGTCAACCAAATCGTCCGATAGACTGAGTACGTGCGACGTAGCGCACGCAAGGAGGCGGCGATGAGGCAGGAGACCGAACCTGATCACCTCGATGAACAGATCAAAGCGATCGCGGCCCTTACGGACCCCACTCGGCGTGCGCTTTACCGCTATGTGGTCGCGCAGCGGGAACCAGTCAGCCGCGAACAAGCAGCCGCCGCAGTGGGCGTCGCGCGGCACACGGCAAAGTTCCACCTCGACAAACTCGCGTCGGACGGGCTGTTAGACACCGAATACAGCCGTCCCGCGGGCCGAGGCGGGCCCGGCGCTGGGCGGCCAGCGAAGCGTTATCGCCGTTCCTCGCGAGAAGTCGCGATCAACCTGCCCGAGCGCCGTTACGACCTCGCCGGCCAAATCATGGCGCGTGCGATTGCCATCACGGTCGCAACCGGCACGCCGATGGCCGACGCGCTGCGCGAATCAGCCACACTCGCAGGCCGAGGGCTCGGCGAGCAGGCCCTGCACCGACTCGCCGGGGATGCCGACGCCACGACGGCCACCCAAGAGATCAGCAAGGTGCTCGCCGAGTACGGCTACGAGCCGTACTCCGACAACGGAGTCATCACGCTCGCGAATTGCCCATTCCATGCCCTCGCTAATGAAAACCCCGAGTTGGTTTGCGGCATGAACCTGAACGTCATGCGCGGCCTACTCGAAACTTGCCAGGGCAGTCGCCTCGAAGCCCGCCCCGAGCCCGAAAAGGGCCAGTGCTGCATCACATTCAGGTCGACCAAATCGACGGAACGTGCGGGGTCGGTTACGCAGGCCGTTGTAAGCCGTGGATGCGCAAGATGTAGCTGAAGCACTCTTTGTTGGCCAACACCAACTCGTCATGTGACTTTCGCCGGAGGCGGCTCCACATGCGGGGTTGTGCTCGGCACTACCCCGGCCGTCGGCTCGATGTCGAGCAGCGTCAAACGACCGACGACGTCGAGCTGGTCGGTCGGGCGCGGGCGCGTCGAGCAACTGAGCCCGGACGGCGATCTGTCGGGCGTCGGCGCGCGAAAGCTGGCGGAACGCCACGCGGACGACGTTAGCCGCTCGGGCGGCTGTCCGGGCGCTCACTCACGCCAGGGCGAACCAGCCCGACCTCGTACGCCAGCACCACGGCTTGCACCCGGTCGCGGAGGTCGAGCTTCGTGAGAATGCGGCCAACGTGCGTCTTGACGGTGCCGTGGCTTACGAACAGCTCGGCGGCGATCTCTGTGTTGGAAAGTCCGTGCGCGACGAGCCGCAGCACGTCTCGTTCGCGATCGGTCAGGCTCTGCAACCGCGCGTCTTCGGCCGGCCGCGGTGATGTGACAAAGCGTTCGATCAGACGCCGGGTGACGGTCGGTGCGAGTAACGCATCACCTGAGTGCACCGCCCGCACCGCGTTGACGAGTTCCTCCGGCGAGACCGTCTTGAGCAGGAAGCCCGCCGCTCCGGCGCGAAAGGCGTCGTACACGTGTTCATCGACATCGAAGGTCGTCAGTATCAACACGCGGCAGTCGCCATTGGCGGCTTTGATCCGGCGCGTTGCCTCGATCCCGTCCATCTCCGGCATGCGCACATCTACCAACGCGACGTCCGGATTCTTACCAGCAACCGCTGCAACCGCCTCGCCGCCCGTACCAGCCTCCGCAACGACGTCGATGTCTGGATGGGCGGACAGGATCGCGCGAAATCCGCCACGTACCAGGGCCTGGTCGTCGGCGATAACGACACGTATCACGACTGCGCGCCAGTAGCGATTGGCAAAGACGCCCGGACGACGAACCCGCCGTCAGGGTGCGGTTGGGCATCGAATGTGCCGCCGTAAAGAGTCGCGCGCTCCCGGCTGCCGATCAGTCCGTGCCCGGTCGATTCCGACTTGGCCGCATAAGCACGCCCGGCATCGCGCACTTCGATCTCCACCCGACCGTCGGTGTAACG
Source organism: Acidothermaceae bacterium (assembly GCA_025934355.1). Lineage (GTDB taxonomy): Bacteria > Actinomycetota > Actinomycetes > Acidothermales > Acidothermaceae > JAICLV01. The sequence continues at coordinate 10,941 of JAICYF010000082.1, forward strand.
AACGCGAACCGCCGTCGGCGCCCTCGCGTATTTGAGGGCGTTCGTCAACGCCTCCTGGACGATCCGGTAGGCCGCTAGATCGACTCCGGGCGACAACTCGGCGGTACCCGTCGCCGAAAGCTCGACCGGTAGGCCGGCGGCGCGTACCTGTTCGACGAGCGCGGGCAGCTGCGCGAGCCCGGGCTGCGGCGAGCGGTCGTCCGGCGTCCCGGCCGGCTGGCGGAGTACGGCAAGCAAACGCTGCAGTTCAGTCACCGACGAGCGTGCTGCGGCCTCGACCGCGAGGAGTGCCGTGGTCGCAGCCTGCGGATCGCTTTCTATCAGCGTGCGTGCCGCACCTGCCTGGACTCCCATCACACTGACCGTGTGCGCGATCACGTCGTGTAACTCGCGTGCGATCTGGGCACGTTCTTCGGCCAGCGCGACAGCCGCTGCAGCCTCGTTTTCTGCCACCACAAGGCGCGCAGCCTCGACGGCCCGGTCTGCCCGTGACAATCGTGCCCGGACGACGTCGCCTACGACCCACGTCCCGAGGGCGACGAAGCCAGCGAACAACATCTCGCCCCCGACCCGCTCGGCCGGAATCCGCGCATAGATCACCGCCTCCGTGGCGAAGACGAGAAGCAAGCTCACCCACCGCCACCGCCTGGCGTACGCGGCGGCCGTGTAGTTCCCGATGGCCATCGGGAGCAGGGCGCTCAAGAACGGCACGTAAGCGGCGACAGTCGTGAGCTGCACGATCATCGCTAGGCAGGTGGCTGCGACTACTGCGAGCGGCCACACCCGGCGCCAGGCCAGCGGAGCCACGAAGAACACGACCAGCACCGCTCGCGCGAGGTGGTGCGTGTGCGTGACCGCGCCAACGCCGCCGTCGTTCCAGCCAGCCAGCACCTGCGACTCGCCGATGACCAACAGCACCATGGCGAGCCCGACGTCAAGGGCACGGCGTGGCAACACTCGATGTCTGGACAGCGGATCCACGAAACAGAAGGTATGGCCTCGGCGACCCGCTGACGTCCGCCTTCGGGACGATTCGGCGTACGCCTCCCGGCTGATCAAGCCCAACCAGGATCAACCCTGGAACTGGCCAACGGGCAGACGACACAGCCTGCGATGAACGGCGAAGGTAGCTGCCGCCACCGATTGTCA
>JAICYF010000035.1 GCA_025934355.1 Acidothermaceae bacterium
GCAGGACTAGCCTTCCGGACGCCCACCAGGCGTCTAGGAAGGAGTCCTCATGCGTGGATCACGCGGTCCAGGGAACTCGGGAAGATCACCAAGATCGGGGCGATGGGGCGCGTTAGTCAGCGCGTCAGCCGTCGTGTTGGCGACGGGCGCAGGCTTCGGCGTTCTCGCGCCGGCGGCGTCCGCCCAAGCGCCCAGCGGCGGTCCGGCGGCGGCCGAGCACGCGTCGTCCGGCAGCTGTCACCTCGGAAACGGGGTCAAGCACGTCATCGAGATCACGTTCGACAACGTCCATTTCTTCCGTGACAACCCGAACGTGCCCTCGGACCTTGAGCAGATGCCCACCCTGCTGCACTTCCTTGAGTCCAACGGCACGCTGATGTCGAACATGCACACGCCGCTGATCGCGCACACCGCCGAAGACAGCCTGGCCATCTACACCGGCCTGTACCCCGACCGGCACGGCATGCCGGTGAGCAACTCGTACAAGACCTACCACCCCGACGGCAGCACCGAGCCTGACGGCTCGTTCGTGTACTGGACGTCGCCGGTCTACAACACCGCGACCCTCGCGCCATCGACGACCGACAGCGCGCCGTCGATGGTGTACTCCGACCCGGCGAAGCCGAGCGCGGACGGCGACACCACGCCAGCCCCGTGGGTGCCGTTCACTCGCGCCGGTTGCGACGTCGGCGACTTCTCGACGGCGAACATGGTGTTGGAGAACGTTCCGGTCGACATTCCGAACGTGTTCGGGGCCAACTCGCCAGAGGCCGCGCAACTCGCCGCTGACACCGCTGGCGCGCCGTTCTGGGACGCCGAAGTCGCCGACTACGTCGGTGTCGCCGTGCACTGCGCCGAGGGCAACGCGGTCTGCGCGAACGCCAAAGCGGTGAAGTACGGCCAGACGACGCCCTCGTCGTCCGCCACGCCGGACATGTTGCCTAACGAACCCGGCGGCTACCACGGGTACCAGGCGCTGTTCGGCGCCAAGTACGTCGCGCCGCAACTCGGCGCCGGCACCCCGAACGCGACATCGCACGGATACCCGGTGACCGATGCGAACGGAAATCTCACCGACCTCGACGGCAACCCGATCATCGAGTCGTTCACCAAGAAGCCCGGATTCCCTGGCTTCAACCCGACAGCCACCCAGTCGCTCGCCTACCTCGCCGACATGCAAGAGGCGGGCATCCCAGTGACCTACGGCTACATCTCTGACATCCACGACAAGAAGCCTGGGCAGACCGGTTGCACAACGAACAGCCTCGGCGCCCTCGGAGCGGGCGACCCATGCATGGCGTCGAGCGCCGCGCAGTACGACCAGGCGTTCGCGAAATTCCTTGACCGGCTGGCAAAAGATGGCATCACTCCGAAGAACACCGAGTTCGTGATCAGCGCGGAGGAGAATGACCACTTCGCTGGCGCGAACGCCGGCCGCGCCATGACGCCGTCCTGCAATGGCAGCGTTTGCTCTTACGCCGCAGGTCAAATCGGCGAGTTGGAGGCGAACCTTCCTGACCTGCTGAAGACGCAGCGCAATAACACGACGGCTTTTGACGTCGAGCCGCAAGGTGCAGCGATGTACGTCAACGGCACGCCGGCGCGGCCGCAACCGCGGGCTGACGATCCAGCCGTTCGCCAGCTCGAGCGCGACACCGCGGCGCTGACGGCGAACAACCCGTACAGCGGCACGACAAACGAGAAGATCGTGAACTACCAGGCGGACGCCGCGGAGCAGCAGATCCTGCACATGCAAACCGCCGATCCGCTGCGAACGCCGACGTACACGATTTTCCCGAAGCCGGACTACTACTTCTGCCAGAGCGCGAGCCTTTCGACGTGCCCGGCCGGGGTGACGATCTACAGCAAGTTCGCGTGGAACCACGGCTACTACAGCCCGCACATCGACATCACGTGGGCGGCGTTCGTCGGGCCGAACGTGAAGGCGGGCGGCGTCGATGGACCCGACGCCGAGCACAGCCCAGCCGTTCTCGACCCGAACTCGACGATGACCGTTCCGGACCTCAGCACCAAGGGCACCTGGGCGGACGAGCCGGACATCCGGCCCACGCTGCTGTCGATGGTCGGCCTGCGTGACGACTACCGGTCGGACGGGCGGGTGATCACCGAGATCATGCGCCGCGTGCCGCACGCGTTGGCCGGAACTCAGGCACTGGGGGAGGCGTTCAAACAGCTGAACTCCGCCGTTGGCGAGTTCGGCACAGACACGCTGATCGCCGACAGCGCCGCGCTGGCCAGCGGGTCGTCGTCGAACGATCAACAGTGGACCCGCACCGAGCAGGTGCTGCGCGGCCTGGGATTCGTCCGAACCATCGTCGCGACCCGGATCTCCCAAACGTTGAACGCGGCGGCGTTCGACGGCCAGGCCCCGAGTTGGCGCACGGTCGCGACGGAGACGGCGGCGGCACGGGCGCTGCTGGCGGCGGCGCACCAGCTGAAGGTGCACGCCACAACCTGACGGTCAGCTGACGTGGCGGGGCGCCGGTCGGAATATCCGGTCGGCGCCCCGCGTCGTCCGGGCCAACGGCAACCAAAGGGGCCTCTCATGCGTTTTACTCGTGACGCGCGCAGAGAGACCGCGGACGACGAGGAGCTGACCGGTGTTCGAGCCAACGGGGTGGGTGTTCCTCGGCGCCCTAGTGGTCGGGTTCGGCGGGTTGCTCTTCTGGTTGGTGAAGACGAGGCACCTCGCGTTGCGAATGACCGCGGGCGTGCTCGCCTTTGCACTCAGCACCTTGTTTGGCGCCGCGTTGGTCAACGACAACTACCAGTACTACACAACGTGGAATGCTCTCGCGGCCGACCTGACCAGCCACGGCACGGTCTCGTACACGGCGGCCATGGCGACGTCCAACAAAACGTTGACGCACCTCGATCGGCGTGAAAACGCGGGTGATCTGCCGGCCGCGCCGTCGGTGCCGCCGTCTCCCACACCGAACCCGACCCCGACCACCACCACGCTGGTCGACATCCCGCTGCTTGGCATCCCCGCCAAGCCGACGACCGGCAGCGGCCGGGTGGTCCGCCTCGACCTGCCAGGCAAGCGCAGCGGCATCGATCGCCGGGCGTTTGTGTACCTGCCGCCGCAGTACTTCCAGCCTGCGTACGCCAACACCCAGTTCCCTGTGCTTGAGCTGCTCCACGGCGACCCGGGAGACGCGAGCGGCTGGATCTACGGACTTGGCCTAGCTCAAATCCTCGATCACCAGATCGACAGCGGCCGGATCGGCCCGATGGTCGTGGTCATGCCGACCACGTTCTCCGGCGCGCACGGCCAAGACTGCGTCGACGCTCCGCACGGCCCGCTCGACGACACCTATTTGACCTTGGACGTCGCCGACGACATGGCCGCCGATTTCCGGGTTCTGCCGCCGGGCCCGCACTGGGGTATAGGTGGGCTGTCGGACGGCGGATTCTGCGCGGCCAACCTGGCACTTCGACACCTCGGCTCCTACGGAGCAGTGGCGTCGATGGACGGCTTTTACTCGACGCAAGCCGACCTCGCCGTGCTCGGAAAGGTCTTCAGTCAGGACGGCGCAGGGCTGCGTGCCAACGACCCCACCGCGCTGGCGCAGTCAGCGAGCGGTCCGCTGCCGCGCTTTTGGATCATGCGCGGCACCAGGAACAACACCGACACTGTGGCGGCCGGGTACTTCGAGCACGTGATCTCGGCGCGCGAAAAGACAATGAACGTGGTGGTTGAGGGCGGCACGCACACGCCGCCTGCGTGGCGTGCCGCGCTGCCTTCGCTGTTGGCTTGGACGTGGAACACCCTGTCGGGCGGCCCTGTGGGCTGCGGCCAGGCCGACATTCCGCTCGGTGTCGGTGGTAAGCATCCTGCCGCGCCGCCATCAAGCCCGTCCCGGAAGGCCTAGCCGGTTGAAACATGTGAAGCTGAAACATGTGAAGGCCCCGGCCGGATTTCTCCGGTCGGGGCCCTCAACGGTTCTTGCTATCTATCGCTCGTCGTCTGGGGCAGTCGCGGGCACGTCCTCGAGTTGACCGGATTCGTCATGCAGTTCGACAGCGGCTGCGCGCAGCGCGGCCGCGTGCTCACGCGCGTGATGCGCGCAGAACAGCAGGGCGCCCCCGGACGGCAGCACCGCGCGCAGATAGGCGCGCGCGCCGCAGCGGTCGCAACGATCCGCGGCCGACAGGGGTGTCGGAGCCAGCACCGGAGTCACATTCACGTCCTTCTCATCGGCAAACAGCTAACCAATGCAACCACTACCTCACCACAGATCCTTCCCGAGCGTCGGTAACTCGCCGTTCGCGCTGAGCTAACAGGAGCTATAGGCGCCGATATGTGGTTCTTCGTTCGGCCTACCCTGCGCCGTTCGGGACGCAACACATCCGTGACCAACCTGACGCAACCGGTGGTGCGCGAGTTGCGTCCAACCCGCATGAGTCGAGTGATCGTGGGCGCCGCGGCGGCGGTGATCATCGCCTGCGCCGGTTGCGCGTCGACGTCCAATGTGCACACCGGCGCCGGCACGGCACCGAGTGTCTCGCCGGCCACCCCGGCGCCGTCGGCGGTGGCGTCGGCCACCGCCGGGTCGGGCGACTCGACGGCCAGCAGCGGACCTGGGCTGTCGATCGAGCCGACCGGACCGGCCGCCACGGCGGCCCGCGGAACGCCGCCTCCGGCCGGCACGCACGCGGTCGCCCACGTCGACGGCCAGGCGATCAGCTGCCCGACCGACTCGTTCACCACGGCTGGCGGCCCCGACCGGGCGCCGTTGCCTTCGGACTTCGCCATCAAGAAGGTCGTCCGCTGCGAGACCGTGCTGCGCGCATACGGCGATCTTGGGGAGTGGAGCGTCCAGTTGGCGGAGGTGGCCGACTCGCCCACGAACGAGCTAGCCAGCCTCGCGACCGAGTTGCGCAAGCCCTCCAAGCCGACGCCGTCCGGCATCGCTTGCCCGGCGATCGCCATGGTGCTGCCGTGGTTCGCGGTGATCGACGCCCACGGGAAAGTCGTGCGGCCGTCGATGCCGACCGACCAATGCGGTCTGCCGCTACCGGGCGCGACGAAGGTGCTGTCGAGCCTCGATTTCAGCGCGGTCGACGCGGTGCGCGTGGCGCAGACCCGGGCGCCCGAGGCGATCAAGACCGGCTGCGATCAACGGTGGAAGGACGTGGTCGCGCTTCAAGGGGCCAGCCACACCGAGGGCATGACGGGATCGAGCGTCGGCGACCTCGCGAGCTCACCGTCGTCCGTGTTGGTGTGCTTGTACAAGGCCGGCCCGCTCGAAGGCGGACTGCGCGCCGGAGACCTGATCAAGGGCGCGACCCTCGCCGGAGACGCCGCGGTTGCGCTGGCGAGCGAAGCGGCGATCACCGCGCCACTGCCTGGTGGTTGCTCTGACGCGGGGGAGTTCGCGGTGATCGGCGGCGGCGCCTACGTCGAGCTCGGCGGGTGCAACCGGGTGCTGACCAGCGACGGACGGCTGGGCGCCGCGTCGGCGGCGCTGGTCGCGCAGCTCAAGGCGGCACTCGGGCTGACATGAGCGGCGGCTGAGGTTGTCCGCAGGGCGGCGCGCCCCGACGGCGGACGACCGCTGGCTTGGGTAGCCTGCAGGCGCAAGCCCGATCAGAAAGCGCGAGGTCCGTGACCGCCCAACCCAGCGTCGACCCAGCCGCCGCACTGTTCACCGGCGACGACCGTTCCGACTACACCGCTCGGCACCTGCTGGTGCTCGAGGGCCTGGAGGCGGTGCGCAAGCGGCCGGGCATGTACATCGGCTCCACCGACGGCCGCGGCCTGATGCACTGCTTGTGGGAGATCATCGACAACTCGGTCGACGAGGCGCTGGTCGGGTGTTGCAGCGCGATCGAGGTTGAACTGCGCGACGACGGCTCGGTCGAGGTGCGCGACAACGGTCGTGGCATCCCGGTCGACATCGAGCCGAAGACGAAGCTGTCGGGCGTCGAGGTCGTGATGACCCGGTTGCACGCGGGCGGCAAGTTCGGCGGCGGCTCCTACGCCGCGACCGGCGGTCTGCACGGCGTCGGCGCGTCGGTCGTCAACGCGTTGTCGTCGAGATTGGACGTCGAGGTCGACCGCGACGGCGGCACGTACGCGATGAGTTTCCGTCGCGGCAAGCCCGGCGAGTTCGCCGGCGCGGGGCCGGAGGGCAAGTTCACCGAGAAGTCCGGGCTGACCAAGGTGAAGCGGGTCGCGAAGAAGGTCACCGGCACGCGGGTGCGGTTCTGGCCTGACCGGCAGATTTTCACCAAGGACGCCGTGGTGGAGCTGACCGGGCTGATTGAGCGGGCGCGGCAGACCGCGTTTTTGGTGCCTGGATTGACGATTTCCGTTGTCGACGGACGCGCGGACAAGGCGCGCGGGGCCGACGCGGAGTTGCCACGCGAGCAGAGTTTCTGTTACGCCGGCGGCATCGGCGACTTCGTCGACTTCTTGGCGTCCGACGCAGGTATCACCGACACGTTGCGGCTCCAGGGGTCTGGCGCTTTTGAAGAGACCGTCCCGATGCTCGACGAGCTTGGCCACATGACGCCGACCGACGTCCGCCGCGACCTCGACGTCGATGTCGCGTTGCGGTGGGGCACCGGCTACGACACCAATGTCCGTTCGTTCGTGAACATCATCACGACGCCGAAGGGCGGAACGCACGTCGTTGGCTTCGAGCGTGCGTTGGTGAAGGTGTTCAACGACCAGCTGCGCGCGGTGAAGCTGCTCAAGGTCAACGACGACCCGATCATCAAGGACGACGTGCTCGAAGGCCTTACAGCCGTCGTCACGGTGCGCCTTGCGGAGCCGCAGTTCGAAGGCCAAACCAAGGAGGTGCTCGGCACTCCGGCCGCGTCGAAGATTGTCCACGACGTGATTTCCCGCACTTTGAAGGATTTCCTCACGAGTTCAAAGCGGGCCGAGAAGCAGCAGGCGCGTGCGCTGCTCGAGAAGGTGGCCGCCGCGTCGAAGACCCGATTGGCGGCGCGCGCGCACAAAGAGGCGCAGCGGCGTAAGAACGCGCTTGAGTCGTCGACCTTGCCGGCGAAGCTGGCCGACTGCCGCAGCGAGGACGTCGACCGCACCGAACTCTTCATCGTCGAGGGCGATTCTGCTTTAGGCACTGCGAAATTGGCCCGCAAGTCGGAGTTCCAAGCACTGCTTCCGATTCGCGGAAAGATTCTCAACGTGCAAAAGGCAGGCGTCGGCGAGATGCTCAACAACGCCGAGTGCGCTTCGATCATTCAAGTGATCGGCGCCGGTTCTGGCCGAACGTTCGACGTCGACGCCGCCCGTTACGGCAAGGTCATCATCATGACCGACGCCGACGTCGACGGCGCACACATCCGCTGTCTGTTGCTGACGCTCGTTTACCGGTACATGAAGCCGCTGCTCGACGCCGGCCGGGTGTTCGCCGCGGTGCCGCCGTTGCACCGAATCGAGATCTCGGGTCAGAAAGAGCCCGTCTACACCTACAGCGACGCCGAGATGCGCCGGCTCTTGCTCGACTTGGAGAAGAAGGGCAAGAAGTACAAGACTCCGCAGCGCTACAAGGGTCTCGGCGAGATGGACGCCGACCAGCTCGCCGAGACCACAATGGATCCCGCGCGGCGGGTGCTGCGCCGAATTCGTTTGGACGACGCGGCTGCCGCCGAATCGGCGTTCGAGCTGCTGATGGGCAACGACGTCGCGCCGCGCAAGGAGTTCATCGTCGACTCCGCGGCGTTGCTCGACCGCGCGCGCATCGACGTCTGAATCGTCACGCCAGGTGCGCGCCGAGGAAGGCGAGCTGTTGCGCGGCGATTGACCGCCAGTAGCCGTCGGTGTGGCAGCCCTTGCCGATGTCGCCCGCCGGCATGGGATTGACGTGCGTGCGATAGCGCTTGGTGGCTTCGGTGAACGCGTCGTCTTTGCCGCAAGAAACGTGCAACGGCGTCGTGCCCACGTCGGGTTCGTCGCTGAGGTCGCCGTATCGAGCGAAGTCGCTGGCGTCGTCGAAAGCGCCGGCCGCGCTGGATTTGAAGCTGGTGAACAACGCCGGGCTGCCAGCCGCGGCAGCGGCGACGTCCGTGTTCTTGAGGTTTTTGCGGTGTGACTCGCGGGCGAGTAGCAGGGTGCCGTACCCGCCCATCGACCATCCGAGCACGCCGATGCGGTCGGTGCGAAGCCCGCGTTGTTTAAGCCGCGGAAGGAGTTCGTCGGTGAGCATGGTGATGGGGTCGTCGCCGTCGCGTCTTGGATGCCAGTACGTGTTGTCACCGCCGTCGACGCTCGCGAGTGCGAATGGCTTGCCGCCAGCCCTGGTGTAAGCGGCGAGAAAGTCTTGCAGCTTAAGGTCTTTGAAGGCGGTCTCGTGATTTCCGCCACGGCCATGGAGCACGACGACGACGGGCAGGTTGGCGGCCGTTTCGTTCGGCGGGAGCGCGAGCGACCAGCCCAGCGTGGTTTTTCGCGCGGACGACGCGAAGCTGTCCGTTTCGACCGACGCGCCGCTTGGCGGGGGAGTGGCGTCGACGTCGCACTGGCCGGTGAGTCCGGCGAGCCTGATGCGGCCGGGGAGCACGCCCTCTTCGACTCCGGCGTAGCCGCCGACGATTGCGAGCGCGGCTGCGCCGAGACCGCCGAGCAGAACGGTTCGTCGCGTCGGCATCGGTCTCCTTCGGTGCATGTGGTCAGGTGCATGTGGTCAGGTGCATGTGATCAGGTGCATGTTGTCCGATTGCGGGTGGCTTGCTCTCATGACGCGCGAGCCGCCGAAAAGGATGACACGCGGTTGCCAGACGTTGCGAGGCCGCTTGCTGAGTCGGGATCCGACTCAGAGGTGGCGTTTGTCCACAGCTTGTTTTTCCTTAATCCACAGGCCTTTCTGGCCTTTGATGCGTTTGCGATTTTTGTCGGTGGGTCAGTCTAGCTTCGTCTTCATGTCCAGGAGCGGTGTCACGTTCGACCACCCGGCGGCCGAGGCCGTCGCGGGAATGGCCGCATGTCTTGACGCGCTTGCGGCAGCCAACGTGTGGTCATTGCCGGCCGGCGAGCTGGCCGGGCTACTCGTCGACGTCGAAGTGGTGGCACGGCGGCTAGACGCCGCTCGGGTGAGCTTGGCAGCACAGGCGGAGCTGTCGCGGGTCGCCGAGCACGAGGGCGCGACGTCGCTGGCGGCGCTACTGCGGGCACGCGCCGATGTCGCGCCGGGGCTGACGAAGACCCGGTTGCGGTTGCACGCGGGCTTGTGCGCGCTGCCGGTCACGCGCGAGGCGTTCGCCGATGGGCGGATCAGCCAACCTGGCGCGACCGCGGTCTGCGCCGCGATGGAATCGTTGCCAGCGGGGCTGCCAGCGAGATTCACGGCGCCGGTGGAGCGGCTGTTGGTCGACATCGCGGCCGAGGAGGGGACGGTCGCGGTCTCGCGCCGGGCAGCGGAAATCGTCCACCGGTTTGCGCCCGACGAGTTGGCCCGCCGAGAGGCGCGCGCGGCTGAGCGCGACCGATTCCGGTTGGTTTTGCGGCACGACGGTGGCGTCAGCTTCACCGGCAGTTATGGGGTTGAGGCGGCGGCGCACATCCTGCCCGTGCTCAACGCGTACGCCCTGCCCGATCCGACCGTTGACGGCGTCCCCGATCTGCGCGACGCCGACGCGCGCTATGCCGAGGCGTTCGTGCGGGTGTGCCAAGCGGCGGCCGCCGACCCGAACGCGGCGCGGCGCAATGGCGAGCTGCCGCACGTCAACGTCACGATCAGCCTTGAGTCGCTGCGTGGCGAGCTTTGCCAGTTGCCGGGGGTGCTCGACCACGGCGCGGTGCTGTCAGCCGAAGCCACCCGGCGGTTGGCGTGCGATGCGAAGGTCATCCCGATCGTGCTCGGTTCGGCCGGGGAGCCGCTCGACGTCGGCCGCGCCACCAGATGTTGGCCGCTTGCGGTCCGGCGGGCGATTGAAGCCAGAGACCAAGGCTGCGCGATGCCCGGCTGCGATCGCCCGCCCGCCTGGTGCGACATTCATCACCGCAAACATTGGGCCGACGGCGGCCACACGTGCGCCGACAACGGCGTTTTGCTGTGCGGACGTCATCACGCCATCGTCCATCGTGACGGCTGGCTTATCGAGCTTGTCGACGGTAAGCCGTGGTTCATCCCACCCGCCTGGATCGACGCCCGCCGGGCGCCTCGGCTGCACAGCAGGTTCAAGACGAGACAGCTCGACGACCCGTAGCTCCCGCGGATGGTCGGCTGTCGGTTGGTTGCCAGCAGACTTGGTCACATGGCGACGTGGAGTGAGATTGCGAGCGACGCGCCGGAGTTCGCGACGCGGGTGCGGGCGCTGTTCGACGCGCGCAAGCACAAGACGCCAGCTGTTCATGGCGACGGTTCGCCGCGACGGTTCACCGCGCATCAGCGGCATGGAGATTCAGTTCGACGACGAGCGCGTCACCTTCGGCATGATGGACGGCTCGATGAAGGCGCTCGATATCCAGCGCGATCCGCGGGTCGCGTTTCACAGCCCGAGCGTCGACCCGCCTGACGGCGACGACGGCGGCGGCGGATACGAGGTCGACATCGAGGAGGTCGCGCTGACCTATCTCGTCGGCGGCGAGCTCGTCATCGAGTCGTGGCACCTGGGTGTCGGGCATCGACGGCGCACCAGGACCTAAGCCGCCGGTGCGGCAGACTGGCGCGTATGGAACTGGGTGACGGTACTCGCGCGATTCACGCCGGAATGCCGGCCGGGCCGGCGGACGGCACGCCGCTGGTGAGCAGCCCGGTGTTCGCGTCGACCTACCGCCTCAGCGGAGAGCCGGCCGGCCCGTACCAATACGGTCGGTTGTCGAATCCGACGTGGACGACGTGGGAGGCGGCGCTTGCCGAGCTTGAGGGTGGCGAGACCGTCTCGTTCGCCTCCGGGCTGGCCGCCGTTTCGGCGGTGCTGCTCACCGCGCTGCGTCCGGGTGACACGCTGCTTATCGCCGACGATTGCTATTACGCGACCCGCCGGCTCGCCGACGGCTTGCTCAACGACATCGGCGTGCGATCGAAACAGCTGCCGCTCGACCAACTCGCCGACAACGTCGAAGGTTCGACGCTGGTCTGGCTGGAAAGCCCGAGCAATCCAAAACTCGATGTGTGTGACATCGCGGCACTGAGCGAGCATGCCCACCAGGTTGGCGCTGTTGTCGCCGTCGACAACACGACTGCGACCCCGCTTGGGCAACAACCACTGGCGCTCGGCGCCGACTACTCCGTCGCCAGCGACACCAAAGCGCTCACCGGGCACAGCGATCTGATTCTTGGCCACGTGGCCTGTCGTGACGCGGGTCGAGCGACGGCGATCCGCTCGTGGCGGTCGAGCACCGGTGGGATCCCCGGCCCGTTCGAGACCTGGCTTGCGCACCGCTCTCTCATGACGCTCGACCTGCGGCTTGAGCGGCAAGCACGCAACGCGCTCGCGGTTGCCGACCTGCTCAGTAGGCATCCCGCCGTTCACGACGTCCGGTATCCGTGGCTGGCTGCCCATCCCGCGCATCACATCGTGACTCGACAAATGCGTCGTCCGGTTGGGCTGTTGTCGTTTAGCTTGGCCGACGCGCGTGCGGCCGACGACTTTCTCGCCGCGCTTCGCATCGTCACAACCGCCACCAGCTTCGGCGGTCTGCACAGCACCGCTGAACGTCGCGCTCGCTGGGCGGGCGACGACATCGCACCCGGTTTCATTCGATTCAGCTGCGGTTGCGAAGACACCCCCGACCTCATCGCGGACGTCGAGCAGGCGCTCGGCACGGTTGGGTGATCAAGCGAACTGATCAAGCTGTCGATACTTCGTCGAATAGTGACTCGTGTGAAGAGTGGGCGACGAAGGGACATCGATGGTCGGGGGCCGGGTACTTGTGGCGGCGTCGCTGGCGCTGCTCGCTGGTTGCGCGGCGCGAGCCGACGGAGCGGCATCCTCGCCATCGGCATCAGCGTCATCGCCGCCATCAGCGTCATTACCGCCGACAACAGGCGGCTCAGCTCAGCCCACGCCGGTGATCGCCGCGACGCCGAGCACTCCGGCGGACTCGGCTGCCGTGCCGAGCACGTCCAGGGCTCCAGGCGACACGCTCGCCATGGCCGATTTGACTATCGCGCCGCACAACCCGGATCCGAAGAAATGCGCGTGGATGTTCGAGCCTGGCGAGCTGGTGGACGTGTCGGGCGATCGTTTCGCCCCGCATGCGAAGGTCACTTTGACGCTGCAGGGGAAACCGCTGGTCGCGCTCAAGCAGGTTGCGACCACGGACGACGCCGGGCATCTCGCACTCACGATCGGACTGCCGTCGTCGTACAAGGGAGTTGCGTTCCCCGGAGCTGATCTGCCAGTCGGGTACATCGAAGCCGAGGGTCCCGGGGCCGACTCAACGGAAGAAATCGACAACGCGATGTTCACCATCGGGAGCGCCGACCGCAACTGCGGTCAGACGCCAACGCCAGACGCCGGCGTGACGATCGGATTGATGGGCGACGCCTTCGAGTCGGCGCCGACGACCGGCGCGGTGTTTGCCGTCACCGGTCCAGGGCTGCCGAAGCTGGTCGCGGGCAACCCACCGCTCGGATCGTTCGCGGGCCTCGACATCGGCGACGACGGTGGCGCCGAATGCACGGCGGCCGAACCGGCGGGCGTGCATTGCGCCAACGGCGTGGTCGGTGACCTGCAAGCTGGTAGCACCTACACAGTCACGGAATTAACCCCTCCACCCGACTACGCCGCGGCCGCTCCACAGACCTTTGTCGCAAAGGCCGGCACGGACGACGACCTCGTGCCGCTCTATTTCGACAACCACTACGTCGGCCCGCCGCTCACTTCGCGACTCGGCGTCTCCTACTTCGGGGTCGGCGGTAATGGTGCCGGCGCCGTGTTCGCGGTCACCGGTCCTGGCCTGCCAGTAGTCCGAGATGCTGCACCGATCGCGGGCGCCTTTGCTGAAATCGACTTCACGGAGTATGGGGAGCCGGTTTGCCCGCCGAAAGAACCAACTGGCGTGCACTGCGAGGACGGCTTGATCACCGACCTACAGCCGAATTCGACCTACACCGTCAGCCAAGTGGCAGCGCCGTCCGGCCATTCGCTTGCCGCACCGCAGAAGGTAACCACTGACGCCCTTGGCGGAACCGTGGTTGCCTACTTCGACAACGCGCGAGGCTAGCTGGCCGACCCGATTCGCGCCGCATAGGCCCGCAGCGCGCGCAGAAAGTCGATGTGCCGAAACCCTGGCCAGTAGACATCACAGAAGTACAGCTCTGACTCCACGCCCTGCCACAGCATGAAGTCGGAGAGCCGCTGCTCGCCGCTGGTGCGGATGATGAGGTCAGGGTCGGGCAGCGAAGGGTTGTACAGGTGGGCCGAGATGGCTTCGACGGTGACCGACGACGCGATGTCGTCCATCGACAGCCCGCGCTCGCGTCCGGTGTCAAGGATCGATCGAACGGCGTCGAGGATTTCGCCTCGCCCGTCATATCCGATCGCGACGGTGAGATGACCCACAGGGAGATGACCCGAGGTCGCGCGGTCGGCGGTGACCTCCGCGGCCTCCTTCAAAGCCCGCGCGGTTGAGTCAGGCAACAGGTCGAGGTTTCCGGCCAGGTGTAGCCGCCATTTCGACGAGCGCGAGACTCGATGCGCGATGACGTCCTCGGCTACCTCCATGAGGAAGGCGACCTCGGCGGCTGGCCGTTTCACCAGGTTGTCGGCCGAGGCCACCCACACCGTCAGGTGGTCGATGCCCAGGTCAGCGCACCATGCGAGCACGTCGTCGATGTGCTCTGCCCCGTAACGGTGGCCCACGCTGGGGTTGGCGTGACCGTTTTCCTTAGCCCAGCGCCGATTACCGTCCATGATGAGGGCGATGTGGCGTGGCAGCGGCCCGGCCAGCACGGTGCGTCGGAGCATCCGCGCATAAAGCGAGACGGCCGCTCTGGTTAGAGACATGCCTCAGCTTCCAACTGCCGCCACCGGCGCTGACAGCGGGGCGCCCGAGCCGTCCCGCTTTCCGGTGGCCGGCGGCAGGTCGACCGCGACGCCTGACGCCGCACATGCCTTCGCCGGCCGGGTGCCCGCCCACCCGAGCAAGAGCGTGTCCTCACCGCGCAAGAACCGGTGACACCGCACCCCGCCCGTCGCCCGGCCCTTCGCCGGGTACTCGGAGTAGGGCGCGACCTTCACCGTGCCGGCGTCAGTGCCGGGCAACGCGGACGACGATCCAGCGATGGTCACCACCACGTTGTCGCCGAACGCGTTCACCGCACCAAAGAAGACCGCCTGCGCGCCAGACGCGAGCCGCACGCCTGCCATGCCTCCCGCGGCGCGACCCTGCGGGCGCACCGACGCCGCGTCGAACCGCAGCAGCTGCGCGTCAGATGTGATGAACACCAAGTCTTCGTCGCCGGTGGTCAGCTCAACCGCGCCGACGACGAGGTCGCCGTCTTTCAAACCGATGAGCTCGAACGCGTCCTTGTTCGACGGGTAATCCGGCACCACGCGCTTCACCACACCGGACGACGTGCCCAGCGCGAGTCCGACCGACGACTCAGAAAGTGTCGACAACGCAAGGACTTTCTCGTTTTTCTCGAGATCGAGAAACTCTGAGACTGGAGCGCCACCGGCCAATGACAGCGTGCCGGCGGTCGGTGGCAGCGCCGGCAGCTCGAGAACCGACAGCCGCAACATCCGCCCATGCGACGTGACCACGCCGACGGCGCCCCGCGCGGTGGCCGCGACGGACGACACGATCACATCGTGCCGCGCCCGATCACCGGCTGCTGGCAACGGGTCGGACGACGTGGTGCGCGCGAGCAATCCGGTCGCGGAGAGTACTACCAAGCACGGGTCGTCGGTGACCTCCAACGGCACCGCGGTCGCCGGAACCCCTGCGGACTCAAGCAAAACCGTTCGTCGCGGCGTGCCAAACTTCTTGGCCACCTCAGCCAGCTCGTCCGAAACGACGCCACGCAAGCGGTCGTCGGAGTCCAAAATCTCGGTGAGCTCTGCGATTTCTCGGGTGAGATCGTCCCGCTCTTTCTCCAGTTCGATGCGCGAGAACTTCGTCAACCGCCGCAGCGGCAGGTCGAGGATGTCGTTCGCCTGGATCTCGCTGAGGTCGAACACCTCCATCAAGCGGGCCCGCGCGGCAGCGGTGTCGTCGCTGGACCGAATCACCGCGATGACCTCGTCGATGTCGAGGATCGCGATGAGCCGACCCTCGACCAGGTGCAGCTGGTCTTCGCGACGGCGGCGCCGATACAGCGAGCGCCGCCGCACCACCTCGAACCGGTGGTCGATGTAGACCTCGAGCAATTCCTTAAGGCCCAGGGTCAACGGCTGCCCGTCTACCAATGCGACGTTGTTGATGCCGAAGCTGTCTTCCATCGGCGTCAGCTTGTACAGCTGCTCGAGAATCGCCTCGGCGTTGAAGCCGTTCTTGACCTCGATCACCAGTTGCAAGCCGTGCTCGCGGTCGGTGAGGTCGCGGACGTCGGAGATGCCCTGCAATTTCTTGCCTTGCACGAGGTCCTTGATCTTGCCGATGACCTTCTCTGGCCCGACGCCGTAAGGCAATTCCGTGACGACGATGCCGCGCCGGCGCGCCTTCACATCGGTCACCTTGGCCGTTGCGCGGATTCGGAAGGTGCCCCGGCCGGACTCGTACGCGTCGCGCACGCCGTCCAAGCCGATGATTTTTCCGCCCGTCGGCAGGTCGGGCCCCGGCACGAACTTCATCAGGTCGTCGAGGGTCGCCTCAGGCTTTTTGATCAGGTGCCGCACCGCGGCGACAACCTCGATCAGGTTGTGGGGCGCCATGTTGGTCGCCATGCCGACCGCGATGCCCGACGTGCCGTTGACCAGCAGGTTGGGGAACGCCGCTGGCAGCACCGACGGCTCGTTCTCCTGGCCGTCGTAGTTCGGCTGGAAGTCGACGACGTCCTCGGTGAGCCCGTCGGTCATCAACTCGGCGACCGACTCCGGCCGGCACTCGGTGTAGCGCATCGCCGCCGGCGGGTCGTCGCCGCCCAGCGACCCGAAGTTGCCGTGCCCGTCAACCAGCGGCACCCGCATCGAGAACGGTTGCGCCATGCGCACGAGCGCGTCGTAGATCGCGCCGTCGCCGTGCGGGTGCAGCCGGCCCATCACGTCGCCGACGACGCGGGCGCACTTCACATGCGGCCGGTCGGGCCGCAGGCCCATCTGCGCCATCTGGAACAAGATCCGCCGATGCACCGGCTTCAGGCCGTCGCGCGCGTCGGGCAGCGCGCGGCTGTAGATCACGGAGTAGGCGTACTCGAGGTAGCTGCCGCGCATCTCCTCGGAGACGTCAATGTCGACGATGCTCTCTTCGGACGGCGGGGGCGGGGGCGGTGTTGCGGTTTGTCGTGCCATGCCGGCCATTCTCCCGGTCGCCGCGCACCGGCGACTTATTCGACCCGCCGGTTGTGGGTGGGCGTTAGGTTGGCTCGGTGACTGATCATCCGCTCGTGGCGGCGGCGGCTGAGCTGGCGGTAAGGCTTCTCGAGCAGTCGGCGGCGGAGGTTGACGAGAACGGTGTTCCGCGCAGCCACCTCGACGCGGTAGCCCGAGCCGGCCTGCTCGGCGTGCTCGCGCCAACCAGTGCAGGCGGCGCCGGCGCCGAGGCGGCGGTGCTGCGCGAGGTCACCGAGATCTTGGCCGGCGCCGACGCCGCCACCTGGTTCGTGCAGGCGCAACACCACTCGCCGGTGCGGATGCTCGCGGCGAGCCCCGACGCGCCCGCGGCACGCCGCTATCTGCCGAAGCTGGCCGGCGGGGAGTTGATCGCGGGCATCGCGTTCTCGCACGTGCGCCGGTTTCCGGAGCGGACAGTCACGGCGACCCGAACTGCGACCGGCTGGCGGTTCGACGGAACCGCGCCCTGGTACACCGGCTGGGGGCTCAACGACGTCGCGTTCGTCGCGGGCGTGAGCCCTGACGAACAAGTCGTCTTCGGAATCACCCCGGCGCGCGAAGGCGCGGGGCTGATCGCCAAGGCCGAGTTGCGCACGTCGGCGCTCGACGCCGCACGCACCGTCGTCCTGCACATCGGTGACCTACACGTCGACGACGCTGACGTCGCGCTCACTCAGCCGGTCGCTGACTGGCTCGCCGCCGACAGCGAGACGAGCGCCAACGCCAACCCGGCAATCTTCGGAGTCGGCCGGTCGGCGCTTTCCTTGCTGCGCGAGACCGGCGTCCGTCGCGGCGAGCCGGAAGCGGTGCGCGCCGCCGACGTCCTGAGCGCGCGTTTCGACGACGTACGGGCCCGTGCGTACGCCCTCGCCGACAACGCGGCCGACACCGCCCCCGACAACGGCCCCGACGTTGAGGCGCGGCTCGCCGCGCGGGCCGAAGCACTCGACCTGCTCATCACCATCACCAGCGCCGCGGTGGCCGCCAACTCGGGGCCCGCTATGGGCCGCACGCACCCTGCGCAGCGCAAGGCGAGAGAGGCGCTTTTCTTGTTAGTGCAGGCGCAAACGGCGGCCGCCAGGGCGGCGACTCTCACACGGCTGGCCGACAAGGCGTAGCGTGGCGGACATGTCAGAGACTGGGGGATCGGCCGGCAGCGGCGCCCGGCCGCGCAAGCGCACCACGTCGTCCAGGCAACCGGTGAAAAGCACTGCGACGAGCACGCAGCGCACGGCCTTTCCAGGTATCAGCTCCCGCGCTTACGAGCATCCCGCCGATCGGGCGGCGCTCGTGGCGCTGCGCTCGGTGCCTGGGTTCGACGTCCTCATCAAAGGCATGTTCGGCTTCTTCAGCGAGCGCCGCTTGCGCATGATGTTCCTGGGTTCGGCAGTGCGCGTCGACGAGCGCCAGTTCGCGGGTGTGCACGCGCTTTTCCTTGATGCGGCAAGGATTCTCGATATTGAGAAGCCGCCCGAGCTGTACGTCAGTCAAGACCCGATGGTCAACGCGTGGACGCTCGGCCTTGACCACCCGTTCGTCGTCGTCAGCACCGGCACGCTTGATTTGCTGGACGACGACGAGCTGCGGGTGGTCCTTGGGCACGAGCTAGGCCATGCGCTGTCGGGCCACGCCTTATACAGCTCGGTGCTGTTCAGCTTGATGCGCATCAGCGGCGTCGGAACCTTTATCCCGCTGGGTAATCTTGGCCTGCGCGCGATCGTGATGGCGTTGAAGGAGTGGTACCGCAAGGCCGAACTCTCATGCGACCGGGCGGGTTTGCTGGTGAGCCAGGATCCCGGCGCCGTGACCCGCGTGCACATGAAGATGGCCGGCGGCGCGCGGGTTTCCGACATGGACCTGCAGGCGTTTCTCGCCCAAGCCGAGGAGTACGAGTCGACTGGCGACGCGCGCGAAGGCGTCATCCGCATTCTCAACCTGATGAACGCGACGCACCCGTTCGCCGTGTTGCGCGCCCTCGAGATCAAGCGTTGGGTCGAGTCAGGTGAATACGAGCGGATCCTGGCCGGCGCCTACCCCAACCGCGCCGACGACCCGCGCACGTCGTTCGTCGACGAGGTGAAAGCCGCCGCCGCGTCGTACAAGCACAGCTTCGACACCTCGCCCGACCCGCTGTTCAAGTTCTTGCGCGATGTCGGCGGCGGCACGGTCAACCTCGGCAACTGGTTCGCCGACCAGGTGCGCAAGATGGCCGGCGCCTCCAACAAGTCGGACGACGAGGACTAGTCCGGCCGGGTGGGCGTTCTGACGGGCCGCCGCTCGGCGGGGCCCGGCGGGCCGGCGGGCCCGCGCACCGGTTAAGTCGTCGCAATCCATATGACCGGGGCGCAACTGGCCGATGGGGGCCACATGACCACCGGGTTGACCGCGCACCCGAGCGACGGGACCACGTCCTCCGGCGAATGCCGCGAGGACTTGTCGTGGTTCGACGTCGCCGGCGACAACGCGGCGATCGGCATGGCTGTGGTCAGCGTCGACGGGCACTATCTGCGGGTCAACGAGGCGCTGTGCCGGATGGCCGGCCTCCCTGCCCGCGACCTGGTCGGTCGCAGCACGCTGGACATCACGCACCCGGAGGACCGCCACCTCTCGGCTCGCGCCTACCCCGAGGTCTACGCGGACGGCTCAGACTGCCACCGGATGGAAAAGCGCTTTCTGCGACCCGACGGCACCATCGTGCAGGTGATCCGGACCACGAAACTTGTTCGGGACGGCGCGGGCCTCCCCGCGTACTTGTTCGCCCAATACGTCGACGTGACCCAGCGCAACGCGCGCTTCGCGGGTCTCGCCGAGCTCGGGCAGCGCGCCCTCGACCACGCGACGACCGAGGCGTTGAGCGCGGAGGCCAGGGGCCTGGTGTCGACGATGCTCGGCGTCAACGAGGACATCGCGGCTGGCGCGCTCGGCGCCAAGCCCGACGTGCTCGCGGTGCTGCCGATCGACGACCAAGGATTCGTGCGCAGCGTGCGCAACGTGCTCGACGCGGCCCACGCCCGGTCCCGCGCCGAGGACGAGACGCGGCGAATGGCCATGCAGGACTCGCTCACCGGCTTGGCGAACCGCGCCCTGCTCTCGCAGCGCATCGACCAGGCGCTCACCAAGGTCAGCCCCGGCCGGGAGTATGTGTGCGTTTTGATGCTCGACCTCGACGGCTTCAAGCGGGTCAACGACAGTCTCGGCCACGCCCGCGGCGACGCGTTGCTGCGCGACGTGGCCCAGCGGCTGATGGGCGCGGTGCGGCCGACCGACACGATCGCCCGGCTCGGGGGTGACGAGTTCGCGGTTCTCGTCACCGGGCTGGCGGCCCCCGAGGAGTCTGAAGTCGTCGCGCAACGGCTGCTCGCCGCTTTGAAGACCCCGTTCAGCAGCGGCGGCCGGGCCGTGCACCTAAGCGCGAGTGTCGGCGTCACCTCGGCCCGCACTCGCTCGGTGACCACGGCCAACCTGCTCGCGGACGCCGACCTGGCGATGTACGAGGCGAAGATGTCGGGCAAGGGCCGCTACGTGGTCTTCGCGCCGACCTTCCGCAAGGCCGCCGCAGGCCGGCTGGCGTTGGAGGAAGACCTGCGCTCAGCGGTCTCCGAAGGGGCGTTCGAGCTGCACTTCCAGCCGATCGTCGACCTGGTCACCGGTAAGTGGTCGCACGTCGAGGCCCTTGTGCGCTGGCCGCATCCGACCCGCGGGATGGTGCCGCCACTCGATTTCATCCCGCTCGCGGAAGACACCGGGCTGGTCGTGCCGCTTGGGCAGTGGGTGTTGGAGAAAGCCTTAGAGCACCGGGTGTCCTGGAGCTCGCTCGGCGGCGACGACACCGGCTTTGGCGTCGCGGTGAATGTCTCGGTGCGCCAACTCGCCGAGCCCGGTTTCGTCGAGTTCGTGCGGGCGGCGGTGGAGCGCAGCGGCTTGCCGCCGTCGTCCATCACTCTCGAGGTGACCGAGAGCGTGTTCATGGACGACAACCAGACCAACATCAAAGCGCTTGAGGCGTTGCGCGAGATCGGCGTGCGGATCGCGCTTGACGACTTCGGCACCGGCTACTCGTCGCTTTCGTACTTGCGGCGGTTCCGCATCGACGTGCTGAAGCTCGACCGCTCGTTCGTGTCGGGGCTGCTCGGGAGTGCGCAGGACCGCGCGGTCACCCGCGCCGTGATCGACTTGGCCAGCCACCTCGAGCTCGAGCTGGTCGCCGAGGGCATCGAGACGCAAGAGCAGCTTGAGCTGTTGCGCCAGCTCGGCTGCCGTCTGGGCCAGGGTTACCTGATGCACAGGCCGATGCCGGCGGCGTCGGTCGTGGAGATTTACCCGCGGTTGATCACCGGCCTGTAGCCGCGCCGCTGCGGGAATCGGCGTCCTGGTGGAGGATGGGGCCATGGCCGAACACACGACCGGGCAGACCACCTCCGATCTTTGGTCGGACGTCGAACACGCGGGGTACTACCCCGAGCTGATGGCCGACGCGATGCGCGCGAGCCTGGGCGCGGAGGAGCCGCTCGCCCACGTCGTCCACCAAGAGACGACCTTGGACGACGCGATGGGCATCCGCCGGCACGTGACCGTCCTCGCGGTAACGCCCACCCGGCTGGTCGTGTGCCATACCGACGAGCACCCGCCGAACGAGCTCACGCCGTACCCGCACGCGACCACCACCACCGAGGTGGTGCCGCTTTCGCGGGTCGCTTCGGTGGCCTGCACCACAATGGTGGCCAACCCGGCCGAGTATGTGCCGGGGTCGTCGTGCCGCGAGCTGACGCTCGTCGTGGGCTGGGGCGCCATCGGCCACGTCGACCTTGAGCCGGCGTCGTGCGGCGACGAGAACTGCGAAGCCGACCATGGCTACACCGGCACCTTCACCGCCGACGACCTTTCGCTGCGCATCAGCGAGGACGGCGATGGTGCGCCGGTCGTCGCGCGGGCGATGCGGTTCGCCGGCGTGCTCTCGGACGCGGTCGCCGGTGTTACCGCCCGGCCGCGCGGGTGAGGCCGGAGTCGGCGCCGCTACCGCGTTACGGATCGGCCGCGATCGCTGATCTGGTGCCTTCGGTGCTGGCCGCCATGCACTCGCCGGTGCCTGGGTTTTCCAACATCCTTGGGTTGCCGACGGCCTCGGCGACCTGCGTGCTGCTGGTCGACGGGCTCGGGGCAGAGTTGGTGCGGGCGCATCAGGACGATGCCCCCTTCATGCATGCCGCGCTTGCGACCGGCCGCGACCTCACCGCGGGATTTCCGTCGACGACGGCGGCGAGCATCGGGTCCATCGGCACCGGCCGCCCGCCCGGCTCTCATGGTGTCGTGGGGTACACGGTCGCGATTCCCGGCGCTGGCAAGCTGATGAACTCGTTGAAATGGGATTCGTCCGTCGATCCCCTGGCGTGGCAGCCCGAGCCGACCGCCTTCGAGCGCGCGGCCGAGCACGGCGTCGAGGTGTTGCAGGTCGGCAAGCGAAGCTTTGAGGGCGGCGGGTTGGATCGCGCGGTGCTGCGCGGCGCCCGCTTCGTCGGCGCCGACACGTTCGGCGAGGTGGCCGGCAAGGTGCTGGATAACCTGAGCGAGTTCGTCGCGCAGCGTCGTCCGGGCTTCATCTACGCCTACGTCGCCGACCTCGACTGGACCGGGCATGCCCAAGGCGTTTCTTCCACCGCTTGGAGGTTGCAACTGCAGCTGGTCGACCGGTTCGTTGAGCAAATCACGTCGAGATTGCCCGCGGGCGCTCGGTTTTACGTCACGGGAGATCACGGGATGGTCGACATCCCGGTCGAGCGCCGCGTTGACGTCGACCTCGACTCGTCGTTGCGTGACGGCGTGGAGTTGCTGGGCGGCGAGGCGCGGGCGCGCTACCTATACGTTCGCGACGGCGCGTTGGACGACGTGCTGTCGGCCTGGCGGTCGCGGTTCGGC
>JAICYF010000034.1 GCA_025934355.1 Acidothermaceae bacterium
CCCTCCGCCCCCTTTCTAACACTATCCTTGTGGGGGTGGGTGTCTCCCCCTGCTCCGTGGGGGGGGGGGGCGGCTCCCCCCCCCCCCCCCCCCCCCCCCGGCCCGGCGCCCGACACGAATATGACCACTGCAGATACAGCCACCCACAACATCCTCGAACTGCGTCACGTCGCCAAATCGTTCGGCGGGGTGCACGCGCTGCACGACATCAGCCTTTCGCTTGGCGCCGGCGAGGTGCTCGGTCTCGTGGGCGACAACGGCGCAGGCAAGTCGACGCTGATCAAAATCATCACCGGATATCACCGCCCTGACAGCGGTGAGTTGTTGTTTCACGGCAGCAAGGTCGACAACCTGACCGTTCGGCAAGCGCGTGCCCTAGGCGTTGAGACCGTCTACCAAGAACGCGCTCTCGCCGACCAACAATCGTTGTGGCGCAACATCTTCATGGGCCGGCCGATAACTCGGCGGGGCGGGTTGCTCGACGTGGGGAAGATGCGTCACATCACCGCCGAGCTCATGCAAGAGTCGATGGGTTTCACGTCCGCGATCCTCACTCCTGACACCCCGGTCACCGGACTGTCCGGCGGCGAGCGTCAAGGTCTCGCCATCGTCCGCGCACTGCACTTCGAGGCGAACATCATCATTCTCGACGAACCGACGATGGGTCTGTCGTTGAGTGAGACCGAGAAGTGCCTGAACTTCGTGCGTGACATCAAGGCGAAAGGCAAATCCGCCATCTTCATCGACCACAACATCTTCCACGTGTACTCGATTGCCGATCGGATCGTGATGATCGATCGCGGTCGCGTGGCCGGCGAGTTCCCCACCAGCCGCTACACGCTCGACGAGGTGACGACCATCATGCGCGAGGTCGCGGCGACCGGACGTTTCACCGAACCCGAGCGGCCGGCTCGTTCTGGAGGCGTCGCATGAGCGCAACCATGGAGCATCTTGTGCCCCCGCGCCAGCGACAGCGCCGCTGGACAGCTCGCCACTTCGCCATGACGGGGTCTTCGCAGATTGGCATTACGGCCGCGCTGCTGCTCGTGTGGCTCATTTTCACCATCCTCGCGCCCAACACGTTTTTGCACGGACGCATCTACGTCTCGTACGCGCAGACCGTCCCGTACTTCGGTCTCATGTCACTTCCGCTGACGCTTCTGGTCGTGGCGGGCGACATCGACTTGTCGTTTGCGTCTGTCTTCGCGCTCGGCATGGTCGGGTACATCGGCGTCGAGCACTCAACGCACAACGTGACCCTCGGCCTGCTCACCGCGATCGCCGTCGGCGCCGCCGCGGGGCTGGTCAACGGCTTTTTTGTGACGGTGGTCGGAATACCCTCGCTGGTCGTCACGATTGGAACGTGGTACCTCTACCGCGGACTAACCCTCGTGTTGGTCAACGGCAAGAGCTACACCTTGCTCGAGTCGCAAAAGGCGATCGCCGGGCGGCTCTTGGTGGGCCGATGGCTCGGCATTCCCATGCAGTTCATCTGGTTCGTGATACTCGGGGCCATCGCGTGGCTTCTCATGTATCGACACCGGCTCGGCCAAAACGCCCACGTCATCGGTGACAACAAGCAAGCCGCGGGTCTGATGGGAATCCCCATCATGCGCACCAGGGTGATCCTCTTCGTCTTGACCGGCATGGTCTCGGCGTTCGCAGGAGCGATGAACAGCTTCCAAGTGCTGAATTTCTACCCGTCGCAGGGCGACGGGTACTTGTTGCCAGCGCTCGCTGCGATCTTCGTCGGTGGCACTTCGGTCTTCGGCGGTCGCGGCACGATCTGGGGAACATTCGTCGGCGCGTTCCTGATCGGAGGCATCGAGGCCGGAATCGTCGCCGTTGGGATGAAGGACTTCTACACCGAGGTGATTTACGGCGGAATCATCATCGCCGCCGTCACCATTCACGCCTTGCTCCGACGAAGATTCGCCCGCTGACCGCGGAATCTGCTCCTCACTTGGCGCTTCGGCATCGGCCAACCTAGCCGAGCCCGGGCCCAATCGTCAGGACGTGAGGCCTGCGGGGATTGGACCGGTGGACGCGCGCACCACCATCGAGGGCTGCAAAACCTGGGTGTTGCCCGGTGCGCTGTCTGGCTCGTCAAGCGCCATGTGCACAGCCTGCTCGACAATCTCGCGCATCGGCATGCGGACCGTGGTGAGTGCCGGCACGGTGAAGGCGGCGAACGGAATGTCGTCAAATCCCGTCACCGACAGTTGTTCAGGCACTCGAAGGCCCCTCGCAGATCCAGCATGCAGCAATCCGGTCGCGAGCACATCGGTCGCGGCGACCACGGCGGTTGGCGGTTCGGGTAGCGCAAGCAGCCGCTCGAGCGCCGCCACCCCCGTCTCTGGATCGTTGACGCCGTGCTGCACGTAGCCCTGTCGCAAGGGCTCGCCCAATTCGGCGTAGTAGTTGATGAACGCCTCCTCGCGCTCCTTGATGTCACCAAGCCGCCGGCCGCCGAGAAACGCGATGCGTCGGTGACCGAGGCCGGTCAGATGGTCAAGGACGGCGCGGATGCCGGCGCGGTTGTCGACGCTGACCGAGCCGATGTCGGTCGCCTGAGTGCCCTGCCACAGCGCGACAACCGGCACGTGGGCGTTCGCCAGGTCTTGCAGTAATCGCGGCTGGTCGCTGGTGTCGCCGA
This sequence comes from Acidothermaceae bacterium, assembly GCA_025934355.1. GTDB lineage: Bacteria > Actinomycetota > Actinomycetes > Acidothermales > Acidothermaceae > JAICLV01. Next base: position 2,657 of record JAICYF010000034.1, read on the forward strand.
GCAGCAGAATCGCGTCGCAATGGCGCGCCTCAAGCACTCCCCACAAGGTGATCGCCTCGTCGACGCGGGCGTGCGCATGCCCGAGGACGACGTTGTAGCCGCGGCTGCTGGCGGCCATCGTCACCGCCTCGATGGCGCCGGCGAAAAACGGATCAGTGATGTCGCGGACGATGAGCCCCAACAACATCGTGCTCGCGCCACGAAGTCCGCGGGCCAGGGGGTTCGGCCGGTAGCCGAGCGCCATCGCCGTCGCGAGCACCCGCTCGCGGGTGCCTTCGGCGATGGGCACCAGCGTCGGCGTGTGGTTGAGGATGCGCGACACCGTGCTTTGGGAGAGGTCGGTCGCACGAGCGATGTCGCGCATCGTCACCGGGCGCGCTCGCCGCGACGCCGGTCTCGGCTCGGGAGAGGCCGGCGCACCGGTTGCGCGACCATCCTCGCCCGGCACGGGTTCTCCCTCGCTCAGACACCTGCAAGTTCGTACCTGCATACGATCGCAGTCAACGTCACTTTACTCCCGGCCCGGGCGTCCGCAGCGGCGTCGCGTGGGCGGCCGCATGGGCGTCGCGAGCCGAGTCCTCAGCTCTAGCTCCAGGGCACGAACACAGTGAGCAGCGCCCACGCGACCGGGGCGGCGAGCAATATCGAATCGACGCGGTCCATGACGCCGCCGTGGCCGGGCAGCAAAGTCCCCATGTCTTTGATGCCGAGGTCGCGCTTGATCAGCGATTCCGCGAGGTCGCCGACGGTGGCCGCCGCCACGATCGCCAACCCGAACAACCCGCCCTGCCACCACGTGGCATGCAAGACCAGCGGCAAATAAACACCGCCGCACAAGGCGCAGGCGACCACCGATCCGGCGAAGCCCTCCCACGACTTCTTCGGGCTCACGCTCGGCGCCATTGGGTGCCTGCCGAAGAAGACGCCGACCGCGTATCCGCCGGTGTCGCTGCAGACGACGGTCGCGACCATCGCCAACACGCGCCGCGGGCCATCGGACGGCACGACCATCAAAACGGCGAAGCCAGCGAGAAAAGCCACGTAACAAACGACAAACACTGCCGACGACATCGCACGTGACCGCTTCGCGTCGTCCGAGATGACGGTGAGGACGACGCCGGCGACGGCCAGCAGCAGGATCCCGACGACGAGCGTTTCGGTGCCGCCGCCATAGGCCGCGACGATGACGGCGCCCGCGCCAATGGCAAGCGGGATCCACGGCAGCGCGCCGGCCGATGGGCGTAGCGCCCGGCACAGCTCGACGACCGCGGCGATGATGGCCAGGACGACGAGCCCGACGAACGCGCGCTTGTCGATGAACAGCGACGCGACGACAACGCCGCCAAGAGCGACGCCAATGCCGATCGCAGCCGGCAGATTGCGACCTGCTTTCGGGGTGTGCCCTGAGCCGGCCTCGGTGTCGGCCACGGTGGTCATGAGTGCGTCGGCGCGGTCTGCGGCTAGACCTCGAGTAGCTCGGCTTCTTTGTGCTTCAGCAGCTCGTCAACCTGCGTGACGTACTTGTGCGTCAGGTCATCGAGCTCTTTCTCGGCGCGGCGGACGTCGTCCTCGCCGGCTTCGCCGTCTTTTTGCAACCTGTCAAGCGCTTCTTTGGCGTGGCGGCGGATGTTGCGGATCGACACGCGGGTCTCCTCCGCCTCGTGTCGCGCGAGCTTGATGTAGTCGCGGCGTCGCTCTTCGGTCAGCTGCGGCACGGTGACCCGGATGACCGCGCCGTCGTCGGTCGGGTTGACGCCGAGGTCGGAATCGCGGATCGCCTTTTCGATCGCGCGCAGGGCGCTCTTGTCATAAGGCGTGATCACGATCATTCGGGCGTCGGCGACCATGAATCCGGCGAGCTGGTTCAGCGGCGTCGCGGCGCCGTAGTAGTCGACGACGACCTTCGAGAACATGCCCGGATGCGCGCGCCCGGTGCGGATCGCGCCGAAGTTCTCCTTGGCGACGCTGACCGCCTTTTCCATCTTCTCCTCGCCCTCGAGGAGAGTCTCGTCGATCACAGGATGGCTCCTAGCGCTCGCTGGTGAATGACGCGTTCGTCGACGTTAACGACCGCCGGCCGACACGATCGTCCCGATCTTCTCACCGTGGACGGCCCGCGCGATGTTGCCGTCGTCCATGAGATTGAAGACGACGATCGGCAGGGCGTTGTCGCGGCACAGCGAAATGGCTGTGGCGTCGGCGAACTTCAGGTCGCGGGCGAGCACCTCGTCGTAGTCGAGGGTGTCGAACCGCACGGCTTCTGGGTGAGTCTTGGGATCACTGTCGTAGACGCCATCGACCGATTTGGCCATCAAGACGACTTGCGCGCCGATCTCGAGCGCCCGCTGCGCGGCGGTGGTGTCGGTCGAGAAGTACGGCGCGCCAAGGCCCGCGCCGAAGATGACCACCCGGCCCTTTTGCAGGTGCCGAATCGCGCGCCGCGGGATGTATGGCTCGGCGACCTGACCCATGGTGATCGCGGTCTGCACCCGGGTGTCGACGCCGGCCTTCTCCAAAAAGTCCTGAAGCGCCAAGCAGTTCATCACCGTACCGAGCATGCCCATGTAGTCAGAGCGGGCCCGATCCATGCCGCGAACCGACAACTCGGCGCCACGGAAGTAGTTGCCGCCGCCGATGACGACGGCAACCTCGACACCCTCGGCGACGACGGCCGCGATCTGGCGGGCGATCGACGCCACCACGTCGGGGGCTACCCCGAGCGCGCCGTCGCCGGCGAACGCCTCCCCCGACAGCTTCAGCAAGACGCGACGGTAGCCGGGCCGATCCCCTGTGTTCTCCGAGTCGTGCACCGGCCACCCCTCGCGTCGTCTGTGATCTGCGTCGTCCGCGTCGTCCGCCCTTGTCAGCGGCTGGTCAATCTGTCGAGCAGTCTGCAGTCTGCCTTAGCCCTGACCGACGCGGAACCGGGCGAACGCCTGCACCTGGACGCCAGCCTCTTCAAGCACCTGCTTGACCGACTTCTTGCTTTCTTTCGCGAACGCCTGCTCGACCAGCACGGAGTCCTTGAAGAAGCCGGTGACCCGGCCCTCCACGATCTTCGGAAGGGCAGCATCGGGCTTGCCCTCCTCGCGTGCGGTCGCCTCGGCGATGCGCCGCTCGTTCTCCACGACGTCAGCAGGCACGTCGTCGCGGGAGAGATAGGACGGCGCGAAAGCGGCAATGTGCTGCGCGACGTCCTTGCCGACCTCGGCGTTCTCCGCCGACAGCACGACGAGCACGCCGAGCTGCGGCGGCAGGTCGGGGCTGGTCTTGTGCAGGTAGCTGACCACCTGCGGTCCACTGAGCTTGGCCAGCCGCCCGAGTTCGATCTTCTCGCCGAGCGCGGCGCTGTTCTCCTCGATCAGCTCGGCCACCTTGCGGCCGTCGACGTCGGCGGCGAGCAAGCCGTCGGCGTCGGTCGCCTCGGACGACGCGAACGTGTTCACCAACGTCGCGCCGAGCTGCTGGAACCGCTCGCCCTTCGCGACGAAGTCGGTCTCGCACTTGAGCTCGACGAGCACGCCGGAGCCGGCAGCGGTGAGGGCCGCGACCAGGCCGTTGGCGGTGGTGCGCTCGGCCCGCTTTCCGACGTCCTTCGCGCCCTTGATGCGCAAGATCTCGACGGCCTTGTCGAAGTCGCCGTCGGTCTCGTCGAGCGCCTTCTTACAGTCCATCATGCCGGCGGCGGTCAGCTCGCGGAGCCGCTTGACGTCGGCGGTCGTGTAGTTCGCCATGGTCGTTCTCTCGTCCTTAGAAGTTGGTTCGGCAGGCAGGCTGACGCCTGATTCCGAGCGTGATTCCGAGCGTGCTTGGCGTGATTGCGGGCGTGCTTGCGGAGGTCGCGACGGTCACTGCGCCGGGGCGGCTGCGGGTTGGTCGCCACCTTCGCGAAGCAGCAGCTCACGCTCCCAGTCGGCCAGCGGCTCGTCGCCGCCGAGCTCGCTGCCCGCGTCGGCGGCCTCGCCCGCCTGCGCGCTGCCATCGCCGCCATCTGCGCTGCGGGCCGCGACCCGCGCCATCAGGCCCTCGGCGACCGCGTCGGCGACCACGCGGGTGAGCAGGCTCACCGAGCGAATCGCGTCGTCGTTGCCGGGAATCTTGTAGTCGACCTCGTCGGGGTCGCAGTTGGTGTCGAGAATCGCAACCACCGGTATGCCGAGCTTGCGCGCCTCGCCGACCGCGATGTGCTCCTTCTTGGTGTCGACCACCCAGACCGCGCTGGGCACTCGGGCCATTTCACGGATGCCGCCGAGCGTCTTCTCCAACTTCTCTTTCTCGCGCTGAAGGACAAGGGCTTCCTTCTTCGTGCGCTGGCCGTAGTTCGGGCCGCTCTGCTCGAGGAGCTCGAGTTCCTTCAGTCGCTGCAGCCGCTTGTAGACGGTCGAGAAGTTCGTGAGCATGCCGCCCAGCCAGCGCTGGTTGACGAACGGCATACCTACGCGGGTGGCCTGCTGCGCGACCGCCTCTTGCGCCTGCTTCTTCGTGCCGACGAACAGAATCGAACCGCCGTGCGCGACGGTCTCCTTGACGAACTCGTAGGCGCGGTCGATGTAGCCCAGCGACTGCTGCAAGTCGATGATGTAGATGCCGTTGCGCTCGGTGAAGATGAAGCGCTTCATCTTGGGGTTCCACCGGCGGGTCTGGTGCCCGAAATGAACGCCGCTTGCGAGCAGCTCTTTCATGCTGACGACGGCCATGGCCGTGTGCTCCTTTCGCACCCCACGCCGCGCGGCCCTGGTGTCGCAAGTGAGCGCGTCGACGTCGCCGGGTGCTGCCTCGGTTCTTCGCGGCCACCGGTCGGCGGTCGCGCCTGACGCCCGTCCCGCCATGCACCCACGGGTAGACCGTGGGCACCGAGTCGGCGGACCGGTCAGCTGACCGGTGAGCGGGCGTGCGATGTAGACCCGGACGACGTGAGGTCGCTCGAGTCCCGCCCGGAAGTCTACCTGGCGGCGCGGCCCTGGATCGCCGGCGCTTCCCGCCCGGCCCGCGCCGACCACCCTCCGGCTCCGCGCCGACCCTCCTCCGCCCCGCGCCGACCACCCTCCGGCTCCGCGCCGACCCTCCTCCGGCCCGCGCCGACCATCCTTAGGCCCTGCAACTCATGCTTAGACCTCGCAATAGCGGTGTTCACGCAGGAGTTGCGGGCCTCAAGGCCTGCCTGCCGGGATGCTGTCCGGTCAGCTCGCTCGCCGCGTCGCCGCTCGGCCGGCCCGCTGACCTTGTGCTGTCCGGGCCGAGAGCAGCTGTCTACACCAATGAGTGAGGACTCACTCATTGGTGTAGAGTCGCCGCCGTGCCTGCTGCCGCGCCCGATCTCCCGCCGCCCCTCGGCGCCCCGCCGCCGCGCGGCGTCCGGCCGCAGATCCCACCGTCGGCGCCGGCGTCGCGGCGGGCCCGCCCGCTGCCGCCCGAGCAGCGGCGGGCGGCCCTGATCGCGGCCACCTTGCCGTTGCTCCGCGAGCACGGGATGGAAGTGAGCACGCGACAAATCGCGGACGCCGCAGGCGTTGCCGAGGGCACTATCTTTCGGGCCTTCCCTGACAAGGAGAGCCTGTTCGCCGCCACCATCGACTCGGCCCTCGACCGCGCTCCGGTGCTCGCGCAGCTTCGGCAAATCGACCGCGACCTGCCGCTGGAGACCAAGATCACGAGCATCGTCGACACGACACGCGCGTGGTTGCGATCGGTCATCACGCTGATGATGGCGCTACATCGATCGCCCAGCTTCCGCGAGAAGCATCCACGTAAGCCGGCAACGTCGTCCGACGACATTGAAGAGCTTGTGGTCGAGTTGCTTGACCCGCACCGAAATGAATTGCGCCTGCCACCGCGGCAGGTGGCAAGGTTGCTGCGCATGTTGGTCTTCTCCAGCAGTCACCCCGTGCTGGCCGAAGACAGCTCACCAGACGGTCCGATGCCGACCCAACTCATCGTCGACGTGGTCTTGAACGGCGCCAGGCGCCGAAGCGGAGGAGATCCATGCTGCTGACCCTGCTCCGCGGTCACCTTCGACCGTACCGGCGGTTGCTGCTCGCGGTCGTCGTGCTGCAGCTCATCGGCACGATCGCCTCGTTGTATCTGCCGAGCCTCAACGCCGACATCATTGACAACGGAATCGCGAAGGGCAACACCGGATACATCCTTCGCACCGGCGGTTGGATGCTGCTCATCAGCCTGCTCCAGATTTGCTGCTCGATCGCCGCCGTCTATTTCGGCGCGCGCACTGCAATGAGTTTCGGACGCGACGTCAGGGCCGCCATCTTTCATCAGGTGGGGCGGTTTTCGGGTCGCGAAGTAACCCGCTTCGGCGCGCCCTCGCTGATCACGCGCAACACGAACGACGTTCAGCAAGTGCAAATGCTGGTGGTCACCACCTGCACGATGCTGATCGCGGCGCCCATCATGTGCGTCGGCGGCGTGATCATGGCGCTGCGCGAAGACGTCGGCCTGTCATGGCTCATGGGCGTCAGCGTGCCAGTGCTGGTCGTGGCGATCGGGCTCATCATCCGCAAGATGGTGCCGTCCTTCCGGCTCATGCAGAAGCGCATCGACAACATCAACCGAGTATTGCGAGAGCAAATCTCTGGCATCAGGGTCGTGCGCGCGTTCGTTCGTGAGCCGATCGAGACGCAACGCTTCGCACAAGCCAATACCGAGCTCACCGCTACCGCACTGCGCACCGGCCGGCTGATGTCGCTCATTTTCCCGACCGTGTTGCTCGTGCTCAACGCGTCCAGCGTCGCGGTGTTGTGGTTCGGCGCCGCGCGCGTCAACTCCGGTCAGATGCAGATCGGCGCTCTCACCGCGTTCCTCACGTACCTGATGCAGATTCTGATGTCAGTGATGATGGCGACGTTCATGCTCATCATGGTTCCGCGCGCCGCGGTCTGCGCCGAGCGAATCCAAGAAGTCTTGTCGACCTCGTCGTCTGTTGTCGAGGCAGCGGCGCCGATCAGCAGCGTTCACTCGCGCGGCCAACTCGAGTTCCGCGACGTCGCTTTCCAGTACCCAGGGGCCGCCGAGCCGGTGCTGCGCGGCATCTCGCTTCGCGTCGAGCCAGGCCAGACCACAGCCGTGGTTGGCAGCACGGGCACCGGTAAGAGCACGTTGATTTCGCTTGTGCCACGACTCTTCGATGTCACCGCGGGGACTTTGCTGGTCGGGGGTGTCGACGTCCGAGATCTGGATTTTGAAACCTTGCGTGGGCGGATCGGCTTGGTGCCACAGCGCGCGTACCTTTTCTCCGGAACGGTCGCAAGCAACTTGCGGTATGGCAATCCCGACGCTACCGACGACGAGTTGTGGGCTGCGCTCGACGTGGCGCAGGGGCGCGACTTCGTCGAAGCGATGCCTGGGCAGCTCAACGCGCCGATCGCGCAAGGCGGCACTAACGTGTCGGGCGGCCAGCGACAACGCCTCGCAATAGCCCGCGCGCTGGTGCGCAAGCCCGAAATCTATTTGTTCGACGAGTCGTTCTCCGCGCTCGACACCGGCACGGACGCAAGGTTGCGGGCCGCACTGCGTCCGGTGACGCGCGACGCATCGGTCGTCATCGTGGCCTCTCGGGTCTCGACCATCGCCGACGCCGACCAGATCGTGGTCCTCGACTCGGGTGCGATCGTCGGCATTGGCACACACGACGAGTTGCTCGGAACCTGCCCGACGTACGCCGAGATCGTGCACTCCCAGCTGTCCGCCGAGGAGGCGGCATGACGAACCAACCGCCCGCCCCGCGACAACCGGCGAACGGTTCGCGCCCGCACAACGCGCCCGCGACAATGCCAGCCCGGCTGCCGGCGGCCGGACGACGCGCTGGCCACGGCCCGCCGTGGATGTCAATGGGCCTGCCCACCGAGAAGTCCCTGAACTTCGGCCCTTCAGCGCGTCGGATGCTGCGCCGGTTGATGCCTGAGCGGGCTTTAGTCGCGTGCGTCGTCGGGCTGGCGGTCATCAGCGTTTCGTTTTCCGTTATCGGGCCGAAGATCCTTGGTCACGCGACGAATCTGGTGTTCGACGGCGTGCTCGGCAAGCGGCTGCCCTCCGACGTCACTCTGCAGCAAGCGGTCGACGCGGCTCGCGCGCGCGGCCAGAACAACTACGCGGACGTGCTCTCAACCAGTCACGCGAAGCCGGGTCACGGCATCGACTTCACCGCGCTCGGACACACGCTCGAGCTGGTCATTCTGCTTTACATCGCCGCCAGCCTTTTCGCGTGGCTGCAAGGCTTTCTGCTGACCGGAATCGTCCAGCGCACGGTGCAGCGACTGCGCGACGACGTCGAGGCCAAGCTCAATCGGCTGCCGTTGCGGTACTTCGACCAGCAACCGCGCGGTGAGTTGCTCAGCCGGGTCACCAACGACATCGACAACGTGGCGCAAAGCTTGCAGCAGACGATGAGTCAACTGCTGACGTCGCTGCTCACCGTGCTGGGTGTCATCACGATGATGTTCGTCATCTCGCCGCTGCTCGCTGTCATCGCGTTGGTCGTGGTCCCAATCTCCATCTTCGTCACGAAGTTCATCACCAAGCGTTCGCAACGTCAGTTCATTGCGCAATGGACGCACACCGGCGCGCTCAACGGTCAGATCGAAGAGGCCTTTACTGGCCACGAGATCGTCACCGTGTTCGGCCGTCGGCGGGAGATCGAGGCGGCATTCGCTGCGAAGAACGACGAACTCTTCAACGCGAGCTTCGGCGCCCAATTCGTGTCAGGCATCATCATGCCGGCGATGATGTTCGTCGGGAACGTGAGCTACGTGCTCATCGCCGTCGTCGGCGGCTTGCGAGTCGCCTCAGGCGCGATCTCGCTTGGCGACGTCCAGGCCTTTATTCAGTATTCGCGGCAGTTTACGCAGCCGCTCACACAGGTCGCCTCGATGGCAAACCTGCTGCAGTCCGGGGTGGCGTCAGCCGAGCGAGTGTTCGATTTGCTTGACGCCGACGAGGAAAGCGTCGAGCCTGAGCGCTCGCAGCGTGACGACGTGGCACGTGGCCGCGTTGAGTTTGAGCACGTGTCGTTCCGCTACGAGCCGGCCGAGCCGCTTATCGACGACTTGTCATTGGTGGCCGAGCCAGGGCACACAATCGCGATCGTCGGCCCGACCGGCGCTGGAAAGACCACGCTCGTGAACCTCATCATGCGGTTCTACGAGTTGGACGGCGGCCGCATCACCCTCGACGGCGTCGACATCACTTCGATGCGCCGCGACGAACTGCGGTCACTCGTCGGCATGGTGTTGCAAGACGCGTGGCTGTTCGGCGGCACGATTCGCGACAACATCATGTACGGCAGGCCCGACGCCACCGAAGAAGAAATGATCGCCGCCGCGAAGGCGACGTTCGTCGACCGCTTCGTGCGCGGCCTGCCGGACGGTTACGACACCATCATCGACGAGGAAAACAGCAACATCAGCGCGGGCCAACGACAACTCATCACGATCGCGCGCGCGTTCCTGGTTGACCCGTCGCTGCTCATCCTCGACGAGGCGACCAGCTCGGTCGACACCCGCACCGAGGCGCTCGTGCAACACGCGATGGCCGCGCTGCGCTCCAACCGCACCAGCTTCGTCATCGCGCACCGGCTCTCGACCATTCGCGACGCCGACACCATCTTGGTGATGGAGAACGGCCGGATCGTCGAGCAGGGCACGCACCACGAACTACTCGAACGTGAAGGCGCCTACCACGCGCTGTACAACGCGCAGTTCGCCGAGCCGCTTGACGAAGCGGTCGCCAGCTGACGTCCACAGCGCGCGATTTCGCCGTCCACACAACACGTCTTTCATATCGGACGGCGGCGCGTTTCGCGCGACGCTGCTTGCATGGTGATTCGACAGCGGCTGCTGATTTTGGCGGGCGCCGCCGTGCTCATGGCGTTCGGCTGGGCGATCTTCGGGCCAGCGAGGCACGCCGAAGCATCGCCATCGCCATCGCCGGCTGACGGCTTTCTCGCGCCGCTGCCATTGCCACTTACGGTGCTGCGAGGTTTTGACCCGCCAGGTCAGCCGTGGCTTGCGGGCAACCGCGGCGTTGACCTTGCCGCCACGACCGGCGAGCCGGTCGTCGCGGCAGCCGACGGCGTGGTGCTCTACGCCGGGTTGCTCGCCGGCCGCGGCGTGATCTCGATCAGCCACGGCGACATTCGAACAACGTACGAGCCGGTCGACCCGGTCGTCGCGCGTAACGCTTCGGTGCGGCGCGGCGAGGTGATCGCTCACGTGTCCGGCGTGGCCGACGGTTGCGGCCCGCCCGGCGGTTGTTTGCATTGGGGAGCGATCCGCGGCGGCGGGTATCTCGATCCACTCGCGCTCGTCGCGGCGCCGCGGGTGCGGCTGCTTCCGGTGTGGACCGATGGTTTGCCCACGTCCGCGCCGCAGGCCGCGGCCACGGAAGCTGCGACCGCAACACCGCCGTCCGGCGCGTCGCCGCCCGGGTCGGCCGGGTTGGATGCCGCGGCCGGGTCTGCCGGGTTGAATGCCGCGGCCGGGTCTGCCGGGTCTGCCGCCCCAACCTCCGCCGCGGTGCCCGCCCCAGCGTCCGCCGCGACGAGGCGACCCGACTTCGGCGCGGCGCCGACTGCCGCGGCAGCCGGGGCGGCAATAAGCGGCGTCGGTTTGGCGGTTGGGATGGCCGCGCACCGGCGGGCAGGTTCGCCGCGGCCGCGGCCGCGCTCGCCGTCGCGGCCGGACTCGCCGTCGCGGCCGGACTCGCCGTCAACGCGGAAACTTCCAGCGCCCTAGCGACGAATTGTTTCCGCGCTAATCGCGGAACGGGATTGGGGGCGGCCAAGCGCGCCGCGCCGCGAAGCGCGCCCCGCCAGCCAACCACGCCGCGAAGCGCGCCCCGCCAGCCAACCGCGCCGCCAAGCGCGCCGCCGCGCGACCGCGTCAGGCGGACGTTTGCTCGGCGATCTTGGCGCGCAGCTGCAGCACCGCTTTGGTGTGCATCTGGCAGATGCGGCTTTCGGTGACGCCGAGCACTTGGCCGATCTCGGCCAGCGTCAAGCCCTCGTAGTAGTAGAGCGTGACGACGATTTTCTCTCGCTCGGGCAACGTGTTGATCGCGCGCGACAGCAGGTACTTGGTCTCTTCGGTCTCGAACGCCTCGACCGGGTCTTCGGCCTTGGTGTCTTCAAGTGTGTCGACCAGCGAGAGCTTGTCGCCACGCTCCCCGCCCACGTTGAGCAACTCATCGAGCGCGATCACGTTGACGAACGACACCTGGCTGAAGATGGTGTGCAACTCATCGAGGCTGATGCCGAGCTCGCCGGCGACTTCTGCCTCCGTCGGGGTCCGATGCAGTTTCGACTCGAGTGCTGCGTACGCCTTCTCGACCTCGCGTGCCTTGTAGCGAACCGAGCGCGGAATCCAGTCGATCGCCCGCAGCTCGTCGATGATCGCGCCCTTGATGCGACTGATCGCGTAGGTCTCGAACTTGATGGCGCGGTCGAGGTCGAACTTCTCGATCGCGTCGATCAACCCGAAGATGCCGTAGGAGACCAGGTCGGCCTGCTCGATGTTCGGCGGCAACCCGACGCCGACTCGACCAGCGACGTACTTGACCAGCGGCGAATAGTGCAGGATCAGCCGCTCGCGCAGCCGCCCTTCGCCGGTGGCTTTGAACTCGTGCCAAAGGTCGCGAAGCGCGGCTTCGGCGTCGAGTTTTGCCGCTTCCGCGTCCAACTTCGCCGCGTCTTCGTCTGCTGTGCTGGCAAGCACGCCGGAGCGCTCAGGCTCTGGGGTGCGCGCGGTCATAAGTTGCCCTCAGTCGCTCGACGGATACATGCGTGTAGATCTGTGTGGTTGCGAGCGTAGCGTGACCGAGTATCTCTTGGACGGTTCTTAGGTCCGCGCCGCCCTCCAACAGGTGGGTTGCCGCGCTGTGTCGCAGCCCGTGGGGACCAAGATCTGGCGCTCCCTCAACAGCCGCCAGCCGAGCATGCACCAGCCTCCGGACCGTCCGCTGATCGATCCGCCCGCCACGCGTCCCGAGGAAAAGGGCCGGCCCGCTCGATGTCGTCAAGACCACCGGCCGACCGTCGGACACCCACCCCTCGACCGCCCGCAGCGCTGGCAAACCCAGCGGGACCGAACGCTCCTTGCTGCCTTTCCCGAACACCCGCACCACCCGGCGGTCGTGGTCGACGTCGTCGAGATCCAGCCCCACGAGCTCGCCAACCCGGATCCCCGTCGCGTACAGCAGCTCGAGCATCGCCGCGTCGCGCAGCGCGACCGCCTGGTCGAGCGGATCGTCACCGGCGGCAACCTGCTCAAGCAACGTCGCGGCCTGCCGCACCGACAACACGCCAGGCAACGCGCGTGGGGCCTTCGGGGTCGCCAGCGTCAGGCCTGGGTCGCGAACCAGCCAGCCGCGTTTGGCGCAGAAGGCGGTGAAAACACGGGCGGACGACGCCCTGCGGGCGATCGTCGTCCGCGCCTTTCCCAACGTCGTCAGCTTCGCCAGCCAGCTGCGCAACGTCGCGATGTCGATGTCACCGGGCTCGGCGGCGCCAAGGCGAGCCGCGTGGTCGAGCAGGCTCTCGACATCGGTGTGGTAGGCCCGTGCGGTGTTAGCCGACAGCCCGCGTTCCAAGCCGACGTGCTGGTCGAACGCCGCCAGCGCGGCGGCCAGCCCGGGCGGTAAGTCAGCCGAGGCGGCTGCGGCAGCATTGGCACCCACGCCCGCCACGGTCGTCGGGCACGTCGTCCGCGTCAAGGACCGCCACGCGGCCCCGTTGGCTTAGGCGGCAGTCGCCACCCGCTGTCGGTGCCCATCACGAGCCCGCGGGCGGCGAGCGCGCCAAGGCAGCGGGTGACCTGGCGAATCTCGACGCCCGCCGCGCTGGCGATCCGCGCCGGCCCGACCGCCATACGCACCGGGACCGCGTCAAGCACCCGCCGCGACACCGGATCGAGGTCGTCGCGCGGATCCTGGGGCACCTCCGGCGGCGGCGCGAGATCGTCGCCGATCGCGCCCACGAGTTCAATCACGTCGGCGGCGCTGGTCACGCACGAGGCCCACGGCTGCTTGAGCAGCGCGTTCGTGCCGGCCGACATCGTCGCTGTGATCGGGCCCGGCACGGACATGACGTGCCGGCCGAGGTCGCGCGCCCGGTTGGCCGTGCTCAACGAGCCGCTTCGCGAGGCGGCTTCGACGACGACGGTGCCGGCGGTCAGCGCCGCGATGACCCGGTTGCGCACCAAGAACCGGTGTCGCATCGGAGCGCAGCCCGGCGGCCACTCACTGATGACCAACCCCGCGGCCGCGACTCGCTCGATCAGCGCCGAATGACCGCGCGGGTAGGCGACGTCGACGCCGCACGCGAGCACCGCCACCGTGACTCCCCCACCGCTGATCGCGCCGCGGTGCGCCGCACCGTCGATTCCGTACGCGCCGCCGCTCACGACCGTCCAACCGCGTTCGGCGGCTCCTAGCGCGAATTCCGCCGCCACGTACTCGCCGTACGCGGTCGACGCCCGCGCCCCGACAATCGCCACCGAGCGAGCAAAAACCGCGCGTAGGTCGAGGTCCCCGCGCACCCATAAGCCGTATGGCACTGACGCGTACTCGTCGTCGAGGTCGGCCAAATCGTCCAACGCCGACGGCCACTCGTCGTCGCCGGGCACGACGAACCGCGCGCCGCAGGCGCGCGCGGCTTCGAGATCGCGCTCGGGACGCGCGCCAGCCACTCGCGCCTGCCAGTGCAGCGCGTTCCGCACCTTGAGCGTGCCGTCGCGCAAGCCCTTCACCGCGCGCACCGCGCCGTCGCTCACGACGTGCTTCGACAGCTCGCGATCCGGTTCGGCGATCCGCGTCAGCAACGCTCGCGCCCGCCGATCGGCGCTCGCCGAACTACCCCCGGACGACGCGTTCACGCGGCCACCCCCGTGCGCAGGTACAGCGCTTCGTCGACCTCGTCGGCACCCGGCCGGTCGACGTCCGCGAGGTCGGCGAGCGTCCACGCGACTCGCAACACGCGGTCGAGCCCGCGGGCTGACAACCGGCCCAGGTCGAGCGCCCGCTCGGCGGCCTTCACCGCCGGTCGGGCCGGGGCCCATCGTCCGCGCAACTCACGGCCAGGAATCTCGCTGTTGGTATGCCACGGCGTGCCCGCAAACCGACGGGCGGCGCGGTCGCGGGCGGCCCCGACGCGGGCGGCGACCACCTCGGTCGGCTCGACGTTGGCCCGGTCGGCGAGCAAGTCCGCGCGGCTGACCGGATCCATGCGCACCTGCAGGTCGACGCGGTCGAGCAGCGGACCCGAGAGCTTCGCCAAATAGCGCCGTCGCATCAACGGTGAGCAGGTGCACGACGTCGGTGTGCCAGCCGTCGCGCAACCACAGGGATTCGCCGCCAGCACAAGCAAAAACTGGGCCGGGAACACCGCCACGCCCCCAGACCGCGCGATGCTGACTTGCCCTGATTCCAAAGGCTGGCGCAACGCGTCAAGGACGCCGGAGGCGAACTCCGGCGCCTCGTCGAGAAACAGCACGCCGCGATGCGCTAGCGACGCCTGCCCGGGCCGCGCCATGCCGCTGCCACCACCCACGAGAGCGGCGACCGAGGTCGTGTGGTGCGGATCGCGAAACGGCGGTCGGGTGATCAACGGGCACTCGACCGGCAGCACCCCGGCCACCGAATGCACCGCGGTCACTTCGAGCGCGGCGTCGTAGCCAAGCTTCGGCAACAAGCCGGGCAACCGGGCGGCGAGCATCGTCTTTCCGGTTCCGGGATCACCGAGCAAGAAGGTGTGATGCGATCCGGCGGCCGCCACCTCGACCGCGCGCCGACCGGTCGGTTGGCCGAGCACGTCCGCAAGGTCGACGAGCCCGCCTGCCGCCGCCGCTTCGCGCGCCGCGACAACGCTTGCCAGGTCGACGATTTCTCCGCCGGCCGGCGGCTCGCCGCAGCGCAGCGACGCCAGCAGCTCGACGAGGGAGCCGACCGGCCAGACTTCGACGTCCGCGATCAGCCGCGCCTCCGCCGCGTTGTCGCGCGGCACGGCAACTTTGGAAAATCCACCGAGCGACGCGGCGAGCGTGGCCGGTAACACTCCGCGGATCGGCCGCACCTGACCGTCGAGCCCGAGTTCGCCAAAGAGCACGAGGTCGTGCAACGCCGACGCAGGGACGCGCCCGGCGGCGCACAAAATCGCCACCGCCATCGACAGGTCGAAACCCGACCCGCGCTTCGGCAACGTCGCCGGCGAAAGCCCTAACGTGATGCGCTTTTGCGGCCACTCCTCGCGCGAGTTTTGAATCGCGGCACGCACCCGGTCGCGCGACTCCGACAGGGCCGCGTCTGGCAAGCCGACGATCGTCAACCCAGGGATGCCTTGCGCCAGATCGGCTTCGACCTCGACGATCTGGCCGCGCACGCCGGTCAACGCCACCGACCACGCCCGCGCGAGCGCCATCAAAACGCTCCCCGCAGGTGCTCGACGACCGGGCCGCCCGCCCGCGGCAGCAGCACCGAAATGACGTCGAACCGCACATCGGCAAAACCGCCGACGCCGTCGGCTGAACGCGCCTCACGAGTAGCGGCCAACCAGCGGGCTGCCAACCGCCGCAGCCGAGCGGCTTTGGCCTGCGTGACGGCCTCGAGCGGCGTGCCGAAACTAATGTCGCGCCTCGTCTTCACCTCACACACGACGAGGACGTCGCCGTCGCGCGCGACGATGTCGATCTCGCCCTCACGACAGCGCCAATTACGGGCCAGCAATGAAAACCCGGACGTCGTTAGATGTCGTGCCGCGACATCCTCTCCATACCTGCCAAGCGCTGCGCGCGCGTTGTCACCACCGCGATCAGCGCCAGCGCGCGTCGTCCGATCTGCGTCGACCGCCACCACGACACCACCTCCGGCAAAGAGACTGCCGAAGGGACGACGGCGAACGTGCCCTCATCACGATCGCTGTGGAGAGCGAGAAACAGACCTGTGGAGTTATGCGCCGTCGGGTATTTGCAGGTCGCTCTTCGCGAGTTCCTCGACGTTGACGTCTTTGAAGGTGACGACCTTGACGTTCTTCACCAGGCGCTGCGGTCGGTACATGTCCCAGACCCACGCGTCGGACATTGACACCTCGAAGAACACCTCGCCGCCGGCGTTGCGGACGTCGAGGGTGTACTCGTTCGTCAGATAAAACCGGCGCTCGGTCTCGATGACATACCTGAACAGACCGACGACGTCGCGATACTCGCGATAGAGCTGCAGCTCCATGTCGGTCTCGTAGTTCTCAAGATCTTCGGCGCTCACGAAGCCTCCACCGCGATCTCGATGAGTTCGGCCGCCATCTCGTTCGCCAGGTCGCCGTCCGCCAGGTCGTCAGCCACCTGCTCATTGTCGCTCATCGCGGCGGCGCCGAGGCCGCTCAATTCGATCATGCCGTCGGCCGCCCGGACGTTGACGAACGAGCGCCGGTGCTGCCAGCACGGCCCGTGCCGCAGCAGCGCCGCCTGATGCTCCGGGGTGATGTACCCCTTGTGCTCGTCGAAGCCGTACGACGGGAACTCCTCGTGCATCGCGACCATCAGCCGGTCTCGGGTTACCTTGGCGATCACCGACGCGGCGGCGATGCACGCGGCCACCCGATCGCCCTTCCACACCGCGAGCCCCGGCGAGCCGATGCCGGCCACCGGAAAGCCGTCGGTCAGCACGTACGCCGGCCGGACGGCGAGCCCCGCGACCGCGCGACGCATGCCCTCGATGTTGGCCTTGTGCAGGCCAAGCCGGTCGACGTCGGAGGCCGGGATGATGACCGCCGACCACGCCAACGCACGTTCCAGCACCCTGGCGTAGACCCGCTCTCGGGCGGCGGGAGTCAGCAACTTCGAATCGGCAAGCTCAGGGACGACGCCGCGTCGTCCGGCCAGCAGCATGCACGCCCCGACGACCAAGGGGCCGGCGCATGCCCCTCGCCCAGCCTCGTCGGCGCCGGCGACCGGGTCGAGGCCGGCTTTCACCAGCGCGCGTTCGTAGGCGTAGAGATTCGGCGGCTTGCGCGTCTTCTTGCGCGCCGCTGGCTTCGTCTTCGCCGCCGGCATCGCAGCAGCCTACGTCTGGATCGGGCGCCGCGGACGTCCTCGAGCGGGCCGCCGCGGACGACGTTTGCGCAGTCGCCACACCCCCACCGGAAGTACGGCCAAGCCGCCCACGCCGAACGGCATCCCGACCGCGGCCGCCGCCGTCGCCCCCTTCGGGACGCCGTTGAACGCTGCGGGCACGCCGAGGCCACCCCAGTGCTTGATGGGCCAGACGATCACGAACGCCCGGCCGATGACCTTGCTCTCGGGGATCGTGCCGCCTCCGGCGTCGCCCGTGTGCGAGCGGGAGTCGGCGGAGTCGTCTCGATGGTCGCCCTCGACCCACAGCCGTCCGGGCGGGACGACGATGTCGAAGTGCCGCTCGTTGTTGACCTCTGTCGTGGTGTGGACGGCGGGAATGCCGGCCGCCAGGTAGGTCTCGTCGAGCGCCTTGCCGTTGACCTTGATCCGGCCCTGCGCGTCGCAACAGGTGACGTGGTCGCCAGGCACGCCGACCACCCGCTTGATGAAGTCCTTCTCACCCGCGGGCGCGAAGCCAAGAAAGCTGCCGACGTCCCTCGCGACCCGCGAGACCGGGTTCGTCGCGGGCGCGGTGGTCGACTCCGGGGTCCAGGAGTCTTCGCCGTTGAACACCACGATCTGGCCGCGTTGCACATGCCCGATTTTGTACGACAGCCGGTTCACCAGCACCCGGTCGCCGACGTGCAAGGTGTTCTCCATCGAGCCGGACGGAATGTAGAACGCCTGAAACAAAAAGGTGTGGACCAGCAGCGCGATCCCGAAGGCGACGCACAGCAGCACAAGCACCTCGAGCCAGAACGGCCGCTGCTTCTTCGATTTCTTCGGGTTCTTCGGCTCGCTGGTTGCTTTTGCCGGACGACGCCTTCGGTGGCTGCCACCACGCGGGCGTTCGGACGTCGCCACGGGCGGCGTCTCGACCGGCGCCGTCGGCTCGGAGGGGTCGACCGAAACGTCGGCCGGCGGACGGACCGGCTCTTCGATCATCGCTGACCCAAGGGTGCTGCGCTCACGCGCCCGAGGCCGCTAGTTCGCGGCCGCGGCGTCTCGCGTCTCGCGCTTCTCGCGGATCTTCGCCTTCTTGCCGCGCAGCTCGCGCAGGTAGTAAAGCTTCGCCCGACGGACGTCGCCGCGCATGACGACCTCGATCTTGTCGACGGCCGGCGTGTGCACCGGGAAGGTGCGCTCAACCCCGACGCCGAAGCTGACCTTGCGGACCGTGAACGTCTCGCGCACGCCGCTGCCCTGGCGACGGATCACCACGCCCTGGAACACCTGGACGCGGGAGCGGTTGCCTTCGACGACCCGCACGTGCACCTTCAGCGTGTCGCCAGGCCGGAAGTCGGGGACGTCAGAACGCAGCGAGGCGGCGTCGAGCGTGTCGAGACTGTGCATGGCGATGTGGTCCTGCCTGGTTGCGGGGCTGGTCGTCAGATGATGGGCCCGCGATCACGCGAGCAACCGCTCTAGTCTGCCACAGCCTCATCGCCCGGCCGAATCGGCGCCTGCTCCCCAGGTGTCAGCAGATCCGGACGACGCTGCGTCGTCCGCGCCACCGCCTGCTCGTGTCGCCAGCGGTCGATCGCCGCGTGGTTGCCCGACATCAGCACCTCGGGCACGTCAAGCCCGCGCCAGCTCGGCGGCTTGGTGTAGGCCGGGCCCTCGAGCAGACCGGCCGCGTGCGACTCCTCGACCAGCGACTCCGCGTTGCCGACCACGCCGGGAAGCAGCCTGACCACGGCCTCGAGGATCACGAGCGCGGCCGCCTCTCCCCCGCCGAGCACGTAGTCGCCTATCGAGATCTCGTCGACCCGGGTTCGGGAACGAGCGTGCTCGACGACGCGGTAGTCGATTCCTTCGTAGCGTCCGCAGGCGAACACCAGGTGCGTTTGTTCGGCGTACTCGTGCGCTCGCGCCTGGGTGAACAGCTTTCCGGACGGCGTTGGCACTACCAGCAACGGCTGGCCGCCCGCGCCCTCGTCGTCCGAGAAAATTGTGTCGAGCGCCTCGCCCCACGGCGGTGGCGTCATGACCATGCCAGGCCCGCCGCCATAGGGCGTGTCGTCGACGGTGCGGTGGACGTCGCGGGTGAAGTCGCGCAGATCGTGAATCCGGACGTCGAGAAGCCCGCGCTCGCGCGCCTTGCCGATCAGCGAAAGCTCAAGCGGCGAGAAGTAGGCAGGGAAGATTGTGACGATGTCGACGCGCATCGGCTCAGGCCTCATCGGCTCGGGGCGCTTCGGCTCGGGGCGCTTACGCGGAAACTTTCAGCGCCAGAGCGACGAAATTGTTCCGCGCTGATCGGATCAGCCTTCATCGGCGGCCTCCGGGTCGAGCAGTCCGGGCCGCGACTCGACGGTCACGACGCGTCCGTCGAGGTCGACGCTCGGCACCAGCTCCTTGACGAAGGGCACCAGCACCTCGGCGCCGTCGTCACGCTTAATCGCGAGCACGTCCTGCGCCGGGAGATGCAGCACATCGGTGACTTCGCCAACATGCGCGCCCGCGCTGCTCAGGACCCGAAGTCCGACCAGCTGGTGGTCGTAGAACTCGTCGGGGTCGTCGGGACGCGCCGTCTCGTCGACGTCGACAACGAGCATCGTTCCGTGCAGGCCTTCGGCGGAAGTGCGGTCGTCGACACCCTTGAACCGCACCAGCAACCGTCCCGAGTGCCAGCGCGCGTCCACGACCTCGAGCGGACCCCGCCCGGGCGGGTCAGTCAGGAGTCGCGCGCCGTCGGCGAAGCGCAGGTCGGGATCGTCGGTGCGCACCTCGACCGAGACGTCGCCCTTGATGCCGTGCGCCCGGCCGACTCGGCCTACGACAAGCTGCATGATGCGCCTGCGGCGCGGGCTCAGCGACCGCCGTCGACGTCGACCAGGTCGACCCGCACCGACGAGCCGCCAAGCGCCGACATCACGGTGCGGAACGCTTTCGCGGTGCGGCCCGCGCGGCCGATGACCTTGCCGAGATCCTCGGGGTGAACCCGCACTTCGAGCACCTGGCCGCGCCGCTGGGAGCGAGCTCGGACGGTGACGTCCTCGGGGTGCGTGACGATGCCCTTGACCAGGTGCTCGAGGGCCTCTTCGAGGACGTCGGTCTCCAGCGTCGGCATCGGCGCGCCCTAGCCCTCGGAGGCCGGGGTCTCGGACGACGCGGTCTCGGACGACGCGGTCTCGGACGACGCGGCGTCGCCCTCGGCCTGGCTGGTCTCGCCCGCCGACTCGGTTTGCTCGGACGTCGCGGCCGGCGTGTCCTCGGCCCGCGCCTCTGCGGCCTCGGCCGGGGCCTCGTCCGCCGTCTTCTTGGCGGCCCGCTTCTTCGGCGTGGTGGCCTC
>JAICYF010000165.1 GCA_025934355.1 Acidothermaceae bacterium
GACAAGGTGCTGAACTGGTCGAACTGGCCGCTGTACATCGACGTCGATGACAAGACGAAGAAGCACCCGACGCTCGACGACTTCACCGCCAAGACCGGAATCAAGGTCAACTACACCGAAGACATCAACGACAACAACGAGTTCTTCGGAAAGATCCGGCCGCAACTGGCCGCCGGCAAGTCGACCGGTCGCGACATCATCGTGCTGACCGACTGGATGGCCGCGCGGCTGATCAAGTTTGGTTACGTGCAAAAGCTCGACCACACGAAGATTCCGAATGCCAAGAATCTCCGAAAGGCGCTCGCCGCTCCGCCGTGGGACGCAAACCGCGACTACACGCTGCCGTGGCAGAGCGGCATGACGGGCATCGCGTACAACCCCAAGTCCACCGGCGGCAAAAAGATCGAAAGCATCGATCAGCTGCTCACCGACTCCAGCCTGAAGGGCAAGGTCACGGCCCTCACCGAGATGCCCGACACCATGGGCCTGATGCTGCTGTCACTCGGCAAAGACCCGTCCAACTTCACTGACGCCGACTTCTCCGCCGCGATCGACAAGTTGAAGTCGGCGGTGAGCTCCGGGCAGATCCGCCAGTTCACGGGCAACGACTACGCCAAGGGCCTGGCGGCCGGCGACATCGCAGCGTGCATCGCATGGTCGGGCGACGTGTTTCAGTTACAGGCCGACAGCCCAGACATTCAGTTCGTGATCCCTGACGCCGGCGCGATGCTGTGGTCCGACAACATGATGATTCCGAACGGCTCTGACCATCAGGCCAATGCCGAGGCCGCCATGAACTACTTCTACGACCCCACCGTCGCGGCGACGGTCGAGGACTACGTCAACTACATTTGCCCTGTGCAGGGCGCACAGGATGCGATGAAGACGATCGACCCCGACTTGGTCGACAGCCAGCTGATATTCCCCGACGACGCCACCCTCGCAAAGACGCACATCTTCATGGGCCTAGACGAGACACAGCTGAAGAAGTACACCGACATGTTCACGGAAGTGACCGGTGCCTGAGGGCTCGCTCCAGGACCTGCGCCTGGTTGGGCTGACCAAGCGCTTCGGCGCCATGACCGCGGTCGACGACATCGAGTTGACCATTCCAAGTGGCTCGTTCTTCGCCCTCCTCGGCCCGTCCGGATGCGGAAAGACCACGACGTTGCGGATGGTCGCGGGTCTGGAGGAACCGACGACGGGCGCCATCCTCATTGGCGACCAGGACATCTCACGCCACAAGCCGTACAAGCGGCCGGTCAACACGGTTTTTCAGAACTACGCGCTGTTCCCGCACCTCGACGTCTTCGAGAATGTGGCGTTCGGATTGCGGCGGCGCGGCGTGCGCAATGTGAAACAGCAGGTCGACGAGATGCTCGACCTCGTCGAGCTCAGTGGGTTCGGTCCGCGCAAGCCCGCGCAGCTGTCCGGCGGGCAGCAGCAGCGGGTCGCCCTCGCGCGGGCGCTTATAAACCGGCCGCAGGTGCTGCTGCTCGACGAACCTCTCGGCGCGCTCGACTTGAAACTGCGCCGGCAGATGCAGTTGGAACTCAAGCGCATTCAAGTCGAGGTCGGCCTCACGTTCGTGCACGTCACGCACGACCAAGAGGAGGCCATGACGATGGCCGACTGCATCGCCGTCATGAACGCCGGCCACATCGAACAGCTCGGCTCGCCGACCGACCTGTACGACAACCCGTCCACCGTCTTCGTCGCCAACTTCCTCGGCCAATCGAACTTGGTGCGTGCCCAGGTCACCGGCACCGACTCCGACAATCTGCTGCTCAATGTTCAGGGCAACCGGGTCGTCGTCCCGCGGGCTCGTAGCCGGGCGGAAGGGACCGAGGTGCTGCTCGGCGTGCGCCCCGAGAAGTTGCACCTCGCCCCAGCGTCCGCCGATGCGACGCCTGCGGCGAACACATTCACCGGCACCGTGCTCGACACCAGCTTCATCGGTGTGAGCACTCAGTACGTCGTGCGGACGGCGTGGGGGCAAGAGGTCACGGCGTTTGCCCAAAACGACGGTCGGGCGGCGCTGGTGCCGCCAGGCGCCGACGTCGTGTTGAGCTGGCATCCCGAACACGGTTTCTGCCTTGACGCCAGCGAAGATCTGACCGCGGGCGTGGTGATCGACGACGAAGCCGATGTCCGGCCGACGGCCGGGGCCAGAACGTGACCGCGGCGCCGACCGCGCGGATCGCCTCCCCGACCGGCCCGGCGTCGGTGGTTCGTCGCAAGCGCGGCAGATTCCTTCCGTACTGGTTGCTGCTCCCGGGGCTTGCCTGGCTCATCATCTTCTTCGTCGTGCCGATGGTCACGCTGCTGACCACCTCGCTGCAGACTGGCGACCCGTTCAACGGCTATTCGCTCACCTGGCATTGGGCGAACTACAGCGACGCGCTGCGCACGTATCACGCGCAACTGATTCGCTCGTTTGAGTACGCCGCGATCGCCACCGTCGCCGCGCTGCTGATCGCCTACCCGTTGGCTTACGCGATCGCATTCAAGGCCGGCCGGTGGAAGAACGTGCTGCTCGTGCTTGTGGTCGCGCCGTTCTTCACCAGCTTCTTGGTGCGCACCCTGGCCTGGGAGACCATCCTCTCCGACAACGGCTTTGTGGTGCGCGTGCTTCGCGACGTGGGACTGTTGGGCGCCAATGGCCGACTGCTCGCCACCCCGGTCGCTGTCGTGTGCGGCCTCACGTACAACTTCCTGCCCTTCATGACACTGCCGCTTTACGCGTCATTGGAAAAGATCGACCCCCGGCTCGTGCACGCCGCAAACGACCTGTACGCCAATTCGTTCACGGCGTTCTGGAAGGTCACGTGGCCGATGTCGATGCCGGGTGTGGTCGGCGGCACGCTGCTCACCTTCATCCCCGCCGCGGGCGACTTCGTTAATGTCCAGTTCCTCGGTGCCCCGCAGCAGCAGATGATCGGCAACGTGATCCAGAGTCGCTTCCTCGTCGCGAGTGACTACCCGGTCGCGTCATCCTTGTCGGTGATGTTGATGTTCCTCATCTTGGTGTTGGTCGTCGTCTACATCCGCCGTGCCGGAACCGAGGAGCTGGTCTGATGGCCACCGCGGTGGCGGCGGCGTCCAGCCGCGTGGCGAAACCACCAGTTAAGCGTCCGGCCGGTGAAGCCGCTTGGCGTTGGCTGCGCGAACATCTCGTCGTCATCTACGCGGCCCTCGCGCTGCTGTACATGTTCTTGCCAATTTTCGTCGTCGTGATGTTCTCGTTCAACAACCCGGCCGGGCGCTACAACTTCACCTGGCAGGGCTTCACAACGAAGAACTGGACGAACGTCTGCGGCGTACCAGGCATGTGCTCGGCGGTGACGCTGAGTTTGAAGATCGGTGTGCTGTCGACGATCCTGGCGACCCTCTTCGGCACTCTCATCGCGTTCGCGATCGTTCGCCATCGCTTCTACGGCCGGACCGCGACCAACATGCTCATCTTCTTGCCGATGGCGACGCCCGAGGTTGTCATGGGTTCGTCGTTGCTGGCGCTGTTCATCAACATGAATGTCAGCCTCGGCTTCACGACAATTCTGGTCGCGCACATCCTTTTCAACATCAGCTTCGTTGTTGTGACGGTCAAAGCACGACTGCAGGGTCTCGACCCTCGTCTTGAGCAGGCGGCGATGGATCTGTACGCCAACGAATGGCAGACGTTTCGGAGGATCACGCTTCCCCTGGTGTTCCCCGGCATCCTTGCGGCGGCGCTGCTGGCTTTCTCGTTGTCATTCGACGACTTCATCATCACGAACTTCAACGCGGGCAGCCAAACCGTGACGTTCCCGATGTTTGTCTGGGGCGCCGCGCAGCGTGGAATCCCAGCCCAGATCAACGTGATCGGAACGTTGATGTTCACCATCGCGCTCGTCGTTACCCTCGCCGTCACGCTCGCCGGGCGACGACGCGCGCATCGCTGATAACCGTGGCCCAAAGCGACGTCTTCTGGCTCGACCGGCCGCGGCCGACTGCTCGACCGCCTCTCACCGGTGCGATGGTGGCTGACGTCGCCGTCGTCGGTGGCGGGTTCACCGGGTTGTGGACCACGTTGGCATTGCTGGAAAGCCAGCCTTCGCTTTCGGTCGTGTTGGTTGAGGCAGGCCGGTTTGGCGTCGGCGCCAGCGGCCGCAACGGCGGATTTCTCGACCCCTCGCTGACGCACGGGTTGGCGAACGGGCAACGGCATTTTGCGGCCGAGCTTGCCGAGCTGGAGAAGTTGGCGGAGGAGAACTATGTCGGTTTCCGAGCCGCTCTGAACGAGCACGCCATCGACTGCTCGTTCGAACCGACCGGCATGCTCGAGGTGGCCACCCAGCCGTGGCAGGTCGTGGCGCTGCACGAGTGGTTCGCCGCACATCGCGATCGCGGGCACGACGTTGAGCTTCTCTCAGGCGCGCAGGCTCAGGAGCGGCTGGAGTCACCGCTTGTGCAAGCCGCGGTCCGCCGTCCCAACGCAGGCGGGGTGCTCGACCCCGCCGCGCTTGTCGACGGACTCGCCGACGCCGTGACCGCGCTTGGCGCACAACTGCGCGAGCAGTCGCAGGTCATCGCCATCGAAGCGGCGAACGGGGGCGCCGTCGTCCGCACCGAACTTGGGCATGTGCGCGCGCGCAAAGTCGTGCTCGCGACCGACGCTTGGAGTCGCGAGCTGGTGCCCCAAACCCGTAAGCACTACGTCACCGTGTACGACTACGTGCTGGTGACTCGACCGTTGTCGAGCGTCGAGCTTGCGTCGATCGGCTGGAAGGGCCGCGAGGGAGTCTCGGACGCGGGCAATCACTTCCATTACTTTCGGCTCACTTCGGACGACCGGATTTTGTGGGGTGGTTACGACGCCGTCCGGCACCACGGCGACGCGCTCGGTGAGCAGTTCGACCGGTGGCCTCCCACGTTCGATCGGCTTGAGCGGCACTTCCGCGCATTCTTCCCGCAGTTGTCGGACGTCGAGTTCACGCATCGCTGGGGCGGCCCGATCGCGGTGACCACCCGATTCACTCCGGTCTTTGGCACGGCGTTCGGCGGCCGTTTGCATTACGCACTCGGATACACGGGCCTTGGCGTCGGCGCCACCAGGTTTGCCGCTCGCGTGTTAAGCGAGCAAGTGCTCGGTGTTCAGTCGCCGTTGGCAGAGCTTGCATACGTGCGGAAGCGGCCGTTCCCCTTTCCGCCCGAGCCGATGCGTTCCATCGCGGTCGGCCTGACCCAGCGAGCTATCACCAAAGCAGACGCAAACGACGGGCGGCGTGGCGTCTGGCTGCGAGTGCTCGACCGCTTCGGCGTCGGGCTGGACTCGTGAGGGGGAAGGCGTGACGCAGAGCAGATACGGCCCGATGTTCGGGCCAGACATCACGTTTCTCGGCGTCGAGCGTTGCGATTTGTCGATGCCCGGGACATTCGCGGACGCCGACGTCGTCATCATCGGCGCGCCGTTCGACGGCGGTACCTCGCATCGGCCGGGCGCCCGCTTTGGACCGCAAGCGATCCGCGGCACTGACTACCTGCCGCATGACGGATCGCGACCACATTTGGCGTTGCGAGTTGACGCACTTCGAGACCTTCGGGTGCTCGATGCCGGTGATGTCGAGATGCCGCCCGGTGAGATCCAACGATCGCTGGCGAATCTCGAGAACGCGGTGGCGACCGTCTCGAGTTCGGGCGCCGTTCCGGTAATCCTTGGTGGCGACCACTCGATCGCGCTCCCGGACGTCACCGGGGTCGCACGGCATCACGGTTTCGGGCGGGTCGCGGTGATGCACTTCGACGCGCACGCCGACACCGGTGACGTCGAGTTCGGTTCGCTGTACGGGCACGGTCAACCGATGCGTCGGCTGATCGAGTCGGGCGCCGCGCGTGGCGATCGATTCCTGCAGATCGGGCTGCGCGGATATTGGCCAGGACCGGAAACGCTCGATTGGATGGCCGCGCAGGGCATGCGCTCGTACGAGATGGCCGAGATCGAAGCGCGCGGCCTGGCCGCCGTCCTCGATGAAGCGAGCGAGCTCGCGCTTGACGATTGCGATGCGGTGTTCCTGTCTGTCGACATCGACGTGTGTGACCCTGGGCATGCGCCGGGTACCGGAACACCCGAGCCGGGAGGTCTTTCGGCTCGTCAGCTGCTCGACGCGGTCCGGCGGATCTGTCGCGAACTGCCGATCGCCGGCATCGACGTCGTCGAGGTGTCGCCGCCGTACGACCACGCTGAGATCACCGCCATGCTGGCGAATCGGATTGTGCTTGAAGCGTTGTCGGGGCTTGCCGTCGCCCGCCGCGACGCGGCGAGCGGCGCCCGTACGGACGCCGCGGCGCCCCTACTTCACGACCGCACGTCCAGCGCGCAAGTCGAAGGGAGTCGAACATGAGAATCCTGCTGGTCGGTGCGGGAGGTGTTGGCAGTGCGGTGACCGCGATCGCGGCCAGGCGTGACTTCTTCGACGCGATGGTTGTCGCCGATTACGACGAGGCGCGCGCCCAACGCGCCGCACAACGCACCGGTGACCCGCGGTTTTCCGCGGTGCGGCTCGACGCTTCCGACTCCGGCGTAGTCGCCGCGCTGTTGCGTGAGCACGGGTGCGACGTTCTGCTCAA
>JAICYF010000202.1 GCA_025934355.1 Acidothermaceae bacterium
CCGGTCAGCGGGCAGGGCGGCCGCAAGCCGGCGCTCGTAAGCGCCATAAATCAGTCCGCGCAGATCCATGCGCCGCGGCCGACCTCCGCCCGGGAAGCGAATGGGGATTCCTCGGGCGAGGTTACCCCCGCCAGCGCGCGCCGCGCTTACGAAGCGTCAGGACCTGCGGAGCGCACATCCTCCACGGTGCGCATCGCGTCTCGAAGGCTGTCGAGCCACTCTTGCGAGTGCTTGCCGACCAGCCGCACGCACCACGCCAACGCGTCGCTTCGACTACGGGCCACGCCTGCGTCGACCAGGGTGTCGAGCACCACGCGATCGCGCTGCCGAAGCCGGGTCATCACAGGAATCGACAGGCTGGTGAAGACCTCGGAGCGTTCGCCGCAGCGCGCGCCCCAGGCCACCTTGCGGCCGAACCGGTGCTCGGCCTCGTCGGCGATGGACATCCGCTGACCGCGGGTGTCTTCACGGAAGGCTTTGATCCGGCCAGCCCACGCGGCCGCCCGCTCGGAATCCGACGCCTCATCGGCGAGCCGCGGGGAAGCGACCTCGCCCAGGACAGTGATCTCCTCGCGGTCGATGGTGATCTCTGGCGCCGCGACGAACCATTCGGTTGGCAGCCGCCCGGCGAACCAGCCGCGGACCACCTCGTCAACTCGTTGTCCTTGTGTCATGACGCGACGATTA
This sequence comes from Acidothermaceae bacterium, assembly GCA_025934355.1. Lineage (GTDB taxonomy): Bacteria > Actinomycetota > Actinomycetes > Acidothermales > Acidothermaceae > JAICLV01. The sequence continues at coordinate 688 of JAICYF010000202.1, forward strand.
CACGATTACATTGCAAGCTCAATAGCACCGGCCCGCTGTTCGCTCACAGCGTTATCAGCGCGCGGTCACCCCAGCAACTCGACGAGCTCCCGCACCGTGGTCACGGGGCGCTGGCAGACGAAGCCGGAGCAGACGTAGGCGGCGGGCTGGCCGTCGAGCAGTCCGCGCTGCTCCAGCAGCGGCGCCCACGCGGGCACGACGGGATCCGGCGACACGGCGACAACGGCCCCGGGCGAGGTGGCCATTCGGGCGGCTTTGATCAGCGCCTCGTCAGCTCCGACGACGGCGATCTCACGCGGACCTTCCAACAGCGCCGACGACACCGCAAGCCCCCAGCCGGCGGCCCGCGGGTACGTCGCGCCAATCACCCTGGTGGCGCCAAGCGCCGCGGCGGCCGCTTCCCGATGCCGGGCCGAGGCAGTCAGCGCGGCGTAGGTGAGCAGTGCTTGCGCCGCGGCGGATTGCCCAGCCGGCGTCGCGTCGTCCGTCGCGCTACGCGGTCGGCGCACCAGCACCTCGGCGTCATCGGCGGTGTCGTGAAACCCGCCGCTGCCGTCGGCGTAATGATCCAGGACGACGTCGAGCAGCTGCCCAGCCTTCGCGAGGAAGGCGGCCGAACCGGTCGCTTGTGCGAGCGCGAGCAATCCCTCGGCGACATCTGCGTAGTCCTCAAGCACGCCAGCCGGCGAGCCAGCCACTCCATCGCGCGAGACCCGTCGCAGCCGTCCGTCGATGAGATGGACGTCGAGGAGCAGCTGCCCGGCTTCGGTCGCCGCCTGGACGAACTCGGGGTGGTCAAGGAGGACGCCGACGTCGGCCAACGCGGCGATCGTCAGGCCGTTCCAAGCGGCGACCACCTTGTCGTCACGGCCAGGCTGCGGTCGTCGGGCCCGAACGTCAAGAAGCCTCGATCGGACGTCGGCCCAACGCGCGTCGTCGTCCGGATCGTGTGACAGCTGGAGCACCGAGGCACCATGTTCGAACGTCCCGCGAGAGGTCACCGAGAGCAGGTCAGCCGCCCACCCCGCGTCCGACTCGCCTAACGCCGCGTGCAACTGCTCCGGCGTCCACACATAGGTGGAGCCCTCGACGCCGTCGGTGTCGGCGTCTAGGGACGAGGCGAAGCCGCCTTCGGGTGTGCGCAAGTCGCGCAACATGAAGTCGACGGTCTCCGTCGCGACGCGTTTAGCGAGCGGCGATCCGCTCGCGCGCCACCAATGCGCGTAGACGCGCGCGAGCTGCGCGTTGTCGTACAACATCTTCTCGAAATGCGGCACCACCCACGCGGTGTCGACGCTGTAACGAGCGAAGCCGCCCGCTAGCTGGTCGTAGATTCCACCGCGCGCCATCGACTCGCAGGTGTGCTCGACCATCTCCATCGCGCCTAACGAGCCATAGCGCAGGAGAAACTCGAGCACCGACGACGGCGGGAACTTTGGCGCGCCGCCGAATCCGCCGCGGGTCGCGTCGAATTCGGCGCGCAACGCCTGCACGGCGGTGTCGAGCAGTTCAGCATCGGGCGGGGTCTGCTCCGCTGGAAGCGCGGAGCGCTCGCCCAGCAGCCGCACGATCTCCGCGGCCGAGGCGGTGAGATCGTCGCGGCGTTCAAGCCATGCCCGCGACACCGCGTCGAGCACTTGGCGAAATGACGGCATGCCGTGCGTCGGCAGTTTGGGGAAGTAGGTGCCGCAGTGAAACGGCTTTGCGTCGGGCGTGAGAAAGCAGGTCATCGGCCATCCACCGTGGCCGGTCATTGCCTGTGTGGCGTCCATGTAGACCGCGTCAACGTCCGGCCGCTCCTCACGGTCGACCTTGACGCACACGAATTGCGCGTTCATTTGCGCGGCCGTCTCGTCGTCCTCGAACGACTCGTGCGCCATCACGTGGCACCAGTGGCACGCGGCATAACCGACGGAAAGCAGGACGGGGACATCGCGTCGCCGCGCCTCCGCAAACGCTTCGTCGCACCACGGCCACCAATCGACCGGGTTGTCCTTGTGCTGCAGCAGGTAAGGGCTGGTCGCAGTGACGAGTCGGTTAACCATGGGTGCTGATCTCCTGCCGGTGCCGGGCCGGTTCCAGACCCCAGTCTTCACCACCGGCGTCGAAGCCGGCGCCCACCCGACAGCAACGTGCTGCTCGCCCGCAGCCCCGTGCCATAAACCCAGGTGGTCGGGCGGGTCGGCAATCCCGAGAACCTCGTCCACGACCGCCCCTGCTGCGTCGTCGCAAGAAGCGCCAGTCGAGAGACGATCGCGACGCGTCGGCGTCGGGCGGACTCGTAGCGACGCAGGCTCGCGCTGACGTCGTCCGACAGCAATTTTGCCAGCAGCCACGCGTCTTCGAGCGATTGATTCGCGCCCTGCGCGAGTGCCGGTGGCATCACGTGGGCCGAATCGCCGACGAGCGTCGTGCGCTCGCCGCCCCACACTCTCAACACGCGGTGGCGCGCGTGCGGAAACAGTTCGGCGTCGGTAACACCCGCGAGGACTTCCGGGACGGGACTTCGCCAACTGCCAAAGCGAGCCCGCAATTTCTCGACGGGTGACCATGGCGCGATCTCGGATGACCCGTGCGGCACCTCGAACCACCACTGCAAAAGTCCTTCGCCTGCAGGCAGAAACCCGGCGACCCCGCCAGGTCCGATGACGTTGACGCCAACGGCGCCGGTCGCGATTGGATGCTCGCTCTCAACTAGCCCTTGCCAGGTCGCCCAACCGGTCGGCTTCGCAACGCCACCGACGAAGAGGCGACGTACCAGCGAACGATGACCGTCGGCGCCGATGACAACGTCCGCCTCGAAGTCACTGCCGTCTGCGCACAGCACACGGACGCCCTGCCGGTTGGCCTCGATTCCGACGACTTGGCAACCGAACCGGACGACGTCCGGTGGTAATCCGGTTGCGAGGCGCTCCACCAGACGCGAACGCGGGATGGTGACCGCGCCACGGCCGAGTCGTTGGCGGATCGCCGTCACGTCGACGCGCCAGATCGGCCGGCCCGTGGAGCGCCATGCTTCGAAGCTGTCAATCTCACGACCAACGCCGATCAGATCCACGCCGAACTCATCGAGGACGCGCAGCCCATTGCTCCACAACGTGAGCGCCCCACCCGACGGACGAAGAACGGGCGATCGCTCAAGCAGCACAACCTCGTGGCCGGCCACACGCAGCCCCCGCGCGGTGGCGAGACCGGCGACGCCGCCGCCAACCACGACCACACGCATGCGTGAATTACATCCCGATGTCAGGCGATCTTCGGGTCGACCCGCGAACCCGCGGCGGGCGCCGCGGCCGACACGTGCTGCAACGCGTATGACCGCCAGGGCCGCCATCTGCGCGCGACGTCGTCTGCACCGCGAACATCGCTCGGCAGCCCAAGCGCGCGCAGACCTCTGCGCACCGCCAGATCACTCGGCATGAACCCGTCAGGGTCACCAAGCGCGCGCATCGCCACGTACGACGCGGTCCATGGGCCGATTCCTGGAACGGCCAACATCCGCGCCACCGCTTCTTCGCGATCGGCTCCGGGGTCGAGCGCCAACCCGCCGCCGGCAACCTCGGCCGCCAAGCCGATCAGTGCATTTGCGCGGGCGCGCGGCATCGGGATCGCTGCCGGATCGGCCTCGGCGACCGCTTCGGCGGTTGGGAAAAGTTGAGTCAACGCGGCGTCGGAAATCGGCGCCGGCTCGCCGTACGTGAGCGATAGCCGAGCGGCCAGCGTGCGCGCGCCAGCGACACTCACCTGCTGGCCCAGAACAGCGCGCACGGCCACCTCGAAACCGTCGACGTGACCAGGCGCACGTCGTCCGGGGGACGATCGCACGCTCGACGCGAGCGCGTCGTCCGCACTCAAGAATTCATCGATCGCAGGAGCGTCAGCGTCGAGATCGAGCAACCGCCGCGACCGAGCGACCGCCGACGCGAGATCGCGCAGGTCGCAAAGTCTTAGGGTGCAAGGAATCCAGCCCTGCTCGTTCCACATCGCGGCCGGTTCACCGGCTGACGACATGTCGCCAAGCTCGATGATGGCCGCGCCATGCGCAAGCGTGACCGTGCGTCGGTAGCCGCACGAGTTACCGACCTCGACGCCAGGCGCCGCCCGAGCAGCGAGGAAGTTGAACAGCGACGTCACGTCGAACGGACGGCGGAACGGCAACCGCAAAGCGATGGTTCCCGCACCCGCTTCGGCAGATCGCTGAGTGCTCGGACGACGTGATGCCCGCAGTTGGGTCGGCGTCATCGCGAAGACGTCGCGCATGGTGTCGTTGAACTGGCG
>JAICYF010000026.1 GCA_025934355.1 Acidothermaceae bacterium
CGACCAAGACCGCCGACATCAACGCGACGCTGCAGCAGATCGCCGAGCTGACCGCGGCCGGCTGCCAGATCGTGCGCGTGGCGGTACCGGACACCGACGACGCCGAGGCGCTGCCGGCGATCGCCAAGAAGTCCCAGATCCCGGTCATCGCCGACATCCACTTCCAGCCGCGGTACGTGTTCGCCGCCATCGAGGCCGGCTGCGCCGCGGTCCGGGTGAACCCGGGCAACATCAAGAAGTTCGACGACCGCGTCCGCGACATCGCGATGGCGGCCAAGGAGCACGGCACGCCGATCCGCATCGGCGTCAACGCCGGCTCGCTGGACAAGCGGCTGCTCGCCAAGTACGGCAAGGCGACCCCGGAGGCGCTGGTCGAGTCGGCGCTGTGGGAGGCCTCGCTGTTCGAGGAGCACGACTTCCGCGACATCAAGATCTCGGTCAAGCACCACGACCCGGTGGTCATGGTGCGCGCCTACGAGCTGCTCGCCGAGCAGTGCGACTACCCGCTGCATCTCGGCGTCACCGAGGCGGGTCCGCTGATGCAGGGCACGATCAAGTCGGCGGTCGCCTTCGGCATCCTTCTTTCCGAGGGCATCGGCGACACCATCCGCGTTTCGCTGTCGGCGCCTCCGGTCGAGGAGGTCAAGGTCGGCATCGGCATCCTCGAGTCGCTGGGCTTGCGGCAGCGCAAGCTCGAGATCGTCTCCTGCCCGTCGTGCGGACGCGCGCAGGTCGACGTCTACAAGCTGGCCGAGGAGGTCACCGCAGGCCTCGAGGGCCTGACCGTTCCGCTGCGGGTCGCCGTCATGGGCTGCGTCGTCAACGGTCCGGGCGAGGCGCGCGAGGCCGACCTCGGCGTCGCGAGCGGAAACGGCAAAGGCCAGATTTTCGTGCGTGGCGAAGTGATCAAGACGGTGCCTGAGGCGCAGATTGTCGAGACACTGATCGAAGAGGCCATGCGGTTGGCTGACGAACTCGGTGCAGACGGCGTAGCCTCCGGCGAGCCGCAGGTGAACGTGGTCTGACGGGAACACGCAGCACCGGCGGGTCGTCGTCCAAAGAAGTCGGCGCAGGAGGCGTGGTGCTGCGAGGTTCGCCGGTCCGGGTGCTCGACGACCGCGATCTGGCGGCCGCCCGCGACCTGCTCGACCGCGACCCGGTGGCCAACGTGTTCGTCGCCGCCCGGCTTGAGAGCGTCGGGCTCGACCCCTGGCGGTTGGGCGCCGAGGTCTGGGCGTATCCGGGCAACGGCAGGGTCGAAGCGTTGTGTTACGCGGGCGCCAACCTGGTGCCGGTCAACGCCGACGCCGACGCGTGCCGGGTGTTCGCCGAGCGGGCCCGTCGGCAGGGCCGGCGTTGCTCTTCGATCGTCGGCCCGGCCGGTCAGGTCGGCGCGTTGTGGACACTGCTTGAACAGGCGTGGGGTCCGGCGCGGGCGGTGCGCGACAACCAACCGCTGATGGTGATCAGCGATCAGCCGCGAGTCGCCCCAGACCCGCTTGTGCGTCGGGTGACGCCGTCCGAAATCGACATCTTGTACCCCGCCTGCGTCGCCATGTTCACCGAGGAGGTCGGCGTCTCGCCATTCAACGGGGACGGCGGCGCGCTATACCGCGCGCGGGTCGCCGAACTGATCGCGCAGGGCCGGGCATTTGCCCGGATCGAGGACGGCCGGGTGGTCTTCAAGGCTGAGGTCGGGGCCGCGACGTCGCAGGCCTGCCAGATCCAAGGGGTGTGGGTCGACCCGCAGTTGCGCGGCCGGGGGATATCAAACAGCGGCATGGCCGCGGTCGTCATGCAAGCGCAGGCGACGATCGCGCCCCTGGTCAGCCTTTACGTCAACGACTTCAACGCCCCCGCCCGTGCGGCCTACCGCAAGGTCGGGTTCGTCGAAGTCGGGGCCTTTATGTCGGTCCTGTTTTAGACCGGCCCGCAGTCGACGCGGCACGCGTCGTCGGACAATATCTCGTTACGACTCAACCTTTCGCCGCTGTTGCCGACGAAAGAAGCGGTGGGGTTGCGCCCGTGTGGACGGGCGCCGGAGGTTGGCATGTCGGCACACGTTCATGCGAGGGCAGGCCGGACGACGCGACCACGTCGCGCGCGCTGGCTCGGCCGTGGTCGGCTCAGCTTTGTCAGCCGGCAATCGGATGACGCCGCGCTCGACGAAACTCTGAGCGAGTTCGCCGAGCTTTCAAGCCGCCTCGGCATCGAAGTTGCAGACGTCTCCGGCAACGTCGGGGCGCTATCCGCCGTGGTCAACGACCAGGCGCGACTCTCGATCCAATTGAGCGCCGCCGCTGAGGAGATCGCGGCTGGCAACCACCAGGTCGAGGCCGCCGTGACCCACGCTCACGCCGCCACCAAGCTGGCGCACGAAGAGGCCGCCGGGTCGCGAGAAACGGTTGAGGTCTCGCTCGCCCAGCTTGGCGAGTTTGTGAACTGGGTGGGGCAGATCAGCGACCAATTCAGCGTCGTCGCCGACGCGCTCACCGGCATCACGTCCGCGGCGGCCCAGATCGATCGGATCGCGCAGCAGACGCACATCCTCGCGTTGAACGCCCGAATCGAGGCCGCCCGATCCGGCGCCGCCGGCCGGGGCTTCCAGGTGATCGCAGACTCGGTTCGCGACTTGGCCGACCAGACCATCAGCGCGGCGCAAGACATCGACGCGACCGTGCGACCGCTCACCGGCCAGATCGGCGAGTTGACCCAGCGCGGTCAGCAAGCAAAGGAACAGGCGGAGACGATGCGCTCGAGCACGCAGTCGATCTCGCAGATGATCGACGCCGTCACCGGCGCCCTTGCCTCGGCGGATGGACAGGTGGCTGAGATCAAGGACGCCGCCGCCGCGATCCGCGCGGAGGTCGACGGATTCCTGTCGTCGTTGTCGACGCTGTCAGGCGGCCTTGAGCAATCGAGCGCCGAGCTGAACTCCGCGCGCGAGCGAGTGGCGAACTTGCTCTCGTTGAGCGAGAAGTTAGTGTCGACGAGTGCGCGCACCGGAGTGCATACGTCCGACACGCCTTTGATCGAGGCGGCGCTGGAGGGCGCCGAGCTCGTGGCCGCGGCCTTCACCGCCGCGCTCGACGGCGGCGAGATCAGCGTGGAGGACTTGTTCGATGAGAACTACCGCGTCATCGAAGGCAGCAATCCGGTGCAGCACCTCACCAGGTTCACGGCGTTCACCGATCGGGTGCTGCCTGCGATCCAGGAGCCGTTCGCCGATCGCGATCCGCGGATCGCGTTCGCCATCTCGACCGACCGCAACGGCTACATCCCGACGCACATGCTGCGGGTCTCAAAACCGCAAGGCCCCGACCCGGTGTGGAACGCGGCGAACTGCCGCAACCGCCGGATTTTCAACGACCGGACCGGCTTGTTGTGCGGCCAAAACACCGAGCCGTTTGTGGTGCAGACGTATCGCCGCGACATGGGTGGCGGCCGTTTCGTCATGATGAAGGACGTCTCGGCGCCGATCTGGGTGCGCGGCCGCCACTGGGGCGGCTTCCGCATCGGCTACTCCGCGTAAGCACACTCAATTGGTGACGCCTGCTGTTGCTGGGCAACAGCAGGCGTCACCAATTCTTGCGCGCTTTAACCGGCCTGCAGGTCCCACCCGGTCGGACTCGCCGACGGTGAGACCGGCGGGGCCGCCGGGCTCGTGGATGCGGCGGCCGGCGAGTTGCTCGAGGGGAAGCGGTAGTGGCCGCCGTTGTAGAAGATGTCGTCGAACGTCAGCGAGAACTGCTCCATGGAGGAGCCCGGTGACGCTCCAGCGCTGAAGCTGACGATCCGCACGTCATGGAGTTGGATGCGGATGGCCGCGTCTTTGTTGGCGCTCGGAACGTTGACGGTCGCGTTGCCCAGTGTCGTGCCCGTTGTCGCGGCGTTGAACAGTGCGCCACTGAAACGGTCGACTGGCTTGGTCAGCGAGAGCTCGCTGAACACCGGCTGCCCACTGTGGGCTTGGTTGCCCGAGGACAGGCCGAACTGTGCGCTCTCGAGTGCGATCACCGCATCCGTCTGCCCGTCGAGTTGGTCGAACGTGACGGTTGCGCCGGAGGACGTCGGGTCGCCGCCCGCGTCTCCGCTTTGGTCGGAGGACGACGAATCGCTCGGAGTTGCGGTGACGGTGGTCGTGGGCCCGGCGGGGCCAGTTGGACCGGCCGCGCCAGTTGGGCCAGCCGGCCCGGAGGGTCCGGCCGGTCCTTCGGGACCCTGCGGACCGGCCGGACCAGTCTGGTTCCACGACAACGGCGTCTCGCCGCGCGTGCACGCGTTGCCGGTGTCGACGACGCGCACTACGCCGCCTTTCGACACGCAGGCGTGAATCGTGGTGCTGTTCGCGTCGGTGCTGGCGGTCTCGACCGCGAATGCGGTGCCGCCGAGCGCGCCGACCGCCGCGGTGGCGAGGGCGATGACGAAAAGCTTGCGGGTCGACCGCAGCTTGAGCTTGGGAGTCTGCATTTGATGGGTCCCTTCGGTTACTTCAGGCGGAGCGATGTTGGTGACCTGTTGAATGTCGCGGTAAGCCGAAGGGCTCGGCATCGGGTGATCATCGGATTTCGCGTTGGCCGCCGCCTTATCTCCGAGACCAAGTCGCCTTAGCCGATATCCTCGGCGGACATCGATGACCCGATCCCTGCTAAGGAGTTGCACTGTGACCCTGCGGATGTCGAGCTTGTTCCTACGCACGTTGCGGGAGGATCCGGCCGACGCCGAGGTTCCGAGCCACAAGCTGCTGGTGCGCGCCGGCTACGTGCGGCGGGTCGCACCGGGCATCTATTCGTGGCTGCCGTTGGGCTACACGGTGTTGCGCAAGGTCGAGCGGATCGTGCGCGAGGAGATGGTGCGCATGGGGGCGCAGGAGGTGCACTTTCCCGCGCTCATTCCACGCGAGATCTATGAGACAAGCCATCGCTGGACCGAGTACGGCCAGAACCTCTTCCGGCTCAAGGACCGCAAGGACGCCGACTACCTCCTCGGCCCCACCCACGAAGAGTTGTTCACCCTGCTGGTGAAGGGCGAGTACTCCTCTTACAAGGACTATCCGGTCTCACTGTTCCAGATCCAGACCAAGTATCGCGACGAAGCGCGGCCGCGGGCCGGCATCCTGCGCGGCCGCGAGTTCGTCATGAAGGACAGTTACTCCTTCGACCTGGACGACGAAGGGCTGGCGAAGTCGTACGCCGCGCATCGCGCCGCGTACCAAAAGACATTCGAGCGGCTCGGTCTTGACTACCGGATCGTCTCGGCGGTGTCGGGGGCGATGGGGGGTTCGGCGTCCGAGGAGTTCTTGGCGCCGACAGACTCCGGTGAAGACACGTTCGTGCAGTGCGACAACTGCGACTACGCGGCGAACACCGAAGCGGTCGAGATCGCGGTGCCGCCTGCGGTCGACGCGAGTCAACACCCAGACGCGCAGGTTCTCGACACACCTGACACGCCGACGATCGCGACCTTGGTCGAGCGGTTGAATTCCCTTCGCCTGGGCCGGGAATTCAGCGGCGCCGACACGTTGAAGAACGTCGTCATGAAGTCCAGGGCGCCAGGCGCCGACTGGGAGCTGCTCGTCGTCGGAGTGCCTGGTGACCGCGAGGTCGACCTGAAGAGGCTGGCCGGCCAATTAGAGCCGACGGAGGTGGCGCAGGCGGAGCCCGCTGACCTCGCGAGGCAACCGCGGCTCGTGAAGGGCTACATCGGACCGCAGATCCTGAAGGAAATCGGCGTGCGTTACCTGGTCGACCCACTCGTCGTCCCTGGTAGCGCATGGGTCACCGGAGCGAACGAGCAGGACAAGCACGCCGCTTTCGTCGTCCGGGGCCGTGATTTTGAACCGGACGGCGAGATCGGCGCCGTCGAGATCCGCGACGGCGACAGGTGCGCTCGGTGCGGTGGGCACTTGGCGATCGCGCGTGGCATCGAAATCGGGCACATCTTCCAGCTTGGTCGCAAGTACGCCGACGCCTTCGAGCTCGACGCACTCGGGCCCGACGGAAAATCGATTCGCATCACGATGGGTTCGTATGGCATCGGCGTCTCGCGCGCGGTGGCCGCGCTTGCTGAGCAACACCACGACGAGGTTGGGCTGATTTGGCCGCGTTCGGTCGCGCCGGCTGACGTCCACATCGTGGTGGCCGGCAAAGAGGAGCAACTCGCCGCCGCCGAGGCGCTTGCGGCGGACCTCGACGCGCGCGGCTTGTCCGTGCTGCTCGACGACCGGGCGGCGGTGTCGGCGGGCGTGAAGTTCAAGGACGCGGAGCTGATCGGCGTCCCGACCGTCGTCGTGGTCGGCCGCGGGCTGGCCGATGGCGTGGTGGAGGTGCGCGACCGGGCGGCGGGCACGCGTGACGACGTCCGCCTCGAGACCGCCGCCGACGAAGTCGCCGCCCGCTGCTCGTGACTCGGCGCCGGCGGGCGAGGCGACCCAGCGGCTGCGGATTCCGTCGTCCATCGCCCGCTTTTGCGCCGATTCAGGAGTCGGCGGCCCGAGGTTAGGCGCTGAACCGGCACATAACGATTTGGCTAGAGCCGTATTACGGATCTTCCTTCTGAGGGCACGGCCTAGTTAGCTGGCCTGCAATCACCGCCGATCGCGGTGACTCAACGAACCGCGGGCTCGCTGCCATCCCGGCGCGCGCGCGACGAGCTGGAGGCCATCCATGCGTCGACGACACCAATTGTTCGCAGCCGTGGCCGTGGCGGCCGCGTTGAGCATGACCGCTGCGGCGTGCAGTTCCAGTAAGCCGAAGCCCAGCGGCGCGTCCGGTGGCTCGCAGACGTCGGCCGGGGGAACGACCGGCGGCACCGCGAACAGCGGCAAGAAAATCATTCTCGGCACGACCGACAAGGTCATCTCGCTCGACCCGGCGGGCGCCTACGACATGGGCTCGTGGACCTTGCAGTGGAACATCTACCAGTCGTTATTGAAGATCAAGCCGGGCACCGCCGACGTGGTGCCGGACGCTGCGTCCGCCTGCAACTGGAGCGACAACACCACCTACACGTGCAAGCTCAACCCGGGGCTTGTATTCAGCAATGGTGACCCGCTTGACGCCACCGCGGTGAAGTTCTCCATCGACCGGGTCATCAAGATTAACGACCCGAACGGCCCGTCTAGCTTGCTCAGCACCCTCGACAACGTCACCACCCAGGGCAGCGACACCGTCGTGTTCAAGTTGAAGACGCCGAACGCGACCTTCCCGTACATCCTGACCACCGGTGCCGGAAACATCGTCGACCCGAAGGTCTTCCCGCCCGACAAGCTGCTCGATGACAGCAAAGTGATCGGCTCGGGCGTCTACCTGCTCAAGAGCTTCACCAAGGACCAGCAGGCGGTGCTCGACCCGAACTCCAAGTACAAGGGTGACGATCAGCTCGCGAACAGCGGCGTGGTCGTGACGTACGAGCAGACCGCTTCGACCCTGAAGCTGGACGTCGAGCAGGGCAACGTCGACGTCGCGTGGCGCAGCCTCAGCCCGACCGACGTCGCATCGCTGCAGAAGGAGTCCGACAAGGTCAAGGTCGTCACGGGTAACGGCATCGAGATCCGCTACCTGGTGTTCAACACCAAGATGCCGCCCGCCGACAACGTCGCTGTGCGCCAAGCCGTCGCCTATTTGATCGACCGTGACAGCGTCGCGAAGAACGTTTACAACGGAACGGTCCAGCCGCTGTACTCGATGGTCCCGGCCGGCCTGAACGGCGCCAACCAGGCGTACAAGGACGCTTACGGCGCCACGCCTGACAAGGCGAAGGCCGAGGCAGTCCTGAAGGCGGCGGGTGTGTCGACGCCGGTCAACCTCACCATCTGGTGGACCCCGTCGCACTATGGTGCGGTCTCCGGCGACGAGTTCACCGAGTACAAGCGGCAGCTCGAGGCGAGCGGGCTATTCAAGGTCGACCTCAAGAGCGCGGAGTGGGACGCCTACAGCAAGGCGTACCCGGCCGACCAGTACGCGGCGTTTGAGCTCGGCTGGTTCCCCGACTATCCCGACCCCGACGACTACCTGGCGCCGTTCTACGTCCAAGGCGGCTTCTACAAGAACCACTACGACAACCCGACGATCGACCAGCTCATCACCCAAGAAGAGGGCGAGACGGATCAGAGCAAGCGGGTGCCGATCATCCAACAGATCCAGACGATGGCCGCGAAGGACGTCCCGACCATCCCGTTGTGGCAAGGCAACCAGGTTGCCGCCACCGGACTGACCGTGACAGGTGTGGAGAAGACCTTCGACCCGTCGTACATCTTCCGGATGTGGCTCATCGGCAAGTCCTAGCTCGGACGACGTGAGGTCGGTGCGGGCGAACCGCCCGCACCGACCTCGACGAGACGGGACGGGACGGCTGACTCTCGCGAGCAAACGGAAGGCGGCTTCTCTTGGCCACCTCGACCGGATCGCTGCGCCGATACGCGTTGACGCGGATCGCGCTAGTGATCCCGATGGTTTTGATTCTGCTCACTCTCGTGTTCATCCTCATGCGGGTGGCGCCGGGCGACCCGATTCAGGCGGCGCTCGGCGCGAAACTTTCGCCGGCGCAGCTGGCGGAGAAGCGGCACGCCGCGGGCTTCGACAAGCCGATGCTCGTGCAGTACGGCGAGTACTTGCGGCAGGTGGTCACGTTGAACTTCGGGCACGCCATCACCGACAACCAACCCATCACGACGATCCTTAAAATCAACGGCGCCGCCACTCTCGAGCTGACGGTCGCAGCGCTGTTTGTGGCACTGGTCATCGGGGTGCCGGTTGGGCTGTGGGCCGGCCGACTGCGCGACGGAGTGTTCGACGGGTTTGGCCGGCTCTTCGGCATCATCACCTATGCCGCGCCGGTCTTCTTTGTCGGACTTATTTTCCAGTTGGTCTTCAGCAAATGGCTGAACGTGCTACCGAACTCTGGCCAGCTCAACGCGCTCGACAACGCGTTGTTGCCAAAGCACACGCACCTGAGTGTCGTCGACGCCATTTGGGACGGCAACGGCGCCGCCTTCACCGACGCGGTGAAACACCTCGTTATGCCAGCGGTCACGCTCGGGCTGCTGCTGTGCGGTGTCGTCATCAGATTGATCCGCACGAACATCATCCAGACGATGAAGGGCGACTACGTCGAGGCGGCGCGGGCCCGCGGCGTCTCCGAGGGCAAAGTCGTGTGGCGGCACGCATTCCGTAACGCGCTTGTGCCCGTTGTCACCGTGATGGGCTTGCAGGTCGCGTTACTGCTGTCGGGGGCGGTGCTCACCGAGGAGACGTTCAACTGGCCGGGCATCGGAAACCGGCTCGTGTATTACCTGACCAACCGCGACTACGTCGCCGTGCAGGGAATCATCACGGTCTTCGCGCTCGCCGTCGTAGTCATCAGTCTCATCATCGACTTCGTGAACGCCGCCATCGACCCTCGGGTGCGGTACTGATGACGGCCGCGAGTGTCGCCGAGCCGGGCGGCGAGTCGATCCTTGAGCCCGCGCCTGAGATGCCCGGTCGTCCACAAGGACCGGTCAAGCGTCTATGGCAGCAGGTCAAGGGCGCGCAAGGCCTGTCGAAGTGGTTGCTGTGGGTTGGTGCGGCGATCACCGTGATTTTCGTCGTCCTCGCGATTTTCGCGCCCCTGATCGCCCCCTACGGTTTCGACCAGTATCAAGGCGGCGGCGGCCGGTTTCCGAAGCAGGCGCCGCCGAGTGGCAGCCACTTGTTTGGAACCAACGTGCGTTCCGTCGACGTGCTTTCGGTCGTTATCTACGGTTCGCGCACCGCGATCGAGGTCGTCCTGCTCGCGGTGTCCTTCAGCCTGCTGGTCGGCGTGCCGCTCGGACTCGTCTCGGGCTACTACGGCGGCTGGCTCGACCGCGTTCTCGTGCTCGTCATGGACGCGTTGTTCGCTTTTCCCTACCTGCTGCTCGCGATCGTCATTGCCTTCCTGCTGCAAGACAGCGTCGGCAGCGGCGTGCTAACTGCGGCGATCGCCATCACGGTCATCTATGTGCCGCAGTATTTCCGCGTCGTTCGTGGCCAGGTGCTCAGCGCCCGCGAGGAGCCGTACGTCGAGGCCGCCCGCGCGCTCGGTGCCAAGCCGCGCACCATCATGGGCCGCTACCTGTTCTTCAACGTGATCCAGTCGGTGCCCGTAATCGCGACGCTCAACGCCGCCGACGCGATTTTGACCCTGGCGGGCTTGGGATTCCTCGGATTCGGCATCCAGCCCACGCAGGCCGCCGAGTGGGGTTATGAGTTGCAGCGCGGCGTCGCCGACATGGGTGCCGGCCTGTGGTGGACGAGTGTCTTCCCCGGCGGCGCCATCGTGTTGCTGGTGACCGGCTTGACGTTGGTGGGAGAGGGTTTGAACGACGTGCTAAATCCCGTCTTGCGCAGGCGGACGGGGCGTCCCGTCGTTCTACCCAAACGCATGCTGTCAAAGCGTGAGGAGGAGCCGGCATGAACGTCGAGCCGGTGATCTCGGTGCGTGACCTGCGAGTTTGGTATGGCACCGAGCGCGGTCCGGTGCGCGCGGTCGACGGCGTCTCCTTCGACGTCCGGCCTGGGGAGACCCTTGGTTTGGTGGGCGAATCAGGATGTGGCAAGTCCACGCTCGGTCGCGGCGTCCTCGGGCTGTTGCCCACAGGCGCGGCGACCGACGGCAGCGTGCGATTCAACGACCGCGAGCTCGTCGGTATGCGTCAGCAGGAGTTGCGCTCACTGCGCGGCGCCGAGTTGGGCCTCATTTTTCAAGAGCCGATGACCAGGCTCAATCCGTTGATGCGAATCAGCGAGCATTTCGCCGAGACGCTGCGTGCGCACGAGCCTGGCGTCAGCGGCAAGGAAATCGACGTGCGGTCGATCGACACCCTGCGGCGAATGGGGATTCCGCCAACCCGCTATCGCCATTACCCACACGAGTTTTCCGGCGGTATGCGGCAACGCATCATGATCTCGCTCGCTCTGGTGTTGCGGCCCGCGTTCGTCGTCGCCGACGAGCCGACCACTGCGCTCGACGTCCTCGTTGAGGCGCAGATTCTGTCGATCCTGCACGACCTCAAGAAAAACTTCGACACCGCGCTGCTGCTGATCACTCACAACCTCGGCATCGTCGCCGAGGCGTGTGAGCGGGTGGCGGTGATGTACGCCGGGCGCATCGTCGAGGAGGGCGACGCGCGGCAGGTGTTCAGCGAGCCCGCGCACCCGTACACCCGAGAGTTGCTGCGCTCGACGATCTCGTTGTCGACGACCGCGTTGCACTACATCCCCGGCGCGCCGCCCGACCTCGTCGAACCGCCGTCGGGTTGCCGATTCCATCCGCGCTGCCCCGACGCGATGCGGGTGTGCCCGCTCATCGAGCCGGTGGAGGTGCGCACGCCGACCGGCGAGCGGGTGGAGTGCTGGCTGCACGGGCCGGCGGAGCTGATACCTCCGGGTGGAACGGCGCCGTTGCAACGACAGGAGCTGGCCAGTGCCGACGAAGCTTGAGATCTCGGACGACGCGCGGCCGCTCGACGAGCGACCCGTGCTGCTCGACGTCGAGGATTTGCGGGTGCATTTCGCTTTGCGCGGAGGCTTTTTCGACCGCTTGCTCGGCCGGTCGTCCGGCTCGGTGAAGGCCGTCGACGGCGTGTCGTTCAAGTTGCGCAGGGGCGAGGTCATCGGACTTGTCGGCGAATCCGGCAGTGGCAAGACCACAACCGCCCGCGCGCTGCTCGGCCTGGCGCCGATCACCGGCGGGAGCGTGCGCTTCGATGCCGGGCCCGAGTTCGGCGGAGAGGTCGACCTCACCACGTTGCGCGAACGCGAGTTCCGTACGCTGCGGCGCAATATCCAGTTGGTGTTTCAAGACCCGCACGCGTCGTTGAACCCGGCGATGGACATCGGCACTGCGCTGGCTCACCCGCTGAAGATCCACAAAGTCACGAACGACCGTGACGAGATTGCCGCGCGGGTGCGCGACGCGCTGGAGCGGGTCGGACTCGCGCCCGTGGAGCGGTATTTGCACAAGTACCCGGCCGACCTGTCGGGCGGTCAAAAACAGCGCGCAGTGTTGGCCCGGGCCATCATGCTTGACCCTGCGCTGCTGGTCGCCGACGAACCTGTCTCGATGCTCGACATGAGCGTGCGGGCCAAGATTCTCGAGTTGATGCTGGACCTTAAGCGCGACCTCGGCCTCACCTACCTATACGTCACGCACGACCTCGCTACCGCGAAGTTCTTTTGCGACACCATCGCCATCATGTATTTGGGCCGCATCGTCGAAATCGGCCCGGCGGAACAGATTTACGCCGATCCCAAACACCCGTACACCAGGTCGCTGCTCGCCGCGATACCCGAGCCCGACCCCCGACGGTCGGCGCCGCGGAACTTGCCGCGTGGTGAGGTGCCTGACGCCGCCCGACCGCCGCTCGGTTGCTCCTTTCACCCGCGCTGCCCTAGCGCCTTCGGCCCATGCGGATGGGAAGCCCGCGACCTGACCGCGTTGCTCGAGCAGCGATGGACCAACGTGTCGGAGCAGCAATATGAGCAGGAGCGATCCGCCGTCGGTGAGCCGACCGCCGTCGACGACGCCGGATTAGTCGCCCGCTTGCCCGACGAGCGCGCTGGCTCCGGCGCGGCGGCGATGTTGCTCAATGAGGTGCGTGCGGGCGACCCGGATGAGCCGTTCTGGAAGGGCGTCACGTCAGTCGAGCAGGACGACGCGGGCGTTCGGATCGCGTTCAACGACCCGGTCGACCCGCCCTTGCTCGAGCATGACGCCGTGAAAGTCGCCTGTCATCTGCACGATCCGACATTCTCCAGCCAGGCATGACTCGCGCTCGCCGTCGGCCACGGCTAGGTTGGCGCCGACGAAGGGCTACTTGGCCGGCGGGCTCAACACCGTCACGCAGGCGACTCAAGACGCGATCGACAACGATCTCACGACATAGACCATCCCGAAGTCTGTCGCGCGGCGCCGGAAGCGGACTATCCTTCGCCGATCCACCGTGGCAACCGCGGCCGATTCCAGGAGGATTCGAGAATGCACCTGACGCTCTATGGTTTCGTGCTGTTCTTGCACATCGCGGTGGCGATTGTCGCCTTCATGATGGCCGGGGTGATGCATGCGGCGTTGCAGGCGATGGCCCGTGCGAGCGACGTCCGCGAATTGCGCTCCTGGGGGCGGCTCGTGCATCGTCTCGACCCGGTGTTTCCGTTCGCGGCCCTGTTGCTGCTGGGCTTCGGGGCGTGGTTGATCCACTTGTCCGACGGTGAAATCCGTTGGGGCGATGGTTGGTTGCTCACTGCCTTGATCACATTGATCGTCGTCGAAGGGCTTTCAGGCGCGCTGATCGCACCGAAGGCGAAGGCAGCGGTCAAAGGGATTGAGCAAGCGCCCGACGGCCCGGTGCCCATTGATCTCCGGCGGCTCACGGTCGACCCAGCTGTTTGGCATATTTCGCACGTCGCCACTTTCGGTTTTGCCGGCGTCGTTTTGTTGATGGCTGCGAAACCGGCCGGAGTGCTGTGTCCGATCATCGTGGTCGTCGCGGCGGCGATCGGCGTTGCGGTGTCGGCCGCTCAGTTGCGCGCGTTGCGCGCCCTTGCGGGAACGCCGGTTTCGCCGTCGTCCCGGGTTGAGGCGGTTTAGCCCGGCAGGCGACCCACGAGCCCCGGAAACGGCACGGATTTCTTGCGCCAGCTCGACTCGCGGACGGCCGCCGATTGCAAAGCGAGCGCGGCCGCACGGCGTAGGTCACCGGTCGCGACGGCCACCAAGTCGGCGTAGGCCGCGGCCGTCGACTCCTCGAGCCGGGTAAGCAACGCGGTCGCGCTCGCGTCATCGCTGATCGGCTGCGGCAACTCGTACACCGGCGGCGGAGCGGACGGCGTGGCGGCGCGGTCGGCGAGCCAACCCGTCACCGCCTGCAGTTGAGCGCGATGGACGTCGTAATCCGCCCGGGCGGCGCCTTTCAACGTGCGGTCGTGGAGCCGCGCGCCAGCCAGTGAATAGCCGTAGATTGCTGCGTTTTCGGCGGCGGCGACCGCCTGCAACGCGGTCGGCAACGTGGTCATGACGCCGCCGTGAGCAGGGCCGCATGGGCGGCCTCGCAACCACCGATTGACGCCAGCAAGCGAGCCAGCGAGCCGTCCTGCGCCGACATCACGTCGTCGACCCGGGCCGCGGCCGTCGACCGTTCGCGCGCCGCCAACGTCGTGAGCAGTTCGGCGCGACGTGATTGTGTGGGCGACCCGCCGGACGAGCTGGCGGCCGCGGGCAGGTCGCCCACAGAGGGCGTGACGGTCGGTGTCGCGCCGGTGGGCGTCGAACTCGTCGGGGTTGTCGCGGCGCCCGGCGTCAAGCCGACCAGATGGGCGGCGTGGTCTGCCCGCAGGGGCGCGAGGGTCGACTGCAGTTCGGGCTGGGCGGCGATCGCAGCGTCATACGCGGCGATGAGTTCGCGCTCGTCGTCCGCCACGCGTGCGGCGATCGTCTGCGCCGGCGGGATGGTCGCGTTCGGCGTCCGTCCCGACGTCGCGCCAGCACCGGACGCCGACCGCTGCGCGTCGTCGTCCGATCTCTTCGACGATCGGCAGCCAGCCACGGTCGCGAGCATTGCGGCGCCCAGCAATCGCAACGCCGCACGACGGCTCACACTCGGCGGACTGGCCGACAACGGCGGGACTCCTTCACTGGTCGGCCGCAAGCTTACGAAAGTGACTACGCTGGGGCCGCACAACAGCAAAGCGAGGAGGTCCACCGTGTCGAACCAGTCGACTGCTCGCCGCCTCGCCGCGCTCATCGAGCCCGACCTGCTCGCGGTAGGAGTAGACCTCGAGGACGTCGAGGTGCTCGCCGCCGGCAAGCGTCGGCTGGTGCGGGTGCTCGTCGACAAGGACGACGGTGTCAGCCTCGACGACGTCGCGTTGGTGAGCCAGCGCATCTCCGGTGTGCTTGATGAGAATCCCGACGCCGACGCGATTTTGGGCTCGGCGGCCTATGTGCTCGAGGTCAGCTCACCGGGCGTCGACCGCCCGCTCACGGCGCGGCGGCATTGGCGGCGCGCCGCTGGCCGGCTGGTTCGCGTCGTCCGGCTCGACGGCAGCGAGGTCGTGGGCCGTGTCGTCGACGCGGACGACGTGGGCGTGTCGCTGGCGCCGGCCACCGCCGATTCCGTAGCCGCGGCCGCAGCGCCCGCCTCGCTGCGATTTGACGAGATCAAATTGGCTCGCGTTCAGGTGGAGTTCAACCGTCCGGAATCCTCTAGTGTTGCGGCCAATGATGTGCAGCCAGAGGAGTCGCCGTGAATATCGACATGGCCGCGCTGCGCAGTCTGGAGCGCGAGAAGGACGTCTCGTTCGACCTGCTGGTTGAGGCGATCGAGTCGGCGATGCTCGTCGCCTACCAGCGCACCGAAGGCGCGCATCCGCACGCTCGCGTCGTCCTCGATCGGAAGTCCGGCGAGGTCACCGTCCTCGCCGCGGAGGTTGACGACGCGGGCACTGTGTTGCGTGAATTCGACGACACCCCGAGCGACTTCAACCGAATCGCCGCAACGACGGCGAAGCAAATCATCCTTCAGCGGCTGCGTGACGCCGAGCACGAACTCACGTTCGGCGAATACGCCGGCCGCGAAGGCGACATCGTCGGCGGGGTGATCCAGCAGCAGCACGACTCACGCAACGTCTTCGTCGACCTCGGCAAAGTGGAGGCCGTGCTACCGGTGGCCGAGCAGGTGCCGGGGGAGCGCTACGAGCACGGCGGGCGCATCCGGTGCTACGTCGTCCAGGTGCACAAGGGCGTGCGCGGGCCGCAGATCACCCTGTCCCGCACGCACCCCGGCTTGGTGCGCAAGCTGTTCGCCCTCGAGGTGCCGGAGATCGCCGACGGCACCGTGGAGATCGCCGCGCTCGCCCGCGAGGCCGGGCATCGCACCAAGATCGCGGTGCGGTCGACCGTCGCCGGGCTGAACGCAAAGGGCGCCTGCATCGGGCCGATGGGCCAGCGGGTGCGGGCGGTGATGGCCGAACTGCACGGAGAGAAAATCGACATCGTCGACTGGTCTGACGACCCTGCGACGTTCGTGGCCAGCTCGCTGTCACCGGCGCGGGTGAACGCGGTCGAGGTGGTTGACCTGGCGGCGCGGGCCGCCCGGGTGACCGTGCCCGATTACCAGCTCTCGCTCGCGATTGGTCGGGAGGGGCAAAACGCTCGGCTCGCCGCCCGGTTGACCGGTTGGCGGATCGACATCCGGCCCGACACCGCCCCGGCCGAGCCGGCCGAGCCGGCCGAGCCGGCCGAGCCGGCCGAGCCGGCCGAGCCGGCCGAGCCGGCGGTGTCGTCCGAGCCGGCGGTGTCGTCCGAGCCGGCGGTACCAGCGGCGTCGTCCGAGCCGGCGGTACCAGCGGCGTCGTCCGAGCCGGCGGCGTCGTCCGAGCCGGCGGCGTCGACGGCGCAGGCCGAACCGGCCGCTGCTCCGGCGCAGACGCGCTGAGAACTGCCGCCCCGCCCTCGCCGCGCACTAGGGGTAGACTCGCCGTGGCTGCTCGCGCCGTCCCAACCGAACGCTCTGACCGCACCCCGGTGCGCACGTGCGTGGGTTGTAAGGAGCGTGCGGCTAAGTCCGACCTGCTGCGTCTCGTGGTGGTCGCGGACGACGCGGCGGCTGGTTCGTCCAGCCCGCGCGTCGTTCCTGATCCGTCGAGTCGGCGTCCAGGCCGAGGTGCCTCACTGCATCCCGACCTTCGCTGCCTCGAGCTCGCCGAGCGTCGTCGGGCGTTCCCCAGGGCGTTCCGCCTTGCGGGCCCGCTCGACGCCAGTCCCGTGCGCGAGTACCTCGAAGCCTCTGGCAGGTTATGAAGAACGCGCGCCGCAGTGGCGCGTGTGTCGTGAAGTGGAAGCAGGTCGAGAAGTCGATGAGCCCTCGATGAGCACCAAGCGATGAGTAAGCACCGGTAAGAGCGGCCCGGATCGACCTGATCGAACACCCGGGCCGAAAGACGGGAGTCACGTGGCCAAGGTTCGGGTGTATGAGCTCGCCAAAGAGCTCAATGTTGAAAGCAAGGCCGTCATGGCCAAGCTTCAGGAGTTTGGGGAATTCGTCCGGTCGGCGTCGTCGACCATTGAAGCGCCGGTCGTGCGCAAGCTGAGGGAGTCGTTCCCCGCTGCGCCGGCGCAGTCAGCGGCTCCGTCAGCGGAGTCCGCGACGGGCGCCAGCAAGCCGGCCGCGAAGTCGGCGGCGAAGTCGGCGGCGAGCCCCACCAAGACCGCAGAGAAGAAGGCGGCCGCCGATGGCGGCGACGTCCTTCCCGCAACTGCGCCGACCGCGGCGACAGCGCCAACGGCGCCGACCGCGCCCGTCGCGCCGTTCGCAGCCGCGCCCGGTAATGGCGCGGCGCCCGGCACCTTCCAGCCGCCGAGCCGCCCGGCCGCCCCGCGTCCCGGCGCTCCCGGCGGCGGTGCGACGGCTCGGCCCGCCGCTCAGGGGGGCCCGTCCACGCGCTCGGCTGCCCCGCGACCAGGTCCGGCGGTTCCGCGGGCCAGCTCCGGCCCGCCGCGCATGGGCAACAACCCGTTCACCTCAAGCAGTGACAGTGCGCGCCCGGTCGCGCCGCGGCCGCCGGCGGCTGGCGCCGGTCCGCGGCCCGGACTGCCGCCACGTCCGGGCGGCGGCGCCGGTCACGGCGGTCCTCGTCCCTCGCCCGGCATGATGCCGCCCCGACCAGCGGGTGGTGGCTTCAGCCGCGCCGGCGGCGGCGCTGGCGCTGGCACCCGACCTGGTGCCCCTGGCGGCGGCGCCCGCGGTGGTTTCGGCGCGCGTCCCGGTGGCGGCGGTGGTGGCGGTGGCGGTGGCGGTGGCGGCTTCGGCCAGCGGCCCGGCGGCGGTCCCGGCGGCGGTGCAGCGGGCGGTCGTCCGGCGCCCGGCGGTCGCGGCCGCGGTGGCGGTACCGCAGGCGCGTTCGGCCGCGGTCCAGGCGGGCGTCCCGCCCGTGGGCGCAAGTCGAAGAAGCAACGGCGTCAAGAGTTCGACAACATGCAGGCACCGACCATCGGCGGCGTGCAGGTTCCGCGCGGCAATGGGCAGGTCCTTCGGCTTCCCCGCGGCGCTTCGCTGTCAGACTTCGCCGACCGCATCAACGCCAACCCGGCGTCGCTCGTGCAGGTGATGTTCCACCTGGGCGAGATGGTCACGGCCACCCAGTCGGTCAACGAGGAGACGTTGCAGCTTCTCGGGGCGGAGCTCGGCTACGAGGTGCAGGTCGTCAGTCCAGAGGACGAAGACCGCGAGTTGCTCGAGAGCTTCGACTTGGAGTTCGGCGAGGACGAAGGCGGCGAAGCCGCGCTCGTCGCCCGGCCGCCGGTCGTCACGGTCATGGGCCACGTCGACCACGGCAAGACCAAGCTGCTCGACGCGATCCGAAACACCAACGTCGTGGCGCGCGAGCACGGTGGCATCACCCAGCACATCGGCGCGTACCAAGTGGTGGCCACCACCAACGACGGCGAGCGGGCGATCACCTTCATCGACACGCCAGGTCACGAGGCGTTCACCGCCATGCGTGCTCGTGGCGCGCAGGTGACCGACATCGCCGTGCTCGTCGTGGCCGCCGATGACGGCGTCATGCCGCAGACCGTCGAGGCGCTCAACCACGCCAAGGCCGCCGACGTCCCGATCGTGGTCGCGGTCAACAAGATCGACAAGGAAGGGGCCGACCCGGCCAAGGTGCGCGGGCAGCTCACCGAATACGGGCTGGTCGCCGAGGAGTACGGCGGCGACACGATGTTCGTCGACGTCTCGGCCAAGAGCCAGCTCGGCATCGACGACCTGCTCGAGGCGATCGTGCTGACCGCCGACGCCTCGCTCGACCTGCGGGCCAACCCCGACCAGGACGCGCAAGGTGTCGCGATCGAGGCGCATCTCGACCGCGGCCGCGGTCCAGTGGCCACCGTGCTCGTGCAGCGCGGAACGCTGCGGGTCGGCGACTCGGTGGTCGCCGGCGAGGCGTTCGGCCGGGTGCGCGCGATGCTCGACGAGTTCGGCGAGCCGGTCGACGAGGCCGGCCCGTCGCGCCCGGTGCAGGTGCTTGGCTTCACCAGCGTTCCCGACGCGGGCGACAACCTGCTCTCCGTCCCCGAAGACCGGGTGGCGCGGCAGATCGCCGAGCGGCGCGCGGCACGCGAGCGCAACGCGCAGCTGGCCGCCACCCGCGGCCGGCGTAGCCTCGAAGACATCCTGGCCCGGATGGAAAAGGGCGAGGTGGCCGAACTTCGGCTCATCCTCAAGGGTGACGTCTCGGGTTCGGTCGAGGCGCTCGAAGACGCCCTACTGAAGATCGACGTCGGCGAAGACGTCGACCTGCGGGTCATCGACCGCGGCGTCGGCGCCATCACCGAGAACAACGTGATGCTGGCCGTCGCCTCCGACGCGATCATCATCGGCTACAACGTGCGGCCCGAGGGCAAGGCACGCGAACTGGCCGACCGCGAAGGTGTCGACGTCCGGTACTACTCGGTGATCTACCAGGCGATCGACGACGTCGAGGCGGCGCTCAAGGGCCTGCTCAAGCCGGAGTTCGAGGAGGCGCAGCTCGGCACCGCCGAGGTCCGCGAGGTGTTCCGCTCCAGCAAGTTCGGCAACATCGCCGGCTGCTGGGTGCGCACCGGCACGATCACGCGCAACTCCAAGGCCAGGCTGGTCCGCGACGGCGTCGTCGTCAACGAGCACCTCACCATCGAGTCGCTGCGCCGGTTCAAGGACGACGCGACCGAGGTGCGCGAAGGCTACGAGTGCGGCATCGGTCTCGGGTCGTTCAACGACATCAAGATGGACGACGTGATCGAGACGTACGAGCTGCGCGAGAAGCCTCGCGCGTAGCCGCCGACCTCCACATCGGGTCACTCCTCGGGACTGCTTCGCTTTACGTCCCGACGGAGTGACGCGATGTTCCGGTCGGCTCCCGCTGGTCCTCAGCTTGTGCGGCTCGATCACTGAAGGGCAGGCATAGCGCGGAAACTTTTAGCGCTCTGGCGCTCAATAGTTTCCGCGCTCTTGGCTAGTCGAAGTCGAAGGAGTGACCCGCCCTCATGTTCGTCGGCGCGCTAAGCCTCGATCTGCTGCTCGGCGACGTGCATTCGTTGAAAGAGAAGCGCGGGGTTGTGCGGCCGATCGTCGCGGAGCTGCGCAAGAGGTTCGAGGTCAGCGTTGCGGAGGCCGGTCATCTCAACTTGCACCGGCGGGCGCTGGTCGGCGTCGCGGTCGTCGCCGCCGATCGCGGTCACTGTGTCGATGTGTTGGAAGCGTGCGAGCGGCTGGTGGCTGCTCGCCCGGAGATCGAGCTGTTGTCGGCGCGGCAGCGGTTCATGAGTGAACAGGACGAGTGATGACCGACCACGCAAGGGCCCGCAAGCTCGCCGACCGGATCAAGGTCGTGGTGGCCGAAACCCTTGAGCGGCAAGTCAAAGACCCGCGACTTGGCTTTGTCACCATCACCGACGCTCGGGTCACCGCCGACCTGCGCGAGGCCACCGTCTTCTACACCGTGCTTGGTGACGAGGCCGCCCGCACCGACACCGCCGCCGCGCTCGAAAGCGCGAAGGGCGTGCTGCGCTCGGAGGTCGGCAAGCAGACGCAGGTGCGGTTCACGCCGTCCCTCACGTTCATCCTCGACGGCGTGCAAGACAACGTGCGGCGCATCGACGAGCTGATTGAAAAGGCGCACGCCGCCGACGCGCGGGTGCACGAGGTGGCGGCCGGCGCGTCTCCGGCCGGCGACCCCGACCCGTACCGGGTCCGCGAGTCCGAATAACGTCGGTGCCAAAGAACGCCGGTCCGCCACCGCGCGGCGGCCTCGTCGTCGTTGACAAGCCGCCTGGCCTGACGTCGCACGACGTCGTGGCGCGGATCCGCCGGGTCGCCGGCACCCGGCGCGTCGGACATGCGGGCACCTTGGACCCAATGGCCACCGGTGTGCTCATCGTCGGAGTGGGTCGCGCGACGAGATTGCTTGGCCACCTTTCCTTGCACGACAAGGACTATCTCGCCACCGCGCGCCTCGGGCAGTCGACCGACACCGACGACGCAGAGGGTCAGCTGACCGCTGCGCACTCGTCGTCCGGCATAACGCAAGAGGCGATCGTCGCCGCCGCGGGTGACTTCGTCGGCGACATTGAACAGCGTCCGCCAGGGATCAGTGCCATCAAGGTCGACGGCAAGCGCGCGTACGCGCGGGTGCGGGCAGGTGAGGACGTCGTCCTCGCTACCCGCCGCGTTCACGTGGCCAGGCTTGACGTTCGCGATGTGCGGCCGCATGACGATGTGGTCGACGTCGATTTCGACGTGCGCTGCTCCTCCGGCACATATGTGCGCGCGCTCGCCCGCGACCTCGGCGCCGCGCTCGGCGTCGGCGGCCATCTCACCGCGCTGCGGCGAACACGGGTCGGCGGTTTCGACCTCACGCATGCGCGAACACTGGAGTCGCTTGAGTCGGCGTTCGAGCTGATTCCCCTCGCCGACGCCGCTGCCGCGGCCTTCGCCCGACGCGACCTCGACTCCGATGACGCCGCGCGGCTGGCGAACGGCGGGCGGCTCACGGCGTCCGGCGTCGATGGCGAACCGGTCGCCGCGTTTGCACCCGACGGAACCTTTCTCGCCCTACTCGAAGACCGCGGCTCGACGGCCCACCCCGTAGCCGTCTTCGTCGGTTGAGCCGGCAGTGAGAGGCTGTCATCCGCGACAGTGACGCGCCGCGTCGCGGCGGCAACGAACACGCGAGGACGACGAAAGGAGCGCCGGTCCGGTGCAGGTGTGGCACCACCACTCGGACGGTCCTGCCGCCACCGGCGCGGTCATCGACCGATGCGTGGCCACGATCGGCGTGTTCGACGGCGTGCACCGCGGCCATCAGCGGATCGTGTCCCGCACGCTGGGCCGGGCGGCCGAACTGCGACTGCCCGCGGTGGCCGTCACGTTCGAGCCGCTACCCGAGACAGTGGTACGTCCCGACGCCGCGCCGCAGCTGCTGACCACCTTTGACCGCCGGCTCGAGCTGCTGGGCGGCCTCGGGGTCGACGGCGTCTATGTCGTCCATTTCGACGCCGAGTTCGCGCAGCTCACGCCAGCGGAGTTCACGTCGTCGGTTTTGGTCGACGCGTTGCGCACCGTGGAGGTCTTGGTCGGCGAAAACTTTAGATTCGGACGGCGCGCCTCCGGCGACGTGGCGGCGCTGACCGCGTTGGGTTCGGCGTCCGGCTTCATGGTCGACGTGATCTCGCTCTCCCACCCTGACGGTGTTGACGCGCCGCCGTTCTCATCGACCTGGATCAGGGAGCGGATCGCGGACGGCGACGTCGAGGCCGCGGCCACCGCGTTGGGCCGGCCGCATCGGGTGGAGGGCGTCGTGGTTCACGGCGATCATCGCGGCCGCGAACTCGGGTACCCGACGGCGAATCTCGACGTTCCGGCGGACTTGGCGGTGCCCGCCGACGGCGTCTACGCCGGTTGGCTTGACGGGATGCCGGCCGCGGTGTCCATCGGCACGAACCCGACGTTCGACGGCGTCGCGCGCCGCGTCGAGGCGCACGTGCTGGATCGCGACGACCTCGATCTGTACGGCCAACACATGAGTCTCGACCTGGTGGCACGGCTGCGGGGGATGGTCAGGTTCGACGGTGTCGAACCGCTGCTTGCGCAGATGGGGGTCGACGTCGCGCAGACCCGCGGGGTGTTGGCGCAAACGACGCGGGCCACCGGTTCGGTCGGCTTGGCGGACTAGCCCGACCAGCCCTCACGGTGGGGGTGAAGACGCCGATGAAGACCCCGTGGAGCTCGATCCCGGGCCCGCGGCTCTTGGTGCCGCGGCGTACGACGCCAACGCGTTTTCAGCGCGGGCGACCGCTCGATCGGGCGGCCTGTTGTTCATCGCGGGCGCGTGTCTCGCGGCGACCCTCGCGTTGATCGAGCCGTCGTATTCAAACGGGCACCCCGGCCGGGTGCTGATCATGGCCGCGGTCAGCGCGGCGATTGGCGCGTGCTGCCTGGTGTTTCGCGACAAGGCGCCGGTGCCCGTCATCTACGCGCTGCCCTCGATCGGCACCGCCGTCTACTGCTCCGGCATGGCGCTTGACCGGGCCGCGACGATCGGCGGTGAGCTGATTCTGGTTTGGCCGACGATCATCAGCGCGTACCTCATGCCGAAACGGGTCGCGTGGGTGACCGTCGGCATCACCGTCGCCGTCTACAGCCCGATCGCGATCTCGATCCTGCACCGGCCCGGGGTGACGCCGTGCCTCGCGTTGGCCGCGACGTTGGTGATCACTTTGCTGGTCGTCGGTTCGCTGCGGGAGCGCAACGCCCGGTTGATCGGCGCCCTGCAGGCCCAGGCCCGCACCGACGGGTTGACCGGACTGCCGAACCGCCGGGTGCTGACCGAGGTGCTGACCGCTGAGTCGGCGCGGGCCACCCGCGATGGAACCGCCCTCGCGCTGCTCATGCTCGACATCGACTGGTTCAAGCAGCTCAACGACGCGCACGGCCACGCCGCCGGCGATCGCGCGTTGCAGGCGCTCAGCCGGCTACTCACCGCGAACCTGCGGCCCGGTGACACGGTCGCGCGCATCGGCGGTGAGGAGTTCGCCGTCGTGTTGCCCGGCTGCGCGGCCCCCGAGGCGTCACGGCGGGCCGACGACCTGTGTCAGGAGGTCGCCGAGGAGTCGGCGGACTGGCCGCACCCGATCACGATCAGCATCGGCGTCGCGACCCAGCTCGAGGGCATGTCGCCGGAGGAGACGCTGCCGCGAGACGGTGTGGCGCGGCTGATGGCGGCAGCGGACGACGCGTTGTACCACGCCAAGCGGGCCGGACGGAACACCGCTCGGCTGAGCCGTGGGGCGGCCTGAGGCGCACGCCGGCTGAGCCGGGGGGCGGTCTGAGGCGCGGGTCGGCGCGCGTTTCGCGGGTGGTAGCGTGTCCGGTGGCGGCAAATGCCAGCCGCCGGTATTTGCGTGTGTTTGTCCGTCCGCGTGCTTAGGACCGTGGGCGCACACGTCCAACAAAAAGGGAGTCTCGTGGCGCTCGACACCGCGACCAAGAATTCGATCCTTGCCGAGTACGGCACCAGCGAAGGCGACACGGGTTCTCCCGAGGCGCAGGTCGCCATGCTGTCGAAGCGCATCGCCGACCTCACCGAGCACCTGAAGGTGCACAAGCACGACCACCACAGTCGTCGCGGGCTGCTGTTGCTGGTTGGCCGTCGCCGCCGGCTGCTGCAATACCTCGCGAAGAAAGACATCACCCGCTACCGGTCGCTGATCGAGCGTCTCGGTCTTCGCCGATAGCGGTCAAGGAGCGGTTGCTCGGTTCCGGGCAGCCGCTTCTTCGCGTTATCAAAACAACCCAATAACCGGAGCTCGTTCGAGACTGTTCGCCGGTCCTCGGTAGTGGTTCCCCGGGTCTCACCCGTTTGCGGGTGGCGCGCACGCGCAGACCCTGGGCACTTCGATCGAAGACCGGCCCGGGATCATCGAACTCGACATCATCGAAATCGAGATCTCCGAAATCTCCTGGCTCGACGGGCTCCACGACACCCCATGGAGGGTTCGTGGCTGAGAACCACGTCACTGCCGCCGAGGCCGTCCTCGACAACGGACGCTTTGGCACCCGCACCATCCGCTTCGAGACCGGCCGGCTCGCCCGGCAGGCCGCCGGCGCGGTCGTCGCCAAGCTCGGCGACACGATGCTGTTGTCGGCGACCACTGCGAGCAAGTCGCCAAAGGAGCAGTTCGACTTCTTCCCGCTCACGGTCGACGTCGAAGAGCGCATGTACGCCGCCGGCCGGATTCCCGGCTCGTTCTTCCGGCGCGAGGGCCGTCCAAGCGAGGACGCGATCCTCACCTGCCGGTTGATCGACCGGCCGCTTCGCCCAAGCTTCGTCAAGGGCCTGCGCAACGAGATCCAGGTCGTCGTCACGGTGATGGCACTTGACCCCGACCACCTGTACGACGTCATCGCGATCAACGCGGCGTCCGCGTCGACGCAGATCGCCGGCCTGCCGTTCTCGGGCCCGATCGGCGGCGTCCGGGTCGCGCATATCGAGGGTCAGTGGGTCGCGTTCCCGACCCACGGCGAGCTCGAGCGCGCCACCTTCGACATGGTGGTGGCCGGGCGCGTTCTGCCGGACGGTGACGTCGCGATCATGATGGTCGAGGCCGAGGCCACCGACCACACCCACGCGTTGGTGGGCGAGGGCGCGACCGCGCCGACCGAAGAGGTCGTCGCGTCCGGCCTTGACGCTGCGAAGCCGTTCATCAAGACGCTCTGCGAAGCGCAGTCGCGGCTGGCGGCTGAGGCGGCCAAGCCGACCGGCGAGTTCCCGGTCTACAAGGAGTACGAGGACGACGTCCTCGAGGCCCTGACCGGGTCGGTGCGCGACGAACTCGCTCAGGCTTTGACGATCGCGGCCAAGCAGGAGCGCGAGTCGCGGCTTGACGAGATCAAGGCGCTGGCCTATGAGCGGTTGGGCGAGCAGTTCGCCGGTCGCGAGAAGGAGATCGGCGGCGCGTTGCGCTCGCTCACCAAGAAGCTGATTCGCGAGCGGGTCATTCGCGATCACGTGCGCATCGACGGTCGCGGCTTGAAGGACATCCGGCCGCTCACCGCCGAGATCAATGTGGTGCCGCGGGTGCACGGCTCGGCGCTGTTCGAGCGCGGCGAGACGCAGATTCTCGGCATCACGACGCTGAACATGCTGCGCATGGAGCAGCAGCTCGACACGCTCGCGCCGGAGACTCGCAAGCGCTACATGCACAACTACAACTTCCCGCCGTACTCCACGGGTGAGACCGGCCGTGTCGGCTCGCCCAAGCGGCGCGAGATCGGCCACGGCGCGCTCGCCGAGCGGGCGTTGGTGCCGGTGCTGCCGTCGCGCGAGGAATTCCCCTACGCGATAAGGCAAGTCTCCGAGGCGCTTGGGTCC
>JAICYF010000119.1 GCA_025934355.1 Acidothermaceae bacterium
CCCCGACTCGTGCGGTGGTTGCTGCGGATTCTCAGTCATGCGCGGAACAGGTGCCGACGGATCGCCGCCGCGTTCGAGAAGATCCGGATGCCCAAGACCACGACGACGCCGGTCGACAGCTGACTGCCCACGCCGAGTTGGTCACCCAGAAACACGATGAGCGCCGCCACCAACACGTTGGCGATGAACGAAACGACGAACACCTTGTCGTCGAAGATGCCATCGAGCATCGCCCGCAACGCCCCGAACACCGCGTCGAGCGCGGCGACGACCGCGATCGGGAGGTACGGCTGCAAGCCGACCGGCACGGTCGGATGAAAGATCACCCCGAGGACCACGCCGATGGCCAAGGCAAGCGCTGCGATCACGGTGATTCCAACGGTTGGGCGGACTGGGTGGTTGCGAGCGGCTCGGCGTACCGCGTCATCTGCTCGGCCGCCGAGGGAAGCGTAAGGCGAACCCGGGAGTCAACGGAAAAGCCCAGGCCGTAGACCTGGCGCCAGTTCTCGTACAGCGTGCCGGTTTGCGTCTTCAGGAAGGTCGTCTTCAGATCAGGCGGACCGATCGCGTCCACGTGATACGGCGGGGCGAGAGGCCGGTAGTCGACCAGAATCGCGTCGCCCGCCTCCCGGATCGCGGTGCGACTGGTCAACCGCTCGCCGTTGACTGCGATGGCCTCGGCGCCACTCGCGAACAACGCGTCGACCACCGCCTGAATGTCTCGGTCGTAGATGACACCAAGCGACGCGGTGTCGGGGTTGCTGCTGTCTTTGGCGTTGTCGAGTGTGACCTCGACACCGCTGCCCTCAACGGCCTGCGCTCCCGCCACCGTCTCAAGTTCGGTGATCTCGCGCTGCAGCGCCGAGCCTCGGCCCGACGCGGTGAGCGCCGCGTTGCGAGCGCTCGCCACCTGCGCGCGCAAACCGTCGAGCTGCTTTTGCAGTTGGTCCGACTGGGTCGTCTGGGTGTGGATCTGGTTGACCAAGTCCTTGCGCGCCCGCTTCGACGCGTCGGCGCTGCGATGCGTCGCCACCGCGGACGTCGCGAACAACACACCTGCCAGCGCCAGCACCACGCCGACCCCAACCGCGGTCAGCCGCCGCGAACCCCTCACCGCCGGCGCAACCACAATGCCGGACGACGCCGCCTTGCGGCGGGCCGACGCTTGCTCATAACCCTCGTCGATCGCGTGCGTCGTCAGGTCAATGAGCAGTGACATTGACGCGTCGGCCCGCCGCGATGACATTGACGCGTCGGCCCGCCGCGATGACATTGACGCGTCGGCCCGCCGCGATGACATTGACGCGTCGGCCCGCCGACCAACGCCCGCGCCCCCTGGCGGTTCTGAAGCGGTCAGCTTCCGGCCCCCTCGACAACCGCGGCCCACTCTTGCAGCAGATCGTTCGCCGACTCGGCGTCGTGTCCCTCGGCCCACATGTGCGTGACGGCTTCCGCGGGGTCGGGCAACACGAGCACCCACCGTCCGTCGTCCTCGACAACGCGCACACCGTCTGTGGTGTCGAGAATCCGGTCGCCTGCCGCCTCGACCACCGAGCGCATCACCATGCCCTTCGCCGCCCATGGCGTCGACACCGAGCGACGCAACACGTACGCCTGCGGGATTCGGGCGTCGATTTGGCTCAACGTCAACTTGGTGCGCGCCACCAACCCGGTGAGTCGCACGAACGACGCGATCCCGTCGATCGCGGTGCCGAACTCCGGGACGACGAATCCCCCGCGGCCGTCGCCGGCGAAGATGACGTCGGGCGCCGCGGCCGCCTTGGTCAGCTCGTCTGGCGAGGTCGGCGCCCAGTGGATCCCGACCCGGTGGAAACGCGCGACGTCCTCAGCGACCCGCGTGGTGGTGACCGGCAAGGCAATGCGTCCGGTGTGCCGTTCGGCGGCGACGAGGTCCATCAACACCAGCAGGGCGCGGTCGTCATGCACGATGACGCCCCGCTCGTCGACCAAAGAGATGCGCTCCCCCACCGGGTCGAAGCGAACGCCAAACGCGGCACGCGACGACGCCACCAACTCGCCGAGCCGTTCCAGCGCCCGCATGTGCTCGGTGAGCGTCTCAGTCGGCACCGTTTCGTCGAGCCGGTTGTTGACGGTCAGGACGTCGATGCCGATCCGGGCAAGCAGTGTCGGCAAGACCAGCGCCGCGGTGCCACCCGCGGTGTCGATGACCACCTTGAGCCCAGCTTCGGGGATGCCGGATGTGTCGACGCAGCGCAGTAGCTCGTGCGAGTAGTCCTCGAGCGTGCGAGACGGGTAGGTGAGGTCGGCGATCTCTCCGGGAAACGCGCGCCGGAATTCTTGCCGCGAGAACACCCGCTCGAGGCGTCGCTGCGCGCCAGGCGCAAGGTCGGCGCCGCGCTCGTCGAGGAAGGTGATGTCGACGCTTTGGGCGTCCGCCGGCGTGGTGTGAATCATGATGCCGCCGGCGGCGTCACCATGCGCGATGGCGAATCGGGTGATCGGCGCCGGCGCGGCCTCTAGGTCTCTCACATTGATCGCGGACGCGGTCAACGCGCTGATCACCGCGCGCTTCAACGCGCGGGCCGCTCGCGAGACGTCGCGCGACGTCGTGACGACCTCGCCTTTGCGAAGGGTCGTCGCGTACGCCGACGCGAGTCGAACCGCGAGTTCCGGCGTGATTTCGACGTTGACCAAGCCGGAGACTCCGCGCGGGCCGAACAGGTTGCGTTGGCCGCGCGACTCCCAGATCACGCTGGTGTTGACCAGCGCGCCGGCTTCGATTGTCTTGAACGGGTAGACCCGCACGCCGGAGGAGATGTAAGCCTCTTCCTCAACGACACACTCGTCGCCCACGACGGCGCCTTCTTCGATGCGCGCGCCTCGCATGATGTCGGTGTTCTTGCCGATGATGCAGCCACGCAGGTTGGTCTGCGGCCCGATGAACACGTTGTCGTACACCACAGCGCGATGCAGGAACGCGGTGTTCTTCACGACCACGTTGCTGCCGAGCACCGTGTACTCGCGCAGTTCGGCGCCGCCCTCGACCTTCGCGTAATCACCGACATAGAGCGGACCTTTGAGGATCGCCTCGGGATCGACCTCGGCGCCTTCACAGACCCAGACGCCCGGCATCATCTCGAAGCCCTCAATGTCAACGTCGACTTGACGGTTCAGCACATCGGCCTGCACCTGGATGAGACTCTCCAGCGTGCCGACGTCCTCCCAGTACGCGTCGGCGATGTAGCCGTAGATCGGCGCGCCCATCTCAAGGAGCTTCGGGAAGACCTCCTGCGACCAGTCGACCTTTTCGCCAGTCGCGACGTGCTCGAAGATCTCTGGTTCCATCATGTAGACGCCGGTGTTGACTGTGTCGGAAAACACTTGGCCCCACGTGGGCTTCTCGAGGAACCGGTCGATGTGGCCGTCGTCGCGGGTGATGACGATGCCGAACTCCAGCGGGTTCGGCACCCGCTTCAGCGCGACCGTGACCAGCGCTTTGTGGTCGTGATGGAAGCGCGCCATGTCGCTGAGGTCGATGTCGGTGAGCGCGTCGCCGGAGATGACGACGAACGTCGAGTCGCGAAGCTCCGACTCGGCGTTTTTCACGCTGCCCGCGGTGCCAAGCGGTGTTTCCTCGGTGGCGTACTGCAGATTCATGCCGAGTTCGTCGCCGTCGCCGAAGTAGTTGCGAATCAGCGAGGCGAGAAACTGCACGGTGACGACGGTGTCAGTGAACCCGTGGCGGCGCAGCAGCCGCAGCACGTGCTCCATGATCGGTCGGTTGACGACCGGCAGTAGCGGCTTGGGCTGGTTCGCCGTCATCGGCCGCAGTCTGGTGCCCTCGCCGCCGGCCATGACAACGGCCTTCATGCCGGCAGTCGCGGCGTGCAGCACAGGCGCCAGACCATCGTTCATACGGACGCCTCCCTGGCCGTGCGCTCCGGTCCGTCGTGTCCTCGCGGGCCTGGCGACGCCGGCGGCGCCGCGTCGTCCGAGCGGTCAGCCCGCACAAGTTGTCGGACGTGAAGTGCGTACAGCACACCGGCGTACCAATACAAGGCGGTGCCCCAGATTGCGAATGACCAACCGGTGATGCGGGCCGCGTGGCTGATCGAACTCGACCCGCTCCCCAGCAGCAGCAAGGGCAACGCGTAGAGCAGATTGAAGGTCGCCGCCTTGCCAAAGAAGTGCACCGGGAGGGCAGGTCCGTACCCGAGCCGCTTCAACACGGGCACAAAGCCGAGCAAAACAAGGTCGCGGCCAAGCAGCACACCGGCCAACCACCACGGGATGATGTCGCGCACGCCGAGCGCCACGACGGTCGCGACGATGTAAAGCCGGTCGGCGGCGGGATCGAGCAACTGCCCCAGGCGGCTGGTCTGGTTCAGCAGCCGGGCCAACTTGCCGTCGAGCCAGTCGGTGATGCTGCTGATCGCGAGCACGATGACCGCCCACCCGTCAGCGTGCGGGCCGAGCGCCAACCAAAGAAACAACGGGACGCCGAACAACCGCAGCAGGCTGAGCGCGTTGGGGACCGTCACGACGCGGTCGGGTGCTGGCGCGGCCTGCTGTGCGCTCACCCGGCCGTCCCTTCTGCCCGATCGGTCGTGCTCCAACGTTATGCGCGAACGGGCCCGGCCGCTGCAGCAGCCGAGCCCGCGTTTGCCGCCCGTTTCATCTCGCTGTCGGGACGACAGGATTTGAACCTGCGACCCCTTGACCCCCAGTCAAGTGCGCTACCAAGCTGCGCCACGTCCCGAATGCCGAGCAAACCCGGCTGCTGTGACGATATCGCACCCACGCCAGCCGCCCACGGCGTCATCGCCGTCCAGACTTGCCCTTACCGGTCTTACCGCCGCCCTTCTTGCCGCGCGACTCTTTGACCCGAACCGAGATCTCCACGGGTGTGCCCGGAAAGCCGAAGTCCTCGCGCAACCGACGCTCGACGAAGCGGCGGTAGGTCGCCTCGAGAAAGCCGGACGCGAACAGCACGAACCGAGGCGGCTGGGTGCCCGCTTGGGTGGCGAACAAGACCTTCGGTTGCCGCCCGCCGCGCACCGGCGGCGGCGTTGCGGCGATCAGCTGCGACAGCCAACTGTTCAACTTGGACGTCGAAACCCGCTGCGACCAACCGTCAAGCGCGGTCTCGATCGCCGGCGAGAGCTTGTCGATCGCGCGACCGGTTTTCGCCGAGATGTTGACCCGAGGCGCCCAGGCGACATGATGCAGTTGCCGGTCGATCTCGACCGTCAGCTGTTCGCGTCGGTACTCGTCGAGCAGATCCCACTTGTTAAACGCCAGGACGAGCGCGCGGCCAGCCTCCACGACCATCTCAATGATCCGAAGGTCTTGCTCTGTGAGCGACTCGCTGGCGTCGAGCAGGACGACCGCCACCTCCGCCTCACGCAGCGCGGTGGCGGTGCGCAGGCTTGAGTAGTACTCGGCGCCGGAGGCTTCCCTCACCCGGCGGCGAATACCCGCCGTGTCGACAAAACGCCAAGTTGACCCAGCGAGCGCGACGATGGAGTCGACCGGGTCGCGGGTGGTTCCGGCGACGGCGTCGACGACCGACCGCTGCTCGCCAGTGAGTTTGTTCAGCAGGCTCGACTTGCCGACGTTCGGGCGACCGAGCAGCGCGACTCGGCGTGGGCCGCGGCGTCGTTCTTCGTCGGCCGGAGGCGGCTCGGGAAGCGCGGAGAACACCGCGTCGAGCAGGTCGCCGCTGCCCCGGCCGTGTAGCGCGCTCACCATGTGCGGCTCGCCAAGGCCCAGCGACCACAGGCTCGACGCGTCGGCCTCACCCTTCGCGCTGTCGACTTTGTTGGCCACCAGAACGACCGGCTTCTTGGCTCGCCGCAGCGTGCGGGCCACCGCCTCATCGGTGTCGGTGGCGCCAACTACCGCGTCGACGACAAGCATCACGACGTCGGCCGCTGCGGCGGCGATCTCGGCTTGCTCCGACACTTGGGCCTGCAGACCTTGCGCGTCCGGCTCCCAGCCTCCCGTGTCAACGAGGGTGAAGCTGCGGCCCCGCCAGTTCGCGTCGTAGGTCACCCGGTCACGAGTGACTCCAGGCACGTCTTGGACGACCGCCTCACGTCGTCCGAGAATGCGGTTGACCAACGTCGACTTGCCGACGTTCGGCCGACCCACCACGGCCACCAGCGGGGACGACGCGACCGTGTCGTCCGCCAGCTCTGCTGATTCAGTCCCGCCGTCGTCCGCGGTGTCGTCGAAGTCGACCCACTCCGACTCGCTTTCCCACGTGCCGTCGGCCTCCCAGGCGCCCGCCGGGGCGCCATGTGCGGTGTCGTCTGTGGTGCCGTCTGCGTTGCTGTTGACGGTCATCGTGGTTCGCCGATCCGTCCACCGACGCGGTCGGCAGGGATGACGCCGGTGCGCTCGCGAACCAGCGTCAGCGCGGCGGCGACGACCTGGGCGATGTCGAGCTTGGTGGTGTCGAGCTCGACGGCGTCGGCGGCCTCGGCCAGCGGCGACGCCGACCGGCTGGCGTCGAGACGGTCACGGCGGGCCAGATCGGCCTGCACAGCGGACACGTCGCGTTCGTCGGTCGTGTCGAACTCGCGTGCTCGACGGCCTGCGCGTTCGACCGCGCTCGCGGTGAGAAATATCTTCACCGGCGCTGCTGGGCAGACGGTCACACCGATGTCGCGACCCTCGACCACGATGCCGCCGGCGCCGATGAGCCGCCGTTGAAGTGTTAGCAGCTGACCCCGCACCTGCGGGATAGCGCTCACCGCGCTGACGGCGGTCGTCACGTCGGACCCGCGGATCGCAGCGGTCACGTCAACGTCGCCAACCCGCACCCACTGATCGGACGGGTCAGTGGAGATGCCCAACTCGAAGCTGCCAAGGCGGTCGACCACGGCCGATTCGCTGGCCGGATCGAGTGGGTCGATGCCGTCGTGCAGCACCCACCAGGTGAGTGCCCGATAAATCGCGCCGGTGTCGAGATAGCGAAGCCCGAGCTCGCGGGCCACCTCACGCGAGACGGTCGACTTGCCCGAGCCCGACGGACCGTCGACGGCGACGACCAGCGACGCGCGGTCGACGTCGGCAGCGGGCATCGGGGAACTCCTCGGCAGGCGGCGGGTGGATCGGCGGGGTGGATGGGCGGGGTGGATGGGCGGGGGTGGATCCGGCGGCGTGGTTGCCGTGGAAGTGGAGGCGGCGGGTGGCGGCTCGGTCGCCCACGGCGCAACCGTCGCCTGCATCGTATCGGGCCGAGGCTCCCCGCCCGTAAAGTGCTTTGTCGATAAGTAGCGCTATCGCTTTAGGTGTAAACCTGCCAACCCGACTCGCGCATGCAGGAGACGAGTGCGGCCACGGCTTCTTCGTGCACGTCAATCTCGACGACGCCAACCGGTCTGCCCGGCTCATGCTCGACGCGCACGTCCTCGACGTTGATCCCGGCGTCGCCAAGCGCTCGCAACAGCGAGGCCAGCTCGCCGGGCGCGTCGCGGACGACGATTGGGACGGTCGCGAAGTGCGCCGCGGTCTCGCCCCGCTTCAGCGGAACACGGGCTCGCCCGGCGATGCCCGATTCAAGCAACCCAGTCAAGGTCGCCAGCGCGGCCTGGTCGCCAGCGTCGATGGCCTCAAGCGCGTTGACCATGCGCGTGGCGTCGTCGGCGAAAGCCCGCAGCGCGGCGGCGAGATGGCCGGAGTTAGCCGCGAGGATCTCGGTCCACAGTCTGGACTCGCCGGCCGCGACCCTGGTGGTGTCGTGCAACCCGGTGCCGCCGAGCGCGACGGTCAGCTCCGAGGCGCCGACGAGCTGCGCGGCCAGCAGGGCGGCGACGGCGTGCGGCAGATGCGAGACGGTCGCAAGCGCGGCGTCGTGGTCATCGGCCGACATCTCAATCGGGACCGCGCCGCAGGCAAGAGCAAGCGCTCGGACGTCCTCGACAGCGTCGGTTGCCGCCGCTTGCGTCGGGGTGAGCACCCACGGCCGACCGACGAAGAGATCGCTATGGGCCGCCGCGGGACCCGAGCGCTCGCGCCCCGCAACCGGGTGCCCACCGACGTATCGAGAGAAGTTCACTCCATACGACTCGGCATCAGCTTGAGGTTGAGCCTTTGCAGAGCCTACGTCGCTCAATGTCCGGCAGATACCGAGCTGCTGAACGCGAAATAGTTCAGCACCGATCCGCGCGGGCGGCACCGCGATGACGCCGATGTCGAACGTCTCAGTCGATAACCTTGGCCGACCGGCACCCAGCTCGATGGCCAGCGCCAACCGCCCAGGGGCGTTGTCCTCCAAGGCCACCTCGACGCCGACCTCACGAAGCGCGAGACCGATCGAGGTGCCGATCAACCCCGACCCGACGACGAGCGCAGATCGCAACGGTTGCCCGTCAGGGGTGTCGGGCGTCCGCGTGGCCGGCGTCGGCTCGGAGGGACTCGACGTCATTGCTTCAGGTCATCACGTAGCGCCGCGGCCGCACCCAAGAAGGCATGCCGGACGTCGGAACGTGGCAGATCAGTCTCGACGTGGGCCAACAGCCGGACGACGCGGGGCAACGACCCGGGCACCGCGATCTCGCTGGCGCACAGCAGCGGCACGTCGTCGAACCCAACCTGCCGCGCCCCAGCCGCCGGGAAGCAGGATGTCAGGTCAGGTGTCGCGGTGAAAAAGACGCTGATCACGTCGGCCGGCGAAAGCTGGTTGCGCTCGAGAACCGCGCCGATCATCTCGTGGACGCCGCGGTAGATCGCCTCCGGCTCGTCGGCGTCCACCTGGATGGCGCCGCGCACCGCTCTTACCGCCACGCTTGCTCCTTGATCCACAGGTGTCTTGGTCACCCTAGCGACGTGCCAACAACGCATCAAAACGCTTCGGCGGTGTGTCGCTCAGTCTGTGAACCACTGAGTCGACTAAACGAC
>JAICYF010000031.1 GCA_025934355.1 Acidothermaceae bacterium
CGCTCCTCGCTGCGCCCGGTGAAGCGCAGGTAGCGGATCGTCTCGTCGTCGATCGGGAAGATCGCGCAGGTGGAGCCGTACTCGGGGCTCATGTTGCCGATCGTGGCCCGGTTGGCCAGCGGCACGTTCGTGACGCCCGGGCCGTAAAACTCCACGAATTTGCCGACGACACCGTGACGTCGAAGCATCTCGGTGACGGTGAGCACCAGGTCGGTGGCGGTGGCGCCCTCCGGCATCTCCCCGTTGAGCTTGAAGCCGACGACCCGCGGAATGAGCATGCTGATCGGCTGGCCGAGCATGGCGGCCTCGGCCTCGATGCCGCCAACGCCCCAGCCAAGCACCGACAATCCGTTGACCATCGTGGTGTGCGAGTCGGTTCCGACCAAGGTGTCGGGGTACGCGACGCCGTCACGGTCGAAGACGACGCGCGACAGGTACTCGAGGTTGACCTGGTGGCAGATGCCCGTGTCGGGCGGCACCACCTTGAAGTCGGCGAACGCTTGCTGGCCCCAACGCAAGAACTGGTAGCGCTCCTCGTTGCGCTCGAACTCAAGCTCAGCGTTGCGCACGAACGCGTCGGGTCGGCCGAACACGTCGGCGATGACGCTGTGGTCAATGACCAACTCGGCCGGGCTGAGCGGGTTGATCTTCGACGGGTCGCCCCCGAGCGCCACCATCGCCTCGCGCATCGCGGCCAGGTCGACCACGCACGGAACTCCGGTGAAGTCCTGCATCAGCACCCGCGCCGGCGTGAACTGGATCTCGGTGTCGGGCTCGGCGTCTGGATTCCACCCCGCCAGCGCCCGGATGTGGTCCGCGGTGACGTTCGCGCCGTCCTCCGTGCGAAGCAGGTTTTCCAGCAAGACCTTCAGCGAGAACGGCAAACGCGCCGTGCCGCCGACGGCCGACAATCGATAGATCTGGTAGGACGACGCACCCACCTGCAAGCTGCCCCGCGCGCCGAACGTGTCACCGGCTGCCTCGACTGCCACGACTGCCACCTTCCCTCGCCGAAAACCGCGCGAATCCGCGCCGAGCCCACTCGCCTGAATCTACAAACAGGACAAGCGTACTGCTATACCGGGGGTGCTTGTCACGGGTCGCGCCCGATCAACTTGGTTGCCGCACGTGGAACGTGGCCATCCAGTCCTCGCCGCTCGTGCCGTCGATCTCCAGCCGCCACGCGTAACGCCCCACCGGTAGCGACATGCCCGGTCCGATGGAAACGACAACAGGGACGTCGAGGGTGATGCCTTCAGGCGCGCCGGCCGGCCGGTTCACCACAACGGTTTGTTCATGGATCATTGGCCGTCGGGCGTCGGGAGGCCCGACCAAGACCGGGTTGCCGTCGGCGTCCTCGAGCCGTAGCAGCAGGTGATGCGGCCGCACGGTCTCATGCCATGGCACGTGGACGATGGCGACGACCGCCTGCGCGGGCAGCGGCGCCTCGTCGCCACCGCCGCTCACGACGGTCCAGCCCGCGCCCAAGATGTGCACCTTGCCGGCCGGGTCGACCTGGGCGGCGTCGCACAGCAACAGGGTCGCTTTCATCGCGCCTCCCGTTCCAGGATCGCGACGCACTCAACGTGGTGCGTCTGCGGGAACAAGTCAAACGCCCGCAGCGACCCGAGTTGGTAGCCCGCGTCGGTGAAGGTGCGAACGTCGCGGGCGAGCGCCGCGGGGTCGCAGGCGACGTACGCGATCGCGCGCGGCCGCAACGCCACGATGCCGGCGACCACCTGCGCGCCCGCCCCCACCCGCGGCGGGTCAAGGACGACGACATCCGCGGTCGCGCCGCTCGGGGTCACAGCGCCGCGGCGCAGCGCGTCCGCCACGCCTGAACACACCACTCGCACCTGCGGCAAATCGGCCACGTTGAACTCGGCGTCCGCCGCGGCCGCGGCGGCCGACTCCACCGCGACCACCTCGCCGGCGGCGCCGACGTCTTGGGCGAGCAGGCCCGCGAACAATCCGACGCCGGCGTACAGGTCGAGTGCCCGCTCCCCCGGGCGCGGCGCGAGTCCGTCGCGCACCGCCGCGCACAACACCGAGGCCGCGGACGGGTGCACCTGCCAAAAGGCCCCGGCGCTGACGCGCCAGCGTCGTCCGATCGCTTCTTCGGTCAGGAAATCGCCGCCGTGTACGCGGACGCCGCCGTCGCGTCGTCCGGTCACCAACAACAGCCTTTCCCCGGACGACGCGCTCGCCGCGACCTCGACCTCGGTGGCGCGGTTCCACTCCTTGGTCTCGACGCCGGCGGCCTCGACGAGCGGATGCGCGATCGGGCAATGGTCGACCGCGATCACGTCGTGGGACCGGGCCTTGCGAAAACCGGCGCGGCCTGCGTCGTCGACGGCGAACCGCACCCGAGTGCGCCAGTCGAAGCCGTCGCCTGGCAGCGGTTCGACGACGACGTCGCGTTCGACCCCGGCGAGCAGGCGCAGCTGTTCGGCCACCACCGCGGCCTTCAACTCGCGTTGGTAGCCGCCGTCGGCGTGCTGCCAGTCGCAACCGCCGCAGCCGTCAGGTCGGGCGACCGGGCAGCGCGGCGCCACCCGATGCGGAGAGCCGTTCAGGATTTCGACCGCCTCCGCGCGGACGAACCGCTTTGACTGGTCGGTGATCCGCGCCACAACCCGCTCACCAGGCAGCGCGTGCCGCACGAACACGACAAGACC
Source organism: Acidothermaceae bacterium (assembly GCA_025934355.1). Taxonomy (GTDB): domain Bacteria; phylum Actinomycetota; class Actinomycetes; order Acidothermales; family Acidothermaceae; genus JAICLV01. Next base: position 2,679 of record JAICYF010000031.1, read on the forward strand.
CTCGTGGCGGGCGACGCACCAACCGCCGTTGGCCACCGCGCCGACCTGAAGCTCGACCTGCGCGCCGACCAAAATGGGCGGACTCACTTCGGCGCCTTGACGTCCTCGTCGAGCCGCTCGGCGACCGCCTCAGACGAGCGCAACTGCCACGGCACGCTGACGACCATCACGCCAGGCATGAACAGCAGTCGGCCTTTCAACCGCAACGCCGCCTGGTTGTGCAGCAGGTGCTCCCACCAGCGACCGACAACGTACTCCGGGATGAACACGGTGACCACGTCGCGCGGGCTGCTTCGGCGAATGCGTCGGATGTAGTCGACGATCACCGGCGTGACCTCGCGATACGGCGAGTCGAGCACCTTCAACGGCACCGGTAGGTCGTGCCGCTCCCAGTCGCGTTCGAGCGCGGCGGTCTCGTCAGGGTCGACGTTGACCGTCACCGCCTCAAGCACCGAAGGCCGCGTCGCTCGAGCATAAGCGAGCGCGCGCAACGCCGGTTTGTGCAGCTTCGAGAGAAGCACGATCGCGAAAACCTTAGCGGGCAAAGCGGTCTCGGCCTCGACGTCGGTGAAGAGTTCGGTCTTCACCGCGTCGTAGTGTCGGTGAATTCCCTTCATCACGAGGAAGAACACGACCATCGCCGCCATCGCCAACCACGCCCCGTGCGTGAACTTCGTCACGATGACGACGACGAGAACAGTCGCCGTCGCGCAGAAGCCAACGGAGTTGATGGCCCGCGATCGTTGCATCCGCCGGCGCACGGCAACATCGGGCTCGCTCCTTAGGTGGCGGTTCCAGTGCCGGATCATGCCGAGTTGGCTCAGCGTGAACGACACGAAAACCCCGACAATGTAGAGCTGAATCAATCGGGTGACATTGGCGTCGAAGCCGATGATGAGCGCAGCAGCGAAGGTTCCGAGCAACACGATGCCGTTGCTGAAAGCCAGCCGGTCACCCCTGGTGTGCAGTTGGCGCGGCAGGTAACCGTCGCGGGCGAGAATCGAGCCAAGCACCGGGAATCCGTTGAAGGCGGTGTTGGCCGCGAGCACCAAGATGATCAGCGTGGTCGCGGTGACGAAGTAAACGGCGGGCGTGAAGTTGCTGAACACGGCTTGCGCGACCTGCGCGACCACCGTCTCTTGGCCGTGCACGGGCGGCTGGCCGTTGATAAGCAAGTTCGCGTTGCTGTCGGTGACGCGCACCTTGGTGTAAAGCGAGAGCACCGTGATCGACCCGAACATCCCGACGGCGAGTGTGCCCATGATGAGCAACGTCGCGGCGGCGTTCTTCGGTTTCGGCTCCTTGAACGCAGGCACGCCGTTGCTGATCGCCTCGATGCCGGTCAGCGCCGTGCAGCCAGATGCGAACGCGCGTAACACCAAGAAGACGAGTGCAAAGCCGGCAGGCGCCGCAGCGCTCGGAACGACTGTCGCGTGCGCCGTCGGCGCGAGCAGCGTGTCGTTGAAAAAGACCACCCGCGCCAAGGCGTACAGCACCATGCCGTAGATGCCGACCATGAAGCCGTACACCGGCAACGCAAAGACTTTGCCCGATTCGCGCACGCCGCGCAGGTTGATCAGCATCATGAAGACCAAGCAGCCCAAGACGATCTCGACCTTGTGTGGCCGCAGATGTGTCAGCGCCGGTGTCGACAGGAACGTGTCAACGCCCGACGAGATCGACACCGCGACGGTCATCACATAGTCGACAAGCAGCGCGCTCGCGACGGTGATGCCTGCGTTGCGGCCGAGGTTTGTCGTGGCCACCTCGTAGTCGCCACCACCGCTGGGGTATGCCCGCACGTTCTGTCGGTAGGACGCGACGACCGTGAGGAGGATCAAGCAAACGGCGCCGGCCGCGAGCCAGGTCCAGTGGTAGAACAGCGCGCCACCAGCCGCCAAGACAAGCAGGATCTCCTGGGTGGCGTAGCCAACAGAGGAAACCGCGTCTGTCGCGAAGACCGGCAGCGCGAGCCTTTTCGGCAACAAGGTCTCACCGAGGCGGTCGCTGCGCAACGCCCGGCCCACAAGCACGCGCTTGAACACGCCACCGGCGATGGACACGCCGATGATGCTAGGCGATGGCGGCTGCCGGACCGGGCGGCCCACCCTGCGGCGCGCCCGCGCCGTACCGTGTAGCGTTCGGCAGATCAAAAGTAGCGGGCCACCGTGAAAGAACCGAGGAACTAGAGACGCCGTGCATGTCGTGATCATGGGTTGCGGCCGGGTCGGTTCGACATTGGCCGAGGGCCTCGAGGAACTGGGGCATTCCGTCGCCATCATTGATATGGACGCGCACGCGTTTCGCCGGCTGCGGCCCGACTTCCGCGGCCGGAAGGTGCACGGCTTGGGGCTGCACCGCTCCGTCTTGGAGGAAGCGGGCATCCGCCACGCCGACGCGTTCGCCGCTGTCAGCAGCGGTGACAACTCCAACATCATCGCCGCGCGGGTGGCTCGCGAGACGTTCGGTGTCGACAACGTCGTCGCCCGCATCTACGACATCCGCCGCGCTGAGATCTACCAGCGGCTGGGCATTCCGACGGTCGCGACGGTCAAATGGACCGCCGACCAGATGCTGCGCCGAGTCTTGAAGGAAGGCGCGCAAGCCCTGTGGCGCGATCCGACCGGCACTGTGCAACTGGCCGAGGCGCACGTGAACCCAGCGTGGATCGGCCGGCGGGTCTCGCAGCTCGAAAGCGACGGCGGCTTGCGGGTCGCGTTCGTGACCCGATTCGGCGAGGGCGTCTTGCCGTCCGCTGACACCGTGCTGCAAGAAGGCGACCTGGTGCACATTCTCGTGCCGGACAAGTTGATGGACGCCGCCACCGCGCGGCTCGCCGCACCACCGCAGGAGCAAAACTGATGCGCGTCGCGATTGCTGGCGCGGGCGCTGTCGGGCGCTCCATCGCCGCCGAGTTGGTCGAGAACGGTCACGACGTCCTGCTGATCGAGAAGGACAGCCGAGCAATCGACGTCGACGCGATCCCGGACGCGGAGTGGGTGCTCGCCGACGCCTGCGAAATCTCCAGCCTCGACGAACTCGCCCTCGACCGCTGCCAGGTGGCGGTTGCGGCCACCGGCGATGACAAGGTGAACCTCGTGGTGTCCCTGCTCGCTAAGACCGAGTACGGCGTGCCGCGTGTGGTCGCCCGAGTGAACGACCCGGTCAACGAGTGGTTGTTCGAGGAGTCGTGGGGCGTCGACGTCGCGGTGTCGACCCCGCGCCTGCTGTCAGCGTTGGTCGAAGAGGCGGTCAGCGTCGGCGACTTGGTGCGGCTCATGACCTTCCGCCAGGGCCAGGCAAACCTGGTGGAGTGGACGTTGCCGCCGAACGCGCCGTTCATCGGACAGCGGGTCGGCGCCGTGCCGTGGCCGGTCGACACCGCCCTTGTGGTCATTCTGCGCGAAGGGCGGGTGATCACGCCGAGCCGCGACGATCCACTCGAAGGTGGCGACGAACTGCTGTTCGTCGCCGCGCAAGAGGTCGAGGGGCAATTGCGCGAGCTGTTGTTGCACGGCTCGGCCGCCACTCCGGCGTAACGCGGCTTACGACCCCATCGGTCGTAGCTCGTAGCGCGGGTTGAACATCACCCTGCGCCCGTCGGGCCCGTCGCGTTGGGTCAACCGGCCCTCCGCTCTGATCACCCGGCCCGGCTCGATGCCGGGGATGCGCCGACGGCCGATCCACACGAGGTCGACGGTGCCCGAGCCGTCCCAAAGCTCGGCCTGCAGCGACGGCGATTGCCCGCGCGGCTGGATGGTGACCGTGCGCAGCATTCCGACGACGCAGACCAGCTGTCGGTCGGCGCACCGGCGCACCGGCGTGCCGCCGTGCTCGACCGCGTCCTCTTGCCGATGCTCGGCTTCAAGGACGTGCTCAGGACTGGTCAACCGATGCAGCGCCCGCCGAAGCGCGCCCGGCTGGTTACGCGCGGGTTCCTCGACGCCGACCTCGGTCTCGACGTTGGTCATGACACCAGGGTAAGACCGCGTGGCGTTTCAGGTCGCTAGCGGGTTTCGGTGATTTCCGGTCCGCGGGTGAGCGGGTCGGGTTGCTGCGGGGTCGGCGGTTGCGGAACGCCCTGGACGTCGGTGGGCAACCGCAGCGGCAACGCGTCGCGCGGCGCCATCGGGTCGTCACCACGGACGACGACGACGCTGGTCACCACGGTCTCAAGTGGGAGCGACTGCTGCGGGTTCGTCGCGGCTGGACCGGAAAAGACCGCGCGCAGGAACCAGCGGGGACCGTCGAAACCGACGAACCGCAGGCGCTGATCGACCGGCTTGCCGTCCGGCCCGGCGCCCTTGATATGCACGGCGAGCTCGGCGCCGAAAGGTCCGTCGACCTCGTCGACCCGACCGCCGTCGCCTCGGACCGACTCGGCGATCTCGGCGCGCACGTCGTCCCAAATGCCGTCGCCGCGCGGCGCGGCGAAAGCGAGCAACTGCACCGCGCTGCCCGCGTGCAACAGCGAGGCCGCGACCGGCTGCTTGGCGTCGTTCAGCTCTACCCGCACCTCCATGTCGGCGAAGACTGGGATGCGCATGCTGCCGAGATCAAGCCGCGGGAACGGCGCGCCACCTTCGGGGTCAGCGACCTCCGTCTCGTCGAACGGCCGAGTTCGACGATCAGGCTGGGACGGCGTCGCGACGGCCGGCGCAAGGTCGGATTGCTCAAGGTCGGGTCGCTCAAGGCCGGATGGCTCGAGGCCGGATTGCTCGAGGTCGTCGGCGAGCTCGCCACCTTGATCGCGCTTGTCACGCTTGTCACGCTTGTCACGCCGGAACGGCATCACAAACCTCCGGTTTGGTCGGGCCGAACGCCGTCGGATGCGGCGTCGGACGCGGCAACGGCGGCGGCGTGGCCGCCGGTCGAACCGTGGCCGCCTTCGCCGCGGTCGGATCCGGGCAAGGTCGCTACTTCGTGAAAGGTCGCGCGTTCGACCTGTTGGATCACCAACTGCGCGATGCGGTCGCCGCGGCGGAAGACCACCGGTTCGCGGGGGTCCAGGTTGATCACGATGACTTTCAACTCGCCGCGGTAGCCGGCGTCGATCGTGCCGGGCGCGTTGACCAACGCGATACCGCAGCGCAGCGCCAGCCCCGACCGCGGATGCACGAACGCCGCGTAACCATCGGGCAGCGCGATCGCGATGCCGGTCGGCAACAGCGCCCGCTCGCCTGGCGCGAGCTCGGCGTCGACGGTCGTGACGAGGTCGGCGCCCGCGTCGCCGGGGTGAGCGTAGCTCGGCAGCGGGACGTCGGGATCGAGTCTGCGCAGCAACACCGGCACCCCTCCCTGTCCCCTCACGGGTTGACCTCCACTGACTCGACGGGGCGATTCATCGACGCGTGCACCAACTCGTCGCGGCCGAACGCGGTGAAGTGCTCGACCGGCACCTCGACGAACAGCGCGGCCGAGCGCACGGCCGGCGCCTCGTCGCCGCCAGCGGTGATGAGAGTGCCGGTGGCCGCCGTGTAGATCTTGCGACCGGCCACCCCAAGGCAGGTGGCGTCGATCCGCACGGTGGCGCCGACCGGCACCGGCGTCAGGAAGTCGGTCTCCAGCCGCACGGTCACCGCCGGCACCCGGATCAGCCACAGCAAGGTGGCCTGCGTCTCATCGAGCGCGGCGCTCAACAGACCACCATGCGCCAGGCCGGGCGCGCCCTCGTGGTCTTTGGTGACGACGAACTCCGACGTCACGCGCACACCGTCACCGACGACGAACCGCATCCGCAGCCCGCCGGCTTGGTCGGCGCCGCAGCCGTAGCAGCGGGTGTAGTGCTGCCCGAGCACCGAGCCGGGCGGCGGCGCGTCTGAAGCGGGAGTGGCGGCGACGAGGTCGGCTGGCAGGGTGAGCGGCGCAAGCGGGCCGGGTTGCGACGGTTGACTCACGAGTGGCGACACTACTGCCAGTACGCTGCGCGTCATGGCGGACCTCATCATGACCAACATGGCGACATCTGCCGAGTCAGCCGACTCGTTGTTTCGGGAGCGCCGTCGGGTGCCGTGGTGGTGGTGGGCGGTCAGCCTGGTCATCGCATTACCGAGCGTCGAAATCGTCATCGTCTTCGCACCAGACATGGCGTCGCACGGCGGCTGGCTGCTCGCTGTCGGGGTCGGGGTTGCCACGATCGCTTTGGTCGCCGCGTTCCTGCTGTCCATTTCCCGATCGGACGTCGTGGTCGACGCCGCCGGGTTGCGGGTCGACCGACAACTGCTGCCAGCCACCGCTATCGGCCGGGTGCGGGTGCTCGGTCAGACCACGATGCGCGACGTGCTCGGCCGTGACGCACGTGCCGATGCAGTCTTGAACATCAAGCCGTGGCTGCACGCCGGCGTCCAGATCGAAGTGGCCGATCCGGCCGACCCGACGCCCTACTGGGTGGTGGCAACCCGACGTCCGGTCGAACTTGCCAACCTGCTGAGCACGCTTGCGCCGCGGCCCGCTGGGGATGAGCCTGGCGAAAGCAACTGAGGAGGGTCGGGCATGAGTAAAGCCGCCGACAAGCAGTCCGGCACTGCGAGCAAGTCCGGCGCTCCGAGCAAGTCGGAATCGATCGCCCTCAAGGTTTACGCGAGTGTCGCAGCGGTCGCGGCGGGGATCGTCGCCCGCAAAGTCGCCGAGAAGATGTGGGTCAAAACCACGGGCAAGACGCCGCCCGACGAGCCCGAGTCGCCCGACGTCCACTGGGCCGAGGCTGTCGGCTGGTCGCTGCTGTCAGGGATGTCGGTGGCGGTCGCCCGTCTTCTCGCCACACGCAAAGCGACCGGCGCCTGGCACCGAGTCAGTGCACAGGAGCCGGTCACCCGGTCGATGTGAATACGGTGAACTAGCTGTGGAGATCTACGCGGCGCACTCGCGGCAGATCATCTGGGTGCCCGAACCGGTCGCCAGCTGACTGCGGTGATGCACCAGGAAGCAGCGCGAACAGGTGAACTCGTCGGCCTGCCGCGGGAGCACGCGTAGCGAAAGCTCCTCGTTCGACAAGTCGGCGCCTGGCAGCTCGAATGACTCGGCCAGATCGGCCTCGTCACCGTCAAAAGTGCCGCCTTGGCGGTCGGCCCGCCGCGCCTTCAGCTCTTCGAGGCTGTCTTCACCAAGGTCCTCGTCGACCTTGCGTGGGGTGTCGTAATCGGTCGCCATCGGAACCTCCGGATGCCTCTTTCTTCGTCTCTTCGTCTTCCTTCGCCCTTCCGCCGCCGCGCGACGGAGGGAGTACCGCCCCAGCCTTTGTGGGGCTGGTGCGGGTGTAACGCTGGAACCGCCCCGGTTGTGCCCGGTCCGGAGCGGAGATTGTGCCTTATTTGCGCGCGGACCGCGACCGCGACCCGCCGACGGTGATCTTTAAGTTGCTCGGAACGCTGCTCTAACACTTGACGCCCGTGCGGTATGCCCGGGTTCAACCGCGCGAACCACGCGTGTTGCGGGTCCGGCTTGCCAGTCTTGGCGTGCTCATCGGCTGCCCGCACACCCAACCTGAGGACCGCCTAAGAACTAGTCGCGATCAGCCTCGAGGCCGGCCAGCAACTGATGCAGCGGGTCGAACACGGCGGGTGTCGCGGCGACGAACAACTCGCCGGACGCCGGGCGCCCGTGCAGCCCGCCGACCCGAGCGCCGGCCTCTGTGGCGACCAGCCCGGCGGCCGCGTAGTCCCACAGGTTCAGGCCGCGTTCGTAGTAACCGTCGAGCCGGGCGCAGGCCAGCGCGCACAGGTCGAGCGAGGCGGCGCCCAGCCGCCGGATGTCGCGCACGATCGGCACGACCCCCGTCAACACCTGCGACTGCCGCGCCCGCCGGCGCGCGTCATAGCCGAACCCGGTGCCGATGAGCGCAAGCGACAGGTCCTCGCACCCAGACACCTCGATCGGCTCGCCATTGAGCTGGGCCCCGCCACCTCGGACGGCAGCGAACAACTCGCCCTTGCTCGGGTCGAACACCACGCCGGCCTCGACCACGCCGTCGACCTCGGCCGCGATCGACACCGCCCATTGCGGTAGCGCGTACAAGTAGTTGACCGTGCCGTCGATCGGGTCGACGAGCCAGCGCACCCGGCCGGCGCGGCCGTCGCGGCCAGCCCTGACGTCCGTGACATCCGTCGAAGCCTGGCCTTCCTCGCCCAAGATGGCGTCGCCCGGCCGGGCGTCGTGGATGTAGCGCGCGATGAGCCGCTCGGCCGCGGTGTCCATCTGCGTGACGACGTCAGTGGGCGTCGACTTGGTGGCCACCCGCAGCGACGCCGGTCGGCTGTCGACGAGAAACTCCCCTGCTGCCCGCGCGGCCGTGACCGCGACGTCGAGCAACCGGTCGATCACAACAGCTCCGGCCGCACCCACGGCTCGCCAAGCACGTGGTGGTCGAGGAAGGCGAACACCGTCTCGTACCAGACCTTGGCGTTGCCGGGTTTGAGCACCCAGTGGTTTTCGTCTGGGAAATAGAGGAATTTCGCCTCGACTCCGCGATGCACGAGGTCGGTCCAGAGCCGCAGGCCCTCGCCGATCGGCACCCGGTAGTCCTTGTCGCCGTGCACCACGAGCATTGGCGTCTTGACGGCGTGCAGGTGCCGGCTCGGGTCGTTGAGTTCGTAGCGCTCAGGCTGTTCGAGCGGGTGCCCCCACTCGAGCATCCAGTAGGCGGGGTGGTCGGTGGCGCCGGTGAAATGCTCCAACGTCCACAGGCTGGCGTGCGTCACGATCGCCTGGAAGCGGTCGGTGTGACCGGCCACCCAGTTCGCCATGTAGCCGCCGTACGAGCCGCCCATCAGCGCGGTGCGGCTGTCGTCGACGTCCGAGCGCGCGACCGTGACGTCGGTGAGCGCCATCAGGTCAGCGAATGGCACCGGCCCCCATTTTCCCCACGCCCGCTGGATGAATTCGTCGCCGTAGCCCTGAGACAAACCGGGGTCGGGCAGCAGCAGCGCCCAGCCGCGGGCGGCGAGCAACCACGGGTTCCATCGCCAGCTCCAGGCGTTCCAGCTCATCAGCGGGCCGCCGTGCACCCAGACCGCGAGCGGCGCCGGTTGGTCTGCTGATGCGCCTTCGGGCAACACCAGCCACGCGCGCAGCATTGCGCCGTCCTCGGCGGTTGTGTGCACTTCTTCGACCCGCCCGGGAACCCCGGAGATCGCGCCGGGCGACGGCAGCGGCACCGCTTGCTGATCGGCCGCGGTGACGTCGATTCGCACCGGCGTCGGCGGCTGGTCGATCGTCGCGCGCAACGCGTAGAGATGGCGACCGTTCGGCGCCACCTGCAGGTTCGTGTACGCGCCGTCGTCGGTGAGCCTGGTCAGCTCGCCCGACTCGACGTCGACCTTGAAGACGGGTGCGCGACCGAGTTCGTCGGCGACGAAATACACCGCGGTCGAGTCAGCGGAGAACACCGGACTGGCCGGCCACAACGGAAGATCGGGGGTCAGGTCGCGGGCGGCGCCACTGTCGAGGTCGAAGATGCGCAGGGTGACCGCGGGCGACGTGTCGAAGGAGCCGTCCGTCTCGTCGACGCACACGACCGACCGGCCGTCGGGTGAGAACGCCGGTTGGTCGTAGTTGTGTTTGCGCTGCCCTTCGACGACCTCCGCCTGGGCGAGCATCCGCTGCTCACCGGTCTTCGCGTCGATCAGCACCAATGAACGGCCGTCGAACCCGCGACCCAGCGGGGTGCGCCAGCCGACGGCGAGTTTGCCGCCGTCCGGACTCACCGCGACCCCGGCATCGTCGAGGCCGCGGCCCGGCGCGGGGGTGAGGTCGCGCAACGTCGAGGCGTTTTCGGCGCCAAGTTCGACGGCGAAAAGCCTGGTCTCGTCGGGGCCGAGGTCATGGTCCCAGTTGCGCACCGGCATGGTCTCGTGCAGCAGCGCGCTGACGCCGGCCTCCTTGCGAGCCTTGCGTCGCTTGCCGTCGTCCTCTGCCGGGCCAGGCAGCACATTCGCCAGCGCGAACGCCACTGGAGTGTCTTGCGCGGTCAACGCACCGGCGATGTCGCCGGCGGCCTGCGCCACGAACGTCGCCTCGCCGCCGGTCGCGGGCAGCAACCACAGCGCCGTCGTCTCGTCGTCCGGCAACTTGGCGTCGGGGACGTCTTTGACGAGTTCGGAGCGCTTCGACACGAACAGCAGGTCGCCGTTCGGCAAGAACGCCGGCCCGGACTCACCGTTGACCGAGCGAGTTAGCCGGCGCGGCGGCTTCTCGCCGTCCGGGTCAACTTCCCAGAGGGAGGTGACGTACTTGGTGCGTTCCTTGTTGAGGGTCTGCACCGGGCACACGATGCGCGTGCCGTCGGGTGAGAGCACCAACCCGTTGACCCGAGGAAGCGCGACGTAATCGTCGAGGGAGTGGAACGAAGATGCGGCGGCCGGCGCGGGTTCGCCGCTTGGCTGCGCTAACGAGGGCTGATCGGCCATGCAGCCGACCATATCGACTCTCGACCCACTATCTGGTCGCCATCCGACAGCACGTCGCAGGGCAGACGTCGTGTGCCGCGCCCAGATCGCCGAGCGCGCGCTTGTCGGCCTCGCCCATGCGCTCAAGCACCAGTTCGCGGATCATCGCGACGAACCGCGGGTCAGTGCCCACGGTCGCCGACCGGGCGAAGGCCAGGCCCAACTCCTCGGCCTTGGCGGCCGCCTCGGTGTCGAGGTCGTAGACCACCTCCATGTGGTCGGAGACAAAACCGACGGGGACGACGACGACCGCTGGCGTGCCGGCGTTCGCAAGTTCGTCGAGCCGGTCGCAGATGTCAGGCTCCAACCACGGCGTCGACGCCGAACCGCTGCGGCTGCAATACGACAACGAAGCCTCATGCTCAGGAAACCGGCGGGCCACCAACCCGGCAGCCTCCTCAAGTTGCCGCTTGTAGGCGCCGCCGTCGGGCCCGCTCGCGACGTCCATCGCGGTTGGGATTGAGTGCGCGACAAATGCCAGATGTGCCTGCGGCACTAGGGTTTCCGGCAGCGTTGCGAGAGCAGCTCGGACGCCGTCGACCATCGGCTCGACGAACCCGGGATGGTTGAAGTACTGGCGCAACCGATCGACCCGCGGCGCGTCGGCACCGACCTCGGCGCGCGCCCGCTCGATGGCGTCGAGGTACTGGCGACAACTGGAGAAGCTGGCGTACGCAGACGTGAGGATCGCGATGGCGTTGCGCACGCCGTCGTCGCGCATCTGGGTGAGCGCCTCGTTGATGGTGGGCGTCCAGTTGCGGTTTCCCCAGTAAATAGGCATTTCCAGGCCGTTCGCCATGAAGTCGGCGCGCAGCGCGGCAAGCAGCGCGCGGTTTTGCGCGTTGATCGGGCTGACCCCGCCGAAGTGGTAGTAGTGCTGCGCCACCTCTTCAAGCCGCTCCCTCGGGACCCCCCGCCCAGCGGTGACCGTCTCCAGGAAAGGCATCACGTCGTCGACGCCCTCGGGGCCACCGAACGAGACGAGGAACAAGGCGTCGTAAGCTCGCATGCCTCAATCTTCGCAAGTGATCACCCCGAGCCAGCCGGAAGGACTGCCGCGTGCGTGTGTTGTTGATCGGGCCGCCGGCGTCCGGCAAGGGCACCCAGGGTCGGCGGCTCGCCGCGCTCTTCGAGGTGAGTTACCTCTCCTCGGGCGAGCTGCTGCGCGCTGAAGTCTCCGCCGGCACGCCGCTGGGGCAGCAGGTGGCCGAGGATCTGGCCCGCGGCGACCTGGTGCCCGACGAGGTGATCCTCGACGTCTTGCGCCCGCCCCTGCAGGCGGCACTCCGCAGCGGCGGGTACCTGCTCGACGGTTTCCCACGCACGGTTGCGCAGGCGCGCGCGCTCGACGGCTGGGCGACCGCGGTCGGCGGCCAGCCGGAGGCGGCGGTGTGGTTCGACGTCGCTGACGACGAGCTGCTTCGCCGGTCGCGCAGCCGCGCGTCGATCGAGGGCCGCGCGGACGACGTGAGCGCGGTGGCGCGGCACCGAATCGACGTTTACAACGCGGCAACGGCGCCGCTCATCGACTATTACCGGCAAGCCGGGATTTTGATCCATGTCGACGCGGCTCAACCGATCGACACCGTGGCGGCCACGGTGGACGCCGCATTAGCGCCCTTCGATGTGCGGGGTCACTGACCCAGGTGGCAGACTTCGGCGTGCGGCAACAGCGGGGCGAGACGGCGGGTGACATGGCGAAACTGCGGCTGGTCGGCGTGAGCGAGGACGGCCAGCACCTGGTGCTCGCCGACGACTCGGGCGATCAGCACACGGTCGAGATCGACGAGCGGCTCCGGGCCGCCGTCAACGGCCATCTGTCGCGTCTTGGACAGCTGACGATGGCGTTGGAGAGCCACCTTTCGCCGCGCGAGATCCAAGAGCGGGTGCGCGGCGGTGAGTCGGCCGAGCATGTGGCGATCACCGCGGGTGTGCCGCTGGAGCGGGTGCTGCGGTTCGTCGGCCCGGTGCTGCGCGAACGCGAGCACGTCGCCGACCAGGCCCGGCGCGCTCGGCTCGGTGGCGTCGCCGGCCCGACCGTGTTGCTCGCCGACGTGGTGGCCCGAGCGGCCGCCCGCCAAGGTGTGCCCGCCGACGACGTCGAGTGGGACTCCGCCCGCCGCGAAGACCACAGCTGGATCGTCCGCATCAGCCTGCCGGACGGGTCGGCCGGCACCTGGGCCCTCGACCTGCTGCACCGGCAGGCCACGCCGATCGACAACGTGGCGCGCAAGGTCAGCGGGCTGCCTGACGAGAGCATCGAGGCGCTGCACCGCTCGATCGACGTCGATTACGACGCAGAGGACGACGATGACAGCAACGTGCGCGCGTTTGTGCCGCGCGCGGTGGCCGAGTTCGAAGCCGGCGATCAGGCCGACGAGCTCGACGCGGACGACGTTGAGGCGCTGGACGACGAGCACGACACCGCCGTCGTCGACTTGAGCGAGTCCGCCCCGGCCGAGCAGCCGCCGGCGGAGGCTGAACCGGCGCAGCCGGCCCGGCCGGTCGCGTCGTCTCGCTCATCGCGGCGAGCGCGGGTGCCGAAATGGGACGACATCATGTTCGGCCCGAAGTCGAAGGAGTAGCTGAGCGGGGCGCGACGCCAGCCAGAATGCCGTCGACCAGCTTTCGCACGCTAGCGCGCGTCGGCCGGGCTGGTTGCCGCTCGGTGAAGAGGAGATGCGCGGCGCCAATCAACGTCGGCGCGAGCGCATCGACGTCCGCGGAATGCGCGATGCGACCGAGGTCACGCTCGACCGCGAGGTAGTTGGCGATCATCGTCGTGCCCTGCGCGAGCAATGGCAGTCGCCCCGCGCCCGCCTCGCGCAATGCGGAGCGCAGCGCGTCGCGCGAGATGACCAACGCGACGATCGCAACACCGAGCGGACTGAACAGCGTCGTGACCGCCTCCGCCAGATTGTCGGCCGGGGTTGCGCTGCCCGCCCGGTCGCGCAACCGCGCGGCGTCCGCTTCCACCTTGGCCACCCGGTCAAGAACGAGCTCGGTCAGAAAGCCATCGAAATCACGAAAATGCTTATGCAGCACGCCCTTTGCCACATCCGCCTCGGCGGTGACCGCACGACTGGTCAAGCCGACCGGGCCAGCCTGCAACAGCACCCGCTCGGCAGCGTCGAACAGCCGCTGCCGCGCGTCGCGCAAGGCCACACCTGTGGGCACGGATTTCCGCCTTCTCGGTCTCGCGCGCTCGAGCAACCTGGTTTGGTAGTGGGCGTTTGCCCACTTAGAATGGGCGCATGACCACTTTACCGCCGGAACCGTCGGGACAGGCCGTGCGGCGACCGCACGAGGCTCGCAGTGTCGCCGAGTCGTACGGCCGTGACGCGAAACGCTACGACCGCAGCCGACCCGCCTACCCGCACGAGCTCATCGCCCGCATCGTCGCGGCGAGCCCGGGCGTCGATGTGCTGGACGTCGGTTGCGGCACCGGTATCGCCGGCCGCCAATTCCAGTCGTTGGGCTGCCGGGTGCTCGGTGTCGAGCCGGACCCGCGGATGGCCGACTTCGCGCGACACCGTGGGCTCGAAACGCAGGTCGCCCGATTCGAGGACTGGGACCCGGCTGGACGCAGGTTCGACGTTGTCGCGGCCGCGACCGCCTGGCACTGGATCCACCCGGTCGCCGGAGCAAACAAAGCCGCCGACGTGCTGCGTGCAAGGGGACGGATCGCCGCCTTCTGGCACGTGTTCCAACTGCCTCTCGGGTTGGCTCAGGCGATCGGCGCCACCTGCGCGCGGGTGTTGCCGGACGCGCCGTTTGACTTCGGCAACGCGATGACTCGACCGGCGCGGGAGAACTACCAGCCGATTCTGTCCAGCACCGCCAAGGGAATTCGCGATACCGGTAGCTTCGGTGAGCCCGAGCAATGGCAGTACGAGTGGGAGCGCGTGCTGACTCGTGACGAGTGGCTTGCAGAGATGCCCACACAAGGAGCGTTCACGCGGCTCCCGCCGGCGTCGCTTGCCGAAGTCCTAGCCGCCGCGGGCGCCGCGATCGACGAGTTTGGCGGCAGGTTCACCATGCGATACGCGACGGTCGCGGTGACCGCGACCAAAGTTGGCTAGGACGGCGGAATACGCCGTCCCCAGAAATTCTCTCGCAAATGTGTATCAGCTAGCCCGGTCGCGGCTCTTCCTTGTCGGAACGGCGATCTGATCGCCGGCATCGAGGAGGAACTGTGAGCGCGACGACAATGGCGCGGCCGTCGACCCCACCACGGCCAGGTCTGGCCGGGCGCAGCGACCGGCTGCTCGTCGCGTTGCTTGATCACCGCACCGCCATCTGGACCGACGACATTGACGCGGACACGCAGCGCGACCGCAACCGGGAGTGGATCCGCGCCGTCGAACACGTCAAGGCCCGCCGACGCCTGCGCCGCCTCGGCGCGATGCGATCGGTGGCTGCGCGGCGGATGTCGTGATCCATTGAAACGTGATGGTGCTCGTCGAGTCGCCAGTTCGTGCCGCGCCGGGGACGGCACGTTTGGCGATTGGGGGCGCCGTCGCAAACGCGGGGGGCTCGGGGGAACAACGGGGGAACCAGTTGGGGGGACCCTGGGGGAAACGGGGGGCGCACCACAGCGTTGCGGGCGCGATCGGCAACTCCAGCCGATCGCGCCCCGCGCGTGCCATGATCCGGAAAACAGCACCCGTCGCCCCGGAGAGGAAGACGCTCATGCGTCTCGAACGAACCGAGTACATTGACCGACTGCTCGCCCGCCACGCCGACGTCCGGCTCGTCGAGGGTGCGTCGGGTAACGGGGCCCTCATTCGCGCTAACCAACTCGTAGCTGTCGCCGGCAGCGCGGACGTCGTGCACGAGCGCACGCGCCGATGGATCGACCGGCGCGAGGACGACGACGCGGGCGTCGCTGTTTTTCACCTGCGCCCCGGCGCCGGCGTCGACGAGTGCGACCTCGCGGTTGGGCTCTCCGAGGGCGCGGCGCACAAGCGGGTGAACGCTGGACCCAATCACATCGTGACCACACAGCCTGACTGGCGCCCCGGCCCCTTCGACGACCCGGCGCCAGCCAACGCGATCCCCGCACCTGGGGAAGACACGGTACAAGGCGATGTGACGGTGGCGATCCTTGACACCGGAATCGCCAGTCATCCGTGGTTCGACAATCGCAAATGGTTCGCCGCGTGCGACTCCGACGTGTTCGAGGTGCCCGACGCCGACAACGACGACCAGCTTGACTCGGTCGCTGGCCACGGGACCTTCATCGCAGGCGTCGTCTTGCAGCAGGCCCCGGAGGCTCACCTGCTTATCGACCGGATCATCTCCGGCGACGGCGTCACCGACGAGCACCAGCTCGTCCGCGGCCTCGCGCGGCTGCGTGCTCGCGCCGCGAAGACCGGCAAGCGAGTTGACGTCGTCAGCCTCTCCTTGGGCTGCTACACCCACGACGACAAGCCGTCACCGGTCGTCGAGCACGCCGCGAACGCGTTCGACCGGCACACCGTCATCGTCGCGTGCGCAGGTAACGCCGGAAGCGACCGACCGTTCTGGCCGGCGGCGCTCAAGCGGGTGATCGCGGTCGGGTCACTCGACGCCGAGGGCGACGACCGCGCCGACTTCAGCAACTACGGCTGGTGGGTCGACGCCTGCACCCTCGGCGACAAAGTGGCCAGCAGCTTCTTCAACTACACCGACCACGCGCCGTCCGGTGACGAACGGTTCACCGGCTTCGCGTCGTGGAGCGGCACTTCCTTCGCGGCGCCTCGAGTCGCAGGCGCCATCGCCGCCAAGGCCGCCGCAGACGGGAGCTCCGCTGCGGCGGCCGCCGCAGCCCTCGTCGACCCCAATTCCGCGTTCTCGATGCCCGACCTGGGCGTCCTCGTCGACGTCCCGTCCCCGGGAGCTCGGCGTGGCCGATAGGGTCGTGTCCCGCGGAAGCCCGCGAGCCGTGGGCGCAGTCATCACCGCGGGGAGGGTCACGTCGTGCTGCAGCGCGAAACCGCCGAGCTGCTGGCCGCGGCCCGGGCGGGTGAAAGCGACGCATGGGACCAACTCGTCGAGCGTTACGCGCGTCTTGTTTGGGCGGTCGCCCGAGGATTCGCCTTGTCGGCGACCGATGCCGCCGACGTCAGCCAGACGACGTGGCTGCGCCTGGTCGAGCACCTCGACAAGCTGCGCGAACCAGAGCACCTCGGCGGCTGGCTGGCCACGACCGCGCGGCACGAGTGTCTGCGCCTTGTGCGTCGCAACGGCCGTGAGGTTATCGGCTTTGACGCCGAACTCGACTTCGAAGCCGGCGAACCCACACCAGAAGCGATGGTGCTCGAAAGCGAGCGCGACCGCGTGCTCTGGCAGTCGCTTGGTGAGATTTCGCAGCGCTGCCAGGTACTCTTGCGAGCCCTCGCGACGGCGCCACCGCCGAGTTACCAAGACATCTCCGCCGCTCTCGGCATGCCGGTCGGCAGCATCGGACCCACTCGAGCGCGCTGCCTCGACCACCTCAAGCGACGCGTCGAGCTCCACACGGGCGGCGCGAAAGAGCAGGAAACGAGCGGGGGTGCGTGATGGCAGAGCCGGTGTTCGAACCATTGCTGCGCGAGCTTCGTGACGTGGTCGACAAAGTCGATCCGATCCCGGATCACGTTTTGGCCGCCGCCAAGGCAGCCTTCATCTGGCACACGATTGACGCGGAGTTGGCCGAGTTGGTGAACGACTCGATGGTCGCAGGCGGCGCCGTGCGCGCGACCGACGCCGCGCGCTTGCTGACTTTCGAGGGGCCTGAGATCGAGGTGGAGGTCGAAGTCGCCGAGACCGGCACGACGCGACGTTTGACCGGTCAGCTCGTGCCCGCCGGGAGCGCCCGCGTGACCGTTCGTTGGGCGAGCGGCGATGTCACGGTCGACGCGGACGAGTTCGGCCGGTTCACCGCCGTCGGCGTCCCCGCAGCCTCGGTGCGGATCGAGGTCCGTCGGCCCGCCGACGCGCGGCCGATCGTGACGAGCTGGGTGTCGATCTGAGACGCTGCCGGTCATGACTGCGGCCGTTGCACAGATCCCGCGGCAAAGCGCGTCTGCTGACATCGATCCCCTTCGCCGAGCGCAACTCGCGTACGACCAGCTGGAGTTGGCCCCGCAGAAGGCCCGCGCTGCGGCACAAGCAGTCCTCGATGAGTGCGCAGACCAGCCGGCCGCCTGTGTCCTGGCATTGCGCGCGCTCGGCCTGGCCGTGCGCATGCTCGAAGGGCCCAACCCGGCGCTGGCGGTCTTACGCGATGCCCTCAACATCGCGTCAAGGCACAAGCTGACCCAGTCACTGGCAGACGCGAAGATGACTCATGCCGCGCTGCTAGCAGACCTTGGCCAGATCAACGCCGCGCTGACTGAGTGTGACGAAGCAGCTGCCCTCCTACGCGGCGGGGCGTCGGGTGGCGTGCTTGCGCAACGCGCCCTGATCCTCAGCCGGGCCAGTCGCTCCGAGGAAGCGCTCACCGACTTCGCAAGGGCGCTACCGCTCCTGCGCGCCGCGGGAGATGTCCATGGTCAATGCCGATTGCACATCAATCGCGCCAATCTGTTGGCCTACCTTGGTCGACTGACCGCCGCAGAGCGAGACTTGCAATCCGGCATCAAGCTCGCTCGAAACCACGGGCTGGACGATGCGGCAGGCTCGATGATGGAGAGCCTCGGTTTCGTCACGGTTCGTCGCGGCGACATCCCAGCTGCACTGCGCATGTTCGCCGAATCTCTAACCCGCGCCTACCGGTACAACAGGTTCAACGCGACGTACGACCGAGCGGAAGCGTTGCTCATCGCCGGTCTCGCCTCCGAGGCGCGCGAGTCGCTCGAAGCGCTCATCGGTGACGTCGCGAAAGCCGGCTTCGCCGTCGACGTCGCCGAGTGGCACCAGATGCTCGCGCAGGCGGCGCTCGCAGAAGGCGACCCGAAGGCGGCGCGCGAATACGCCGAGCAGGCGCTCGCCGAGTTCCGCTCCCAAGGTCGCTCCCGTTGGGCGTTGCTCGCCCAACACCTCGTCGTCCGCGCGAGGTGGGCCTCCGACGAGCGAAGCACTGCCCTCGCGAGGGCGGCCCGCGACGCGTACGCGAAGTTGTGGACCGCGGGTTGGCAGGTCGCCGCCTTGCACTGCCTGCTGGTCGCCGGCCGGGTCGAACTCGACCGCGGTCGATTGCAAACGGCCCGTGGCGACCTCGCCCAGGCCGCCCGCGCCCGCCGCACCGGTCCGGCCGACCTGCGCGCCGCCGCCTGGTACGCCGAGGCGCTGCTTCGGCAGGCGAGCGGCGACCCGCGCGGCGCTGCGACCGCGCTGAAAGCCGGGCTGCGCGTCGTCGACGAGCACGCCGCGTCGCTCGGCGCCACCGACCTGCGGGTGCACGCGAGCGGCCTCGGCGCCGACCTCGCCGAAGCCGGTGTGCGGCTCGCCGTCGACTCCGGCAAGCCGGCCGCCGTTCTTGAGTGGATCGAGCGATTCCGCGCAGGCACGTTGCGCCGCCGGCCGGTGCGGCCGCCGTCCGACACAAAACTCGCCGCCGACCTCGCCGAGCTGCGCCGCGTCACCGCCGAGCTCGCTCAGACCACGGCCGCCGGCAAAGACTCCCGAGCCCTGCGTGCTCAACAGCTGCAACTGGAAGAGGCCGTGCGCAGCAGGTCGCGGCAAGCGAGCGGACGACGCGCGCCGTCCGCCCAACTCAACATCGACGAACTCACCGCCGCACTCGCAGATCGCGCGCTGGTCGAAATACTTCGAGTGGACGACGCGATGCTCGCGGTCACCGCGGTCCATGGCCGGCTCAAGCTCACCCCGTTGGGCGGGTACGACGAGGCACTGAAAGAGCAGGAATCGCTGCGTTTTTCGCTGCATCGCCTCGCGAGACGACATGGATCGAAGGCGTCACTGGCAGCGGCCACGGCGGCGCTCGAGCACGCGGCGCGCAACCTCGAGGAGTTGCTGCTTCATCCGGTGCTCGAGCTCGTCGGCGACCGCGAGCTCGTCATCGTGCCGACCGGACAGCTGCACGCGCTGCCCTGGCCGACACTGCCCTGCTTGCGCGCGCGCCCTGTCGCGGTGGCGCCCTCCGCGACGACCTGGCTGGCCGCCACCAACGCCGGACGTAAGAAGAGCCGCGCCGATGATCGGGTGGTGCTCGTCGCCGGGCCCGAGCTCGAGCACGCCACACCCGAGGTGAAGGCGCTGGCTCGGCTCTATCAGTCGCCGAGCGTGCTCACCGACGGCAAGGCCTCGGCCGACGCGGTGCGCCACAGCATCGACGGCGCCGAGTTGGTGCACATCGCCGCGCACGGCCGGTTCCGCGCCGACAACCCGCAGTTCTCCGCCGTCGACCTCGCCGACGGGCCGCTCACCGTCTACGACCTAGAACGCATGCGCCGCGCGCCGCGCCGGATGATCCTCTCTGCCTGCGACTCCGGACTTTCCGCGGTGCACCCCGGCGACGAGTTGATGGGTCTCGCCGGGGCCGTTTTTTCCTTAGGCACCAGCACTTTGATCGCGTCAGTCGTGCCGGTGGCCGACGATGTCACGAAAGCGTTGATGGTTGAATTGCACCGCGAACTGTGCACGGGCGCCTCCCCCACCGTCGCGCTGGCGAAAGCCCAAGCGCAGGTGCGCGCGGACGGCTTCGTCTGCTTCGGCGCCGCCTGATTCGCGATCATGCGCCCGTTGCGACCGGACGCGACGGATCGGTGATCCAGTTCGACCACGACCCCACATAAAGGGCCGGCGTCGGCAATCCGGCCAGCGCCATCGCGAAAACCGTGTGCGCCGCGTTGACCCCCGAGCCGCAGTACGCGCCCACATCGCGAGAATCAGCAACCGAGGAGAACCGCGACCGAAGTGTCTCGACATCGAGAAATCGACCGTCGGACGCGACGTTGCCCGCGGTGGGCAGATTGACGGCGCCAGGAATTCGCCCGGCCACCGGGTCAACCGGCTCCACCTCACCGCGAAACCGCTCAGGCGCACGCACGTCGATCAGCACACCGGACGCCGCGACCCGCGCCGCGTCGTCCGCCGTCAACATCGGCATGCCCCCAGGACGGGCCACAAAGTCGCCGGGTGAAACCGCCGGAACCTCAGTTGCGACAGGCAATCCGGCCCGCACCCATGCCGCGTAACCACCGTCCAAAACCCGGACGTCGGAATGCCCGAAATACCGCAGCTGCCACCATGCGCGCGACGCGGGCACCGAGTCGGCCGCGTCGTAGACGACGACAGCGGAATCAGCAGAAACCCCAAGCCGCCGCATCAGCGCCTCGAAATCCTCGGCCGACGGCAACGGGTGCCGGCCGCCTTCCCCGCGTCGTCCGCACAAATCGTTGTCGAGGTCGGCAAACACCGCCCCCGGCAAGTGACCCGCGTCGTACGCAAGTCGGCCGGGCGGCCCGGTGAGACTCCAGCGCACGTCGATGACGACCGGCGGGGTCATCGACGACAACTCCCCCGCCAACGAAACAGCGTCGACCAGCAACTCAGTCCGCCCCAAATTCCAGTAGCGGCACGAGTTGTTCGGCAGGGGTCAACGAGCCGTGGTGGCCGACCAACCGCGACTCGTGCGGTTGATGATGCGTCGCGACCAGAGCGAGATCCGACATCGACGCGACGATCACGTCGCCGATGCGCGGCCGCACCAGATCGTTAACCGGCCCGAACCAACCAGCGTCGATCGCCTCGTCACGCGTGCAGACCACCGCGTCGGTGCCGAACCGCGACCGCCAGGCCGACAGCACGTCGTCCAACGCGCCGTCGCGAACGTATAGGTAGCGCGCCCGCGCCTCGCCGCCCAGCAACTCCACGCCGTCACGCAACGACGAGTCGAGGTCGACGTCAACGCGGCGCTC
>JAICYF010000190.1 GCA_025934355.1 Acidothermaceae bacterium
ACGAGATGAGCTCCTCGGTAAGCAAGCTCGGCGACTCGTCGTAGATGACCGCGAGTGATCGCAGGTCGTCTTGCCGAATCGACAGCACCCGGCCGTTGTAGTCGCCGCGCTGGCTTTGGATGGTCGCGGCGTAGCGCGCCAAGGGCCGCGCCTTCTCCGGCGGCACGTCGGCCAGCTGCTCCAGGTCGATGACCAGTCGGGGCGGCGGTTCGCTCGCCCCGCCGGGCATCTGGTCGGGCAGCAACTCGGCCACCGGGACGCCGTAAAAGTCGGCGAGTTCGGCCAGCCGCTGGACGGTGACCGCGCGGTCGCCGCGCTCGTATGAGCCGACCACGACCGCCTTCCAGCGGCCGTGCGACTTCTCCTCAACCCCATGCAGCGACAGCCCTTGCTGCGTGCGGATGTGCCGCAGTCGAGCCCCCAGCGCTTTGGCGTAGTCGTTCACGAGCACCTCACCTGGTCAGACCTCGATACGACGCCCCCGGTCCGAGGCCGTCGCGCGCGCCGGTCTCACCATTGGCTACTCCGGGGGGACGCCGCGTCGACCCAAAACCGGGCAGACGGCGACATGGTGACCGAAATGATCCCGGAGTCACAGCCGCGCTCGTTACGCACTGTGACGATAAGGCCGTCGTCACTCTGCGTCAACACGTTCGGAGTAATCGGACGACGCGCGGTGCGCCGGCAGGTGCGCCGCTGCGCGTGCCACGGGCATGCCACGGGCGTGCCACGGGCGTGCCACGGCGTGCCACGGGCGTGCCACGGCGTGCCACGGGCGTCGCGAGTCCGGTCGATCCTGCTAGGCTCGGGCCGCTCGACATCCTTTAAGACCCGTCCTGCGAGGCGGGGAAGGAGGTCTGCTCATGAATGCTGCGCTCCCGAGCCCGCAGCCCGGCGCCGCCACTGGCGGTTCTGCCAATCTCTCATCCGGCGTTCGCGCCGTTCTCGAAGCAGCCGACCTATCACGCGCGGTCACCCGCATCGCGCACGAAATCCTCGAACGAACCAAAGGCGGTTCGGACGTCGTGCTGCTCGGCATCCCGACCCGCGGCGTCGGCCTGGCCCGCCGGTTGGCCGAGCGGATGAGCGAGGTCGAGGGCCGCTCGTTTGCCGCCGGCTCGCTCGACATCACCATGTATCGCGACGACCTGCGGCTGCGCCCCGCCCGCGCGCTCGCGCACACCGACGTCCCAGGTGGTGACGTCGACGGCAAGCTCGTCGTCCTCGTCGACGACGTGCTGTTCTCGGGCCGCACGATCCGGGCCGCTCTCGACGCGCTCGGCGAGCTCGGCCGACCCCGGGCGGTGCAACTCGCCGTGCTGGTCGACCGCGGTCACCGTGAGTTGCCGATCAAGGCCGACTACGTCGGCAAGAACCTGCCCACCTCGCGGCACGAACAGGTGACCGTCCTGATCGAAGAGGTCGATGGCCGCGACGCCGTGTTGCTCTCACCAGCCGAGGGGGCCGCGCAATGACCAAGCACCTGATCTCGGCCGGCGACCTCAGTCGAGACGACGCGTTGCTCATCCTCGACACCGCCACGCAGCTGGCCCGGCTTGCCGATCGTCCGATCAAGAAGCTGCCGACGCTGCGCGGACGCACCGTCGTCAACCTCTTCTACGAGGACTCAACCCGTACCCGCACCTCCTTCGAAGCGGCGGCGAAACGGCTCTCGGCCGACGTCATCAACTTCTCCGCCAAGGGCTCAAGCGTGTCCAAGGGCGAGAGCTTGAAAGACACCGCCCTCACCCTCGAGGCGATGGGCGCTGACGGCGTGGTCATCCGCCACCAGGCGAGCGGCGCCCCGCATCGCCTCGCGAACTGGATCAAAGGCAGCGTCGTCAACGCCGGCGACGGCACCCACGAGCACCCGACGCAAGCGCTGCTCGACGCGTTCACCATGCGCCGTCACCTCGGCAACCTCGAATCACGTCGCGTCGCGATCGTCGGCGATGTGCTGCACAGCCGGGTCGCGCGTTCGAACGTGCTGCTGCTCAACACCTTGGGCGCAGAGGTGACGCTTGTCGCGCCACCGACTCTGCTACCGGTCGGCGTCGAGGGATGGCCCTGTGGTCACTCCTTCGACCTCGACTCAGTGCTGGCGAAGACCGACGTGGTGATGATGCTGCGGGTGCAGCGCGAGCGCATGAACGACTCGTACTTTCCCAACGCCCGCGAGTACAGCCGCCGCTACGGCCTCGACGCCGCGCGCATGGCGATGCTGCCAGAGCATGCGATCGTGATGCACCCAGGCCCGATGAACCGTGGCATGGAAATCGCCGCCGAAGTCGCCGACTCCATGCGCTCGGTCATCGTCGAGCAGGTCGCGAACGGCGTCAGCGTGCGGATGGCCGTGCTCTACCTGCTGCTCGGCGGCAACGTGTCCGCGATCGGCGCCGAGTCGTCCGAGCCGTCCACGTCGTCCGAACGCGAGCTCGAACCCGCCGACACGGGACAGCGTCGCCGGCGCAGTGACTTCGCGGGGGAGGAGGCGTGATCAGCGGCACCGTCATCAAGGGCGCGCGAATCCTTGGCGCTCAACCACAAGACATTCTCATCTCGGACGACGTGATCACCGAGGTGGGCGTGGGATTGTCGAAAGCCGGCGCGCACGTCGTCGACGCCGACGGCCTGATCGCGCTGCCCGGCCTGGTCGACCTGCACACCCACCTTCGCGAGCCGGGCCGCGAGGACGCTGAGACCGTTGAGACGGGCACGCTCGCCGCCGCTCTCGGCGGCTTCACCGCGGTGCACGCGATGGCCAACACCGACCCGGTGGCCGATTCCGCGGGCGTGGTCGAGCAGGTGTGGTTGGCCGGTCGCGAGGCCGGTCATTGCGACGTGCACCCGGTGGGAGCGGTGAGTGTCGGCCTGCGTGGCGAACAGCTCGCGGAGCTCGGCGCCATGGCCGATTCCCACGCGCGGGTCAGGGTTTTCTCCGACGACGGCAAGTGTGTCTCTGACGCGCTGCTGATGCGGCGGGCGTTGGAGTACGTCAAGGCGTTCGACGGCGTCATCGCGCAGCACGCCCAGGAGCCGCGGCTCACCCAAGACGCGCAAATGAACGAAGGCGAGTTGTCGGGCGTGCTTGGGCTGCGGGGCTGGCCCGCGGTGGCCGAGGAGGCGATCATCGCCCGCGACATCTTGCTCGCCGAGCACGTCGGGTCACGACTGCATGTGTGCCACGTGTCTACCGCCGGCTCCGTCGAGCTGATCCGGTGGGCGAAGTCGCGCGGCGTCAACGTCACCGCCGAAGTCACGCCACATCACCTCCTCCTCACCGATGAGCTCGCCGCCACTTATGACCCGATCTACAAGGTGAATCCGCCGTTGCGCAGCCGCGACGACGTCGAGGCGGTGCGGCGCGGTTTGGCCGACGGCACGATCGACGTCGTGGCCACCGATCATGCGCCGCACGCCCTGGAAGATAAGGAGTCGGAGTGGCAGGAGGCCGCGTTCGGCATGCTTGGGCTCGAGACGGCTCTCTCGGTTGTCGTGGCCGCGATGGTTGAGACCGAGCTGCTTGACTGGGCTGGCGTCGCCGATCGAATGTCGATCCGCCCGGCCCGCATTGGCCGGCTTTCCGGTCAGGGCAGGGAAATCGCGGCCGGTATGCCCGCCAACCTCACGCTCGTCGACCCCTCCGCCCGCCGCGTCGTCGACGCGGGCAGCCTCGCCTCGAAGTCGCGAAACACCCCATACGTCGGAAGGGAATTGCCAGTGCGCGTCGTCCACACGTTGCTTCGCGGAAAGCCAACCGTCCTCGATGGGAAACCCGCATGAGCGCGGCGCTGCTGGTCCTCGAGGACGGTCGGACGTTTCGCGGCGAGTCGTACGGCGCTCAAGGGGAGACGTTCGGTGAGGCGGTCTTCTCCACCGGCATGACCGGTTACCAGGAGACGCTCACCGACCCGAGCTACCACAAGCAGGTCGTGGTGATGACTGCGCCGCACATCGGCAACACCGGGGTCAACGACGAAGACCCCGAGTCGGCGCAGATCTGGGTGAGCGGGTACGTCGTCCGTGACCCAGCGCGCACGCCGTCCAACTGGCGCGCGACCCGAAGTCTCGACGAAGAGCTTGCGTTGCAAGGAATTGTCGGCATCAGCGGCGTCGACACCCGCGCGCTCACCAGGCATCTGCGCGAGCGCGGCGCCATGCGGGTCGGGATTTCCAGCACCGAGCGCGACGCCGACGCGTTGCTGCGGCGGGTGCTCGAATCGGCGCCCATGGAGGGCGCCGACCTGGCCAACGAGGTCTCCACGTCCGAGCCCTACGTCGTCCCTGCGATTGGCGAGAAGCGGTTCACCGTGGCCGCGGTCGACCTCGGCATCAAGGCGATGACGCCACACCGGATGGCCGAACGCGGCATCGAGGTGCACGTGTTGCGCGCGTCGTCCGACATTGACGACGTGCTGGCGGTGTCGCCCGACGGCGTGTTCTTCTCCAACGGCCCGGGCGATCCGGCCGCGACCCAAGGGCCGGTGACTCTTCTGCAAGAGGTGCTCGACCGCAAGCTGCCGTTCTTCGGCATCTGCTTCGGCAACCAGCTACTCGGCCGCGCACTCGGCTTCGGCACCTACAAGCTGAAGTACGGGCACAGGGGCATCAACCAGCCGGTGATGGATCGCACGACCGGCAAGGTGGAGGTCACCGCCCACAACCACGGGTTTGCCGTCGACGCGCCGCTCGAGGGTGAGACGCCGACGCCGTTCGGGCGTGCGCGGGTCAGCCACATCTGCCTGAACGACGACGTCGTCGAAGGGCTCGAATGCCTTGACGCGCCAGCGTTTTCGGTGCAGTACCACCCGGAGGCGGCCGCCGGTCCGCACGACGCCGCCTACTTGTTCGATCGGTTCGCCCAGCTCATGGAAGGTCGCTGATGCCGAAGCGCCAAGACCTGAAGTCGGTTCTGGTCATCGGCTCGGGGCCGATCGTCATCGGTCAGGCTTGCGAGTTCGACTACTCGGGCACCCAAGCCTGCCGGGTGCTCAAAGCCGAAGGGTTGCGGGTCTCGCTGGTCAACTCCAACCCGGCGACCATCATGACCGACCCCGAGTTCGCCGACGCCACCTACGTCGAGCCGATCACCCCTGAAATCGTTGAGAAAATCATTGCGAAGGAGCGCCCCGACGCGCTGCTCGCCACCCTCGGCGGTCAGACCGCCCTTAACACCGCGGTCGCGCTCCACGAGGCTGGCGTGCTGGAGAAGTACAACGTCGAGCTGATCGGCGCCAACGTCGACGCGATTCAGCGGGGCGAGAACCGGCAGAAG
>JAICYF010000210.1 GCA_025934355.1 Acidothermaceae bacterium
CCGGTACCACTCGACGACCGAGTTGACCATCCCGAATGACAGTCGGGTGGCGAGCAACGGATCGATGTCCGAGCGCAGATCGCCGTCCGAAATCGCTTGTGTCACAAGGTTCGCGGCGAATCGGTCGAAATCTCGGCGGCGGTCGAGCGCGCGCTTCTCGGTCGCGGTGTTTCCGCGCACCCGCAGCAACAACGTCACATACGGCAACTCGGCGAGCAGCGCCTCAGCGGTTCGGCGCAGCACGTGTTCGAACCGCGCGATTGCCCGGCCGGTCCGCGACGCCGACTCGTCGCGTATCGCGGACAACGTCGACAAGGCGCGGTCGCAGGCCGCTGCGAGCAGCGCTTCCTTGCCCTCCACGTGGTGGTAGAACGACGACTTCGAGATTCCCGCGGCTCGCGCCAGATCCTCCATCGACGTGCCGTCGTACCCGCGCTCGTTGAACACCCGCACCGCGACGTCGAGCAGCGACGCCGCGTCGTACGGCGCCCGGCGCGCCGAAACCGCCGTCACTGGGGCAGCCGCGCGAGACCGGCCGGATAGCGTGGTCATCCCGGACGCCGGATCTCAACCACCCGGAACCGTCCGGTCACAAAAGCCGCGTCGGTGAGACTCGCGTTTGCCGCCGGATTCGCTCCTGTGGCATGAAAATCAGAGAACGCGCTGGTCTGATTCACGTACACGTCGGCCGTGAGATTCACCGACAGCGAGACGCCAGCGTCGACCGCGATCCGCGACGCCTCGTCGAGCACCGCCGGATCAGTCGAGTACACCGACGCAGTCAGCGCACCTCGTGTCGTCGTGAGCATTCGCCACAACTCGAGGCTCTCCGCAGTGTCGCGCGTCTCGACCACAAAGGCGACCGGCCCAAAACATTCGGCGCCAAACGCATCAATGTCCGACGACGTCACCCGTAGCACCAACGGCGTTCGCACTCGTGCTGCCGGAAACTCGTTGTGTGACACGGGTTTCGAGGCGATCGCCACCTTGCCCAGACTTTCGGCCGCGGCAAGTCGATCGGCCACCCGGTCGTCGACGAGAGCACCGAGCATCGCCACCGCGCGGGCCGGCTCACCGAGTAGCGACTCGAGCGCCGACGACAACGCATCCACGAACGAGTCAATCTCGGACGACGGAACCAGCAGCACCTGCGGCGTCGTGCACATCTGCCCGCTGTAGAGGGAAAGCGAGTAGGCGAGGTTCGCCGCGGCGGCGCTCGCGTCGTCCGTCGAGTCGAAGACGACGGTGTTGACGCCTGATTTCTCGGTGAAAACTAACGCCTGATGCGCGTTGGACTCCAACCAGTTGCCGTACTCGCTGGACCCGGTGAAGTCGATGACCCGCACCTCGGGCCGTAGCGCCAACGCGCTTGCCAGCCCCTCCCCCTCACTCTCAACGGCGAGACTCACCAGGTTGTCGTCGAAGCCGTACTCGGCAAGCACCGCGCGGGCCACCGACACGGTGAGCGCAAGCGGTAGCACGGCGTGCGGATGCGGCTTCACAATCACCGGGTTGCCAGCGCACAGGCTGGCGAACAACCCGGGAAAACCGTTCCAGGTTGGGAAAGTGGTGCAGCCAATCACGAGCGCAACCCCGCGTGGCGCGATCGTGTACGTCTTCGTCAACCGTTGCGGCTCGCCTCGCCCGCGCGGCTTCTCCCACGCCACGCTCGCCGGCACCGCCGCCATGGCGTCATAGGTGTAGGCGACCGCCTCGAGTCCGCGGTCGAGCGCGTGGGCGCCGCCAGCCTGGAAGGCCATCACGAACGACTGGCCGGTCGTGTGCATCACGGCGTGCGCCAGTTCGAAGTTGCGTGCATTGAGTCGCTGCAAGATCTCGACACACACTGCCGCGCGGGTGAGCGGCCCGGCGTCACGCCACGCGGGCATTGCCGCGGATGCCGCGCGGATCAGTTCATCGACACCACTCGCGGTCATGTGCGGATAGTGGACGTCGAAATCGATGCCGTACGGCGAATGCTCCGGAGCGACCGTGCCGGTCGCCCCGGCCGTGGCTATCGCAAACTCCTTGCCCAGCAGGCCGTCGAACGCCGCCTTGCCGGCCGCCGGGGCCTCGTCGCCCCACACCTTCGTCGACGGCGACTCAGGGAACGCCGACCAGTAGCCGCGTTTACGGGTGGCCGCGACGGCCTCCTCCAGCAGCGGGCGATGCGTGGCGACAAGCTGTTCGACGTCCGTCATCCTCCCAGTAAACCGAACGTTCGGTCGACGGGGAAGCGGCCCCCGCCTAGACGCCCATGCGCGGGCCGGACCATGATTCGGCCATGACGGACGACGATGCGCTTGCCTGGGACTGCGCGAAAGCCCTGTACGAGTCCGACGTGGCGTCGCGGTCTCTCGGCATCGAACTCCTTGACGTCGCTCCAGGTCGCGCACGCGTCAGCATGACGATCACCGAACAGATGCTCAACGGCCATCGCATCGGTCACGGCGGTTACCTGTTCACCCTGGCCGACTCCGCCTTCGCGTTTGCCTGCAACACCCACGACGTCGCGACCGTCGCGTCGTCCTGCGAGATCGTTTTTCTCGCACCCACCCACATGGGCGACGTGCTAGAGGCGACCGCCCAAGAGCGTTTTCGAGCCGGACGACGTGGGATCTACGACGTCACGATCACCCGTGGCGTGCCGCCAGAAGTGGTGGCCGAGTTCCGCGGCGTCAGCAGCTCGATTGGCAAGCCGGTGCTGAACCGATGAGCCTGGAGCCGATCGAGACGGCGTCGCGCGACGAGCTTTCCGCGCTTCAACTTCGCCGCCTGCGAGAAACGCTGCGACTGGCCTACGAGAAGGTGCCGCACTACACCCGCGCGTTCGACAACGCCGGCGTGCGACCCGAAGACGTGCGGCAGCTCTCCGACCTGGCGGGCTTTCCGTTCACCACCAAGCAACATCTGCGCGACGCCTACCCATACGGCATGTTGGCGGCGCCACGCGAACGGTTGGCCCGCATCCACGCGTCGTCCGGGACGACCGGGCAGCCAACCGTGGTCGGTTACACGCAGGCCGACGTCGACGTCTGGTCAGACCTGATGGCCCGCTCCATCCGCGCGGCCGGCGGGCGGCCCGGCCAACTCGTGCACGTGGCCTACGGATACGGGCTTTTCACCGGCGGACTCGGTGCGCACTACGGCGCGGAGCGGCTTGGTTGCACGGTCGTCCCAGCCTCAGGCGGCGCTACCGAGCGGCAGGTGTTGCTGATCCGCGACCTTCGACCGGACATCGTCATGGTCACGCCGTCTTATTTGCTCGTGATCCTCGACGAGATGGAGCGCATGGGCGTCGATCCGGTCGAAAGCTCCTTGCGCGTTGGCATTCTCGGCGCCGAGCCGTGGACCCAAGAGATGCGGCTCGAGATCGAACGACGCTCTGCGATTAGCGCCGTCGACATCTACGGGCTGTCGGAGGTGATGGGACCCGGCGTCGCGCAGGAATGCGCCGAGACCAAAGACGGCCTGCACATCTGGGAGGACCACTTCTATCCGGAGATCATCGACCCGATCTCCGGAGAAGTCTTGCCGGACGGCGAATTCGGCGAACTCGTGCTAACGACCCTGACCAAAGAGGCGATGCCCCTCATCCGCTACCGCACCCGCGACCTCACCCGGCTGATGCCGGGCACCGCGCGCACGATGCGCCGCATGGAGCACGTCACCGGCCGCAGCGACGACATGGTGATCGTCAGGGGTGTCAACGTGTTTCCCACCCAGATCGAGGAACTCGTGTTGCGCGACCCTGCGCTTTCGCCGCACTTCCAGCTGGTGCTCACCCGGCCTGCCCGCCTTGACGAGCTCACGGTGCAGGTGGAGGCGCGGCAGCAGACGTCGTCCGACGAAAAACAGCGCACCGCACAGACGCTGACTGCCGTGATCAAAGCAAACGTAGGGGTGTCAGCGAGTGTTGAGGTTTGCGACCCGGGCGCGCTCGAACGCTCGCTCGGCAAGGCGAAACGGGTCGTCGACCGCAGGCGTCCTGCTGGTTAGCGGCGAACCCGTCGAACGGTCGGCAAATGATCGCTGAGCGTCGGCTCGGCGAAGAAGAACCCCTGGCCCAGTTCGCAACGCGACCGCCGCAGAACGTCGAACTGCGCGCGGCTTTGCACTCCCTCGGCGACCACGACGAGGTCGAGGGTGTGCGCGAGCTCGACGATCTTGCGAGCGAACTCCGCCCCGTCGGCAACCGTGCCGATCGCCTCGATAAACGATCGGTCGATCTTCACGATGTCGATCGGCAGGTCGCGCAGGGCCGCCAGCGACGAGTAGCCCGAGCCGAAGTCGTCGATGGCGAAACGCACGCCAAGCGCCTTTAACTCGTCGAGTCGCCGGCCCACCCAGTGCTCGTCACGCAGCACGAGCGCCTCGGTGACTTCGAGCACGAGCGACTCGGCCGCGAGTCCACTGTCGGCCAGCGCGGCCGCCACCTCGGCGGTGAGCTGCGGTTGTTCCAACTGGGTCGCGGAGATGTTGACGCTGACACTGATCGATGACGACGTCGTGCGCTGCCATTCACTGACGCGCTTGCATGCCTCCCGAAGTGCGAAACCGCCGATCGACACGATGGCGCCGCACTCCTCGGCGATGTCGACGAACTCCTCGGCGACCATGAGGCCCCGGCGCGGGTGATTCCAACGCAAGAGCGCCTCGACA
>JAICYF010000072.1 GCA_025934355.1 Acidothermaceae bacterium
CTGACCGTCGTGGATTGCGGCTTTTGCTTGGAGCAAGACGAGGAGTTGAGCTACGACACCGCCGCGCCACGGCGCAACGGCGCGACCCTCGCCACGTTGGCGGAAGCAGATCAGGTGCTCGCCGTCGGCGCCGCAGACCCGGTCGGTTTACAGCGGCTGGTTCGCGGCCTTGCCGAGTTGAGCGAGGTGCTTCCCGACTGTCGACCGCACGTTGTGGTGAACAGGTTGCGTGGCGGCCCCATCAACGGCGAGCCGCAAGCCCAAATCGCGCAGGCGCTGTCGCGTTACGCCGGCGTCGAGAACATCGTCTTCGTGCCTCATGACCAAGCCGGGTTCGATCTGGCGATAGCCGGCGGCCGGTCAATCGGTGAGGTCGCGCCGGATTCGCCTGCGCGGCAAGCTCTGCTGCCAGTGGTCGCCCAGCTGACCGGGGTGGCGGTCAGCGCCCGCCGACGAGGTCGGTCGCGGCAGCTGCTTCGCCACGCGCGCTGATCACGCGCCGCGCCGTCAGTACTTGAAGCGCGCGACGACCTGCTGCAGCTGACCCGACATCCGCGCGAGTTCCTCGGCGGCGTGTCGCGCGCTGCCGACGGTGCCGGCCGTTTGCTGCGTGGCGCGGGCGACCTGCGTGATGCGGCTGGCGATCTCGTGCGCGCCGCTCGCGGCCTCGTCGATGCTGCGGTTCATCTCGTTCGTCGTCGCCGTTTGCTCCTCGACGGCCGACGCGATGACGGTCTGAATCTCGTTGATGCGCTCGATGATCGAGCTGATCTCGCTGATCGCGGCGACCGCCGCTGCGGTGTCACCCTGGATCGCCTCGACCCGGTGCGCGATGTCTTCGGTCGCCTTCGCCGTCTCTTGCGCGAGGTCCTTGACCTCGCCCGCGACGACCGCGAAGCCCTTGCCCGCCTCGCCGGCGCGCGCGGCCTCGATGGTCGCGTTCAACGCGAGCAGGTTGGTCTGCTGGGCGATCGAGGTGATGACCTTCACGACCTGACCGATCTGCGACGACGACTCGCCGAGCCGGGTGACCATGTCGTTGGTCGAGGCAGCGACGGTGACGGCCTGCGCGGCCACCCGCGTGGCCTCGCTGGCGTTCACGCTGATCTCGCGGATCGAGCTGCCCATCTCCTGGCCGCCGGTGGCGACGGCCTGCACGTGTGAGGTGACCGCGCTCGCGGTGTCGGCCGACGCGTTCGCCTCGCCCGAGGCGGCCTCGGCGGAGCTAGCCAGGGCACTCGCCGCGTTCGTCAGCTCGACCGACGCAGAGGCGAGCGTCGAGGCGTTGGTGCTCACCGACGAGAAGTCTTGCCGCAGCTGCGCGGAGGCGCGATCGAGCGCGTTCGCCAGCCGGCCGATCTCATCTCGGCTGTCGAGGCGGGCGGTGCGGGTGAGGTCGCCGGTGGCGAGGCCCTCAGCGACACCGACCACGGAGGTCACGTCAGTGCGGATCCGGCGCGCCACCTGCCAGCCGATGAACATCGCGACCGCGATGCCGATGAACAAGATGAGCAGCACATTGCGGTCGGCGGCGCTTTGATCGTGCAGCAGGCTCGACATGTCAGACCGCACGGACGTCGACGCCTGCGTGCCTTTCGCGGCCTTAGCGTGCGATGCCATCGAACTGATCGAGCTCAGCGCAACGCCCGCGATCGCGCCGGCGGTCGCGACGGCCACCAGCACGGCGGCGTTGATCTTGAATGCCAAGGACCGGTCGCGCCATGGACGCGACCTCGTGGCGGTCGATGAGGGCCGCACCGCACTGACACCTGACATGTTTGCTCCGTCGAGTCGCCGAACCCGGCGCGGCCCGCTGCCGCGCAGCGCCTAAGGCCATCCGGGCGCCAATAGGTGCTTCGGCTCAATTGGCGCGGGCCTGAGCATCGATGGGCGAGTTTTCGATCCGGTCGCGTTCGGTTGCCCGGCGCGGACCCAGCCGCGTGGCAGCATGTGCTCCGTGCGCGTCTACGTCCCGACCACGCTGCCCGATTTGTCGGGTCGGGTCCGCGTGACCACCGACGGCCGGCCGGACGACGCGCGCGCCGTGGTCGCCGAGCCAGGCGTCGTCGCCTTTGCGGTGACGCCAGGGTTGCGCGAGTGGTATCGCGAGGGCGACCTCGAGGAGTTGGAGTACGTCGCGTTCACCCATGCCGCGCGCGCCTCGCTTCGCCTGCTGGCGTCGTCCGGGGAGCACGGCGCCGCGCGCCGCGTCGTCCTGGCTGTCGACATCGCCGACAACATCGCCGACAACATCGCCGACAACATCGCCGACAACGGCGCCGACAACGGCGCCGCGGCGGTGCCTGACGCCGATCCCGCCGCGGTACGGCTTGCCGTCGCGGTCACCCTGGACGCGGTCGCGGCCGTGCACGTTGACGACCCGTCGGCGGCGGCTGATGTCGAGGCGGCCGCCCAGGCGGTCGCCGCGGCCGACGCCGGCGACAGCGACGCCCAGTTCGTGGTCGACGGCGTCGACGACCACGAGCTGCAGTGGTACGCGGTCCAGGAGATCGCGACCCTGCTCGGCTAACCGCTCAGCTGTCCGCGCCTCCTGGCGATAGGCGTGCCAGGATGGGATTGGAGTCGCCCCACCCGGCGGCCCACTAATTGCCTGAAGCAAGTCGCTTACGCAGCAGAGACCCCGCAAGCGAGCCGACGCCAGGAGCGCCACGCGATGGATGCCGTCACCACGGTTCCCAGTCCGACGAACGAGGCTGCCTTGGGCTATGCCCCTGGAAGTCCGGAGCGTTCGAGACTTGAGACGCGTCTGAAGGAGCTCGGCTCCGAGCGCGTCGACCTCACCCTTGCCCTCGGCGAGCGTCACCGCATGGGCCGTGGTGACCGCGTCGACGTCGTCCAGCCGCATCGCCGTTCGGCCGTGCTCGGCGTGCTTGCCGACGCCACCCCGGACGACGTGAGCGACGCGATTGTCGTCGCGCTTGCCGCCGCTCCGGCCTGGCGGGAGCTCGCGTTCGACGATCGCGCCGCGGTTTTCTTGAAGGCAGCCGACCTGTTGACCGGCTCGTGGCGCGACACGATCAACGCGGCGACCATGCTCGGCCAAAGCAAGACCTGTTACCAGGCGGAGATCGACGCCGCGTGCGAGCTTGCCGACTTCTGGCGGTTCAACGTGCACTTCGCCCGGCAGATCCTCGCTGAGCAGCCGCTGTCTTCGCCAGGCACCTGGAACCGGCTTGACCACCGTCCGCTCGAGGGCTTCGTGCTGGCGATCACGCCGTTCAACTTCACCTCGATCGCGGGAAATCTGCCGACCGCGCCCGCGCTGATGGGCAACGTAAGCGTGTGGAAGCCGTCGCCGACGCAGCAGTTCTCCGCGCACTTCTTGATGGACCTGTTGACCGCGGCGGGTTTGCCGCCCGGCGTCATCACCATGGTCACCGGGGCGGGTGCCGCGGTGTCGCAGGTAGCGCTGCCGCATCGTGACCTCGCCGGCATTCACTTCACCGGCTCGACGGCGACCTTCCAGCACTTGTGGCGGAGCGTCGGCGAGAACCTGCCGCGATACCGCGGGTATCCGCGCATCGTGGGGGAGACCGGTGGCAAAGACTTCGTCATCGCCCACCCGTCGGCTGACGTCGATGTGTTGCGCGCGGCGTTGATCCGCGGCGCGTTCGAGTACCAGGGCCAAAAATGCTCGGCGGCGTCCCGCGCGTATGTGCCGCGCTCGGTGTGGCGGCGGCTGGAGTCGGAGTTCGTCGCGCAGGTCGAGTCGTTGCCGATGGGCGATGTCACCGACTTCGGCAACTTCATGGGCGCCGTGATCGACGGGCGCTCCTTCAGCCGGCTGGGCGAGGCGATCGCGCGAGCGAAGTCGCTTCCTGGCATGAGGTTGGCGGCGGGCGGCCAGCTTGACGACACCGAAGGATGGTTTGTGCGGCCGACGGTCTTCCTCGCCGAAGACCCGAACGACGAGGTGTTCAGCCGCGAGTACTTCGGACCCATCCTGGCCGTGCACGTGTTCGACGACGACCGTTACGACGAAGTGGTGGCGCAGGCGGCCGACGTCGCGCCGTACGCCCTCACCGGAGCGGTGATCGCGCAGGACCGGGCGGCCATCGCGGCCGCCACCAAGTCGCTGCGGTTCTCCGCCGGCAACTTCTACATCAACGACAAGCCGACCGGCGCGGTCGTGGGCCAGCAGCCGTTCGGCGGCGGTCGGGCCAGTGGCACGAACGACAAGGCTGGCTCGATGCAGAACCTGCTGCGCTGG
This sequence comes from Acidothermaceae bacterium, assembly GCA_025934355.1. Lineage (GTDB taxonomy): Bacteria > Actinomycetota > Actinomycetes > Acidothermales > Acidothermaceae > JAICLV01. Next base: position 4,232 of record JAICYF010000072.1, read on the forward strand.
ACTAGTACGCGCGCGATCAAGGAGAACTTCGTCCCGCCAACCCACGTCAACTACCCGCACATGGGTTTGCCGGACGACGGGGGCGCCCGATGAGTGGCGCGTTCGAGCGGCACGACGAGGAACTGGAACAGGAAAAAGCCCGGCTCATCGCGGCCGCGTCGCAGGACCGCGCGAACCGTGCCGACGTCGAGCCGTTTCTCAGTCGGTACTTCTTGCATGTTTCCGCCGAAGACGTGTTGGACTGGCCACCGGTCGAGCTTTACGAGGTGGCGTGGGGGCACCGCGACTTCGCCATGATGCGGCCGCCGGGCGCCCCGAAGGTGCGGGTCGTGTCTTTCGACTCAGACCAGTTGGCCGGTCGGCCAGCGCACACGCTCGTCGAGATCGTCACCGACGACATGCCGTTCCTGGTTGACTCGGTAACCCAAGAGTTGTCGCGGCACGACATCGCGATTTACCTTGTGCTGCACCCGCAATTCGTCGTCCGCCGTGATCTGGACGGTCAGTTGCACGAGGTGCTCGGCACGCTCGACGCACATGAGGCGCCTCCTGACACGCTCATTGAGTCGTGGATGCATTTCGAATTGGCGCCGCAAGCTGGTGCCGACGCCGAACGTGCGTTGCACGATGACATCCTGCGGGTGCTGCGGGATGTGCGCGACGTCGTCGAAGATTGGCCGCGAATGCGCGCGATCGTGCAGCAAGTCGCCGCCCAGACTGAGACGGCGCCACCACCAGGGCTGCCGGTCGGCGCCGCGGAAGTGGCTGAGACAGTTGAGTTTTTGCGTTGGCTGTCTGACGATCACTTCACGTTCCTCGGATATCGCGAGTACCGCTTGCTCGACGATCCGGAAACCGGCGAGCTGGCGCTCGGCGTCGTCCCAGGTACCGGATTGGGCATCTTGCGCGCCGACAAACCGAAACCTCGATTGCTCTCGACGATGCCGTCGGAGGTGCGAGAGAGGGTGCGCGACCCCCAGCTCTTGCTCATCACCAAGGCCAATTCACGAGCGACCGTTCATCGCCCGGTGTACCTCGACTACATCGGTGTCAAGATCTTCGACGACGCTGGCAAAGTCGTGGGCGAGCGCCGGTTCCTCGGCCTGTTCACCTCCGCCGCGTACGTGAGCAGCGTGCTGTCGATCCCGCTGCTGCGGCGCAAAGCCAGCGCCGTCATCGAGCGGTCGGGATTCGCGCCACAAAGTCACAGCGGCAAGGATCTGCTCCAGATCCTCGAGGATCTGCCGCGCGATGAGATGTTCCAGACCTCTTTGCCGGAGCTCTATGAGACTGCGATCGGCGTCCTGCACCTCCAGGAGCGGCGCCGCTTGCGGCTGTTCATGCGCAAGGACGTGTACGGCCGATTCGTCTCCTGCCTGGTGTACCTGCCGCGGGAGCGTTACAGCACGCAGGTGCGGCTGCGAATGCAGGACATTCTGCTGGAAGCCTTGGGCGGCACTAGCGTGGAAGACACGTTGAGAGTCGCCGAATCCGTTCTGGCACGCGTGCACTTCGTCGTCCGCGTCGACACCGACGCGATCGCGGACGTCGACCGCGACGCCCTCGAGCGGCGGCTAGTCGCCGCGACCCGCACGTGGGACGACGACTTTGCCGAAGCGCTGCAGCAGCGCTTCGGCGACGCCGGTCGGAAGATGGCCGAGCGTTACGCTCACGCGTTTCCCGAGGCGTACAAAGAAGATTTCCCCGCTCGCGACGCGGTCGACGACCTGCAAGACATCGAGCGATTGGGCGCCGACGGATTCGACCTGCTCCTCTACAAGCCAGCCGACGCGGCACAGGACGAGCTCCGCTTGAAGGTCTACCGGCTCGGCACCGCGGTGTCGTTGTCGCAGATCCTGCCGTTGCTGCAAAGCATGGGCGTCGAGGTCACTGACGAGCGGCCGTACGGCATCGAACCACGCGACGCCGAACCGGCCTGGATCTACGACTTTGGGCTCCGACACGGTGTCATCGACGAATCCGGCGACGTGGAGTTGATGCATCGGCGATTCCAAGACGCGCTTGCCGCGGCGTGGCGCGGCGACGCCGAGGCCGACGGCTTTCAAGCTTTGGTGCTGCGCGCCGGTTTGCATTGGCGGCAGGTCGTCGTGTTGCGGGCGTACGCGAAATACCTGCGGCAGGCGGGCTCCCGCTTTAGCCAGGAGTATGTCGAGGCCGCTCTCGTCTCGAACGCTGCCATCGCGCGGCTGCTGGTCGAGTTGTTCGAGGCCCGTCTCGACCCGTCGTTCGACGGCGACCGTCATGCCGCGGAGGCGGAGCTCACGGGTCGCATCCAGAAGTCATTGGACGACGTGGGGAGCCTTGACGAGGACCGGATTTTGCGCAGCTACCTGGCGTTCGTGAACGCCACGCTGCGTACCAACCATTGGCAGCGGGTTGACGGCGCGGCAAAGCCGTACCTGTCGATGAAGTTCGCGTCTGAGCAGATCCCCGACCTCCCGCAACCTCGACCGAAGTTTGAGATTTTCGTTTACTCGCCGCGAGTTGAGGGTGTGCACCTTCGCTTTGGAGCGGTGGCGCGCGGCGGCATCCGGCACTCCGACCGGCGGGAGGACTTCCGCACCGAGGTGCTCGGCCTCGCCAAAACCCAGACGGTGAAGAACGCGGTCATCGTCCCCGTCGGGTCGAAGGGCGGCTTCGTGGTGAAACGACCACCCGGCGACACCGACCGCGAGGCCCAACAGGCCGAGGCCGTGCACTGCTACAAGACGCTCATTCGCGGCTTGCTTGACCTCACTGACAACCTGGTCACCACGCCCGCTGGCCGGCAGACCGTTCCGCCGCTCGACACGGTTCGGCACGACGGTGACGACAGCTACCTGGTCGTCGCAGCCGACAAGGGCACCGCGACCTTCTCCGACATCGCCAACGGAATCTCGGCGGAATACGGGTTTTGGCTTGGCGACGCGTTTGCGTCAGGCGGATCGGCTGGCTACGACCACAAGGCGATGGGAATCACGGCGCGCGGCGCTTGGGAGTCGGTGAAGCGGCACTTCCGAGACATCGGCGCCAACTGCCAGACCACCGACTTCACCTGCGTCGGAATCGGAGACATGTCGGGTGACGTCTTCGGCAACGGGATGTTGCTGTCGAGTCACATCAAGCTCTTGGCCGCGTTCGACCACCGCCACATCTTCGTCGATCCGAATCCTGAGCCGGCCGCGTCTTTCGAGGAGCGCAAACGGCTATTCGACCTGCCGCGCAGCTCATGGGCTGACTACAACACGAACCTCATCTCCAAGGGCGGCGGCGTATGGCCGCGCAGCGCCAAAGCGGTGCCGGTGTCGGCCGAAATGGCTGGCGCGCTTGGGATTCCGGAGACCCCGCTTGCGCCGTCCGACCTCATGCGTGCGATCCTGCGCGCGCCCGTCGACCTGCTCTGGAATGGCGGCATCGGCACCTACGTCAAGGCGCATACGGAGACAAACGCCGACGTCGGAGACCGGGCGAACGACGCTATTCGCGTCGACGGGCGCGAGCTGCGCTGCAAAATCGTGGGCGAAGGGGGAAACCTCGGGTTCACCCAACTTGGCCGCATCGAATTCGCCTTAGCGGGCGGCCGCATCAACACCGACGCCATCGACAACTCCGCCGGGGTCGACACCTCAGACCACGAGGTGAACATCAAGATCCTGCTCGACGTCGCGGCTCGTTCGGGGCGGCTGGAACCCGCGGAGCGCGGCCCGTTGCTGGCCGGAATGACCGAGGAGATCGGCGGGCTTGTGCTGCGCGACAACTACGCGCAGAACCTGGCTCTGGCCTGTTCGCAGGCGCAAGCGCCCGCGACCTTGCATGTGCACGCCGCCTACATCGACTGGCTCGAGAAGAACGGCCACCTGTCTCGCGCGCTCGAGCATCTGCCCGACGCCGACACCATCGCCGAACGGCGGGCCGCCGGCCTTGGGTTGATGCGTCCCGAGCTCGCGGTCTTGCTTGCGTACGCGAAGATCACGGCGGCCCACGAAATCGCGGCGTCTGATTTGTCGGACGACATCTTTGCTCAGCAGGCGCTGGTCGAATACTTCCCGTCGGGGCTGCGCGAGCGGTTTGCGGTGGCGATGGCCGAACACCCGCTGGTGCGGGAAATCATCGCGACACAGCTCGCTAACCAATTGGTCAATTACTCGGGCGCGACGTTCGCCGCCCGGGTCGCCGCGGAGACCACCGCGTCGACCGCCGAGATCGTGCGGGCGCACACCGCGGCTCGGCAGGTGTTCGACACCGACGCGATTTGGGCCGACATCGAAGCACTCGACGATGTGGTGAACAGCGAGGTGCAGACGTCGCTGTTTGTCGTCGTCCGGTATTTGCTCGACCGAGCGTCGCGTTGGTTCCTCGCGAACCGGCGGCCGCCGATCGACGTCCCAGCCACTGTTTCGCAGCTCGAGCCCGGCCTGCGCACGGTGCTCGGCGGGCTCGGGGAGGCTCTGCGCGGCGAGCAGGCCGAGCGGTTCGCCGCGGAGCAGCGCCGGCTCGTCGACAGCGGCGTGCCGTCGGAGTTGGCGGGTCGGGCGGTCGCCCTCGGCGAAGGCCTGAACGCGTTGTCCGTGGTGGAGATCGCGCTGCGCGCCAGCTCGGACGTCGACCAGGTCGCGCGCGTTCACTTCGCGCTCGCCGACGCGCTTGGTATCGCGCGGCTGAGCTCGATGGTGTCGGCACTGCCGCGTGACACCCGCTGGCACACGCTGGCTCGGGCTGCCGCGCGAGACGACCTGGTCGCGGCGCACGCGGAGCTCACCGCCGACGTGCTCGCCTCGACACAGGCTGGCGCTTCTGCCGATGACCGGATAGCCGCCTGGCGTCAAGCCAATGCCGCGGCGCTGACCCGCACGGGCGCCGTCGTCGACGACATCATTGCCAGCGACAACGCCGACCTGGCGAGCTTGTCCGTGGCCTTGCGTGAGGTGCGCGCGCTCGTGCGGGCGGCCGGTCTGCCAGGTCGGTGAGCCTTAACCTGCGCTTGGTCGGAGCTTCGGAACGTGGCTTCGGGGCCGTGGGTACGTTCGAACGATGACGATGAAACGAGGGATCGGAAAGCGCGCGCTTCCAGTGCTGCCTGTCACCGCGGTCGCGATGGTGGCTCTCGCCCTGGCCGGCTGCTCCGGGGGAACGCACAAGGCGTCGACGTCGTCGGCGCTGGCGTCGTCGTCCGGCTCTGCGGTGGCATCGGCGCCCGGGTCTGCAGTACCCGGCGGGTCGACCGCTTCGGCCGGCGCCTCAGCGCCCGGCGGGAGCGGCGCTAGTACGAATCCGCCGGCCGCGGCGCCCGCGTCGAACCTGCCGCAGGCCGAGATTCAAGCGACAGCGGCGAAGAACGGCTTGTCTGTGCGGCTACATGCGGGCCAGGTGATCCAGGTGACCGTGCCCGCGCCACTCCAGCAACCCGGCGCACACACGACCTTCACCGTGACACCCGCGGGATCTCCAGCGCTGGCGCCAATCGCCGGTGCGCCCGGCTTCTACACCGGCGTAGCGTCGGGTACCGCGAAAGTCGTGGTGACACAGACGCCGGAGTGTCCCAAGGGCAGCGCATGCCCTGCCCATGTCGTCGACATCGGCAGCCTCACGGTCACCGTCTGGAAGTGATCGGAGCAGTAGCCGGCGCGGCGACCTGAAGCGGCGTGATCACGCCGTGCTCGATGAGCAAGCCACGGCCGGGGGGTGTGCGGCCGACGGCTTCACGCGGCAGGCGCACGCCGAACACCTCGCCGTCGAGCGGGCCGCGCGGTGCGAGCAGCACACCGCATCGCGATCGGCGCGCCTCGACGACGAACCCGCGAAATCCGATCGCGAGATCTTCTGTGGTGCCAGCCACGACGAGCAGCTGACCATCGTCACGCGCCGCCTTAGCGAAACGCTCCAGTGGGCCGGCCGCTGGTGTGTCGAGCACGCGCTCCGCGTCATCGACCAGCACCGCAAGGCGCCTGCCGGGCACCTCGAGGGCGAGAACCGCCTGCGGGTCTGTCGCGTTGATCACCGCGTCGACCCAACCGCCCGCTGGCGACGAGCGAGCGGTGACGAGCATCGTCAGCCAGCCCGCTGCGCGCAGTGACGCGGCGACGCAACTGAGTGAGGTGCTGCGGCCGGACCGAGGTGGCCCGCAGATGACAAATCCCGACCCAGCGTCTGCGAGATCGGACCACACGGGTTCGACCTGATCCCCGCCGAGGCCGAGCAACACGCTGGCAGAACCTGCCTGACGACGTCGTCCGACTTGTGCTTCAAGCTCTTCCAGGACGACGTGAGCGGGCAACTCGTCGACGCGTCGCGGGCGGTTTGACGCAGCCAGTTCGGCATCGCGCGCAGTGGCGTCCGTCGCGATGGCGTTGAAAGCTTCGAGTTCTGCAGGGCCCGAAGCCTCGTTCGACAGCAGGCACACCTGGAGCTGGGTCAGGTCGGGCGTCGAGAACGCCCTGCCCGGAGGCAAACTCGCCGGCACCGCGCGAGTCGGGACGCCGATGAGAGTGAAGTCAGTGGGGTCGGCCAGCCGTAACACCAGGCGATGGTCGACGAGAGACGCGAGGCGGCCGATCAGCCCTGCGCGGTCTGCGGTCGCGAACACATGAATGCCCGCGCTCGCGCCGTCGCGCAGCAAGTCGAACATTCCGTCGACGACCCGTCCGCCGTCGGCGTCCTCGAACGAGTTGACAAACGACTCCCAACCGTCGACGAACACCGCAACGTGCGGCAGTGGTGCGCAGCTGCGTGAGCGCTGTTCGCTGATCGAAATGAATCCCTGCGCGGCTAGCTCGGCGCGGCGAGTCGCAAGTTCGCCGACGAGGAACGACATCAACCGTCGGCCGCGTTCGGTCTCGTGCGGTCGTACGACCGCGCCGCAATGCGGCAGATTCGCGAACGCCGCGACCGTGCCACCCGCGCAGTCGTACGCATACAGGTGCAGGTCGGCGGTCGACGTGCTGCGGGCGAGAAGCCCAGCGAGAGTTCGCAGCGCCGTCGTTCGGCCGCTGCGTGCGCTGCCCGCAACGACCAAGTGACCGAGCTTGGCAAGGTTGACGATGTGTTTTTCTCGCCGTTGCAGCGCCGGCAAATCACGCCAGCCCAGCGCCGCCGTCAACGGAGGGTCATCGATTCCGGACGACGAAATGACATCGGGCAGTGACGGCAGCCAGGGCGACGCGGGTGTCTCGATACCGAGATACTTTGCCGCACTCGCACAAGCGTCCACGATCAACTCGAGATCGCCGTGGGTGGAGTTCGTCGGGGTCTCGGTGGGACGTGGCGCAGGATACCCAAGTGAGCGGAACGGCGCGATGCGTGCCCTGATCGTGTCGCGACCGGCGAGCGTCGGCGCACCGACGCGGCCGCATTGGAAAGCACGCAGCTCCCCATGCCCGGTGCGCGCATACCCTCGGCCTGGCGTGAGCCGGCTGATGCGAGCGCCGTCGGGCGCGTCGATGACGTCGCGAGACTCAGACTCCCGCGTGACCGCAAGGCAGATCCGCAGGTTGGTGTTGGCCCGGATGTCGGCGTTGACGACGCCTTCGGGCCGCTGGGTGGCCAAGACGAGATGAACCCCGAGCGACCTGCCACGTTGGGCGACGCCGACGAGTCCGCCGACGAATTCCGGCAATTCCTCTGCCAGGGATGCGAATTCGTCGACCACGATGACCAAGCGGGCGAGGCGGCGACCCTGTGCCCGGTATGCGGCGATGTCGGTGACTTGGTCGGCGGCGAACAGGGTTTCTCGACGTTTCAGCTCGGCGGTCAACGAGACAAGAGCGCGTTCGGCGAGGACACCGTCGAGGTCGGTGACAAAGCCGACGGTGTGTGGGAGCTTGGCGCACGCGCCGAAAGCCGCGCCGCCCTTGTAGTCGACGAGCACGAAGGTCAGCTCGTCTGGTCGATTCGCGACCGCCAACGACGCCACGAGTGCTTGCAACAACTCGCTTTTTCCCGACCCCGTCGTTCCGGCGACCAACGCGTGCGGACCGTCGCGCGCGATGTCGACTTCGAAGTTGCCGTTTCCGCTGACGCCAAGCAGTGCAGCCGTGCTCGCCGCGCAGCCGCGCCAACGAACCGACAAGGTCATGGCCAAGTCGTCCATCGACTCCGCGAGTCCGGCGACCTCGAGCCAGCTAACGCTGTCCGGCAGTATCGCGGCGCCGGAGCCGGCCAGGTCCGGCCGCAGTGGCGCGAGCGCTCGCGCGATTCGGTCGGCAAGGTCGGCGCTCACGTCGTCCGCTGTGATGTTCGTGACGACGGAGCTGTTGGCGATGTACAGCTCGAGTTGGGGGGTCGCGTCGTCCGAGAACTGTGCGATTGCGCCGCAATCTTCGGGCAGCTGTTGTCCGTCGCCGGCGACGCAGATGGCGTAGACGCCGACTGCGGGACCGTCGCGGAGAATGTCGGCGAGCCCGGGCGTCGCACGCAGCGCATGCGCGCTGTCGATCACGAGGACGATCGCCCGTGGAGAAGCGTCGTTGGCGGCGTGCTTGCGCGCGTTGATGAGCGCGCTGACCTCGCCGACCCGAGCGGCGATGGTGTGGGCGTCGACGCCGATAAGCGTCTGGCTGCGGGTTTCATCAGCGGGGCGAACTTGTGGCAGCCAGCGAGTCCAAGCCCAACGGTCGGCCGTTGTCGGTTCGGCGAGGAGGACGAGGGCGACGTCGCTTGGGCTGTGCAGTGTCGCGAGTTGGACGACGAGCGAGCGGGCGACCGCGTCAACCTCATGACGCGGGCCGGCGACGCCGAGGACACCGACGGCGCGCAGGTTGAACGTGACCGGGGCGTCGGCGAGCGTCGTCCGTTCGATGGCGGGATCGCTCGGTGTGGCAGCCGCCTCGACGGCGCCGACACCCACGCGGAGGACGACGAAGTCGGGGTCGTGTCGCCGGCGCTCCCATAGCCGGCCGGTGCGAGTGGCCGCGATTTCTTCGATGACGGCCGGGCCGGGGGCCCACCGCACGCGAGCGTTGAGCTCGGCTGCCACTTGTTCCGCCAGCGCCTGCTTCGCGCGCTCCAACGCGGCCTGGTAGGCGGTTGCCTCGGTTCGTGCGGAACGTCGTTGACCGACCCGATCGGCAAGCCATTGCCCGGCCATCATCAGCGGTGAAAGCGCGGTGAACAGCAAGTACTCCGGTCGCCGCATCACGGCCGCCAGTGCGAGGCCCGCGGCCAGCGGCGCGATAGTGGCGATCAGCGGCAACCGAACCGGCGGACGTTCGTGCGGCCGCGTCGGGAACTCGACCTCGCGGGCGGCCGCCGGGTCGTTGACCGACAGCCGCGGCGGCCTGCTCACCCGGTGCTCGCCGCCGTCCGCCGTGCGCCCGATCGCCGATGGCGGGGTGGTCGGCGCTGGCTTGGCGGGCGGCACGACGGTTTGCACGGTGGTTTCCAGGACGACGACCGCGCCGTCGCACACCGCGGTCGCGTCAAGTGGGGCGTTCGGATCCGCGGCCGCGCCGCCGACGACCAGCGTCGGCGCAGGGACCTGAACCCCAAGCGTCTCCGCGAGTTGGTGCGCGATGTCGCTGCACGGGGTCGAAGACGGCGCGGACAGGACGACGTCCTCGCCGTGGGGGAGCTGGGCGCTGACGACGGTGATCGTTGCGCGCACTTTGACCTCTCCCGATCGGCGTCCCTCGAGGCCCCTCGCCTCGACGGGCTGATTGTCGCGAGACTCGGCGTCGCAGAGAGGCGTTCACCCGTTCAGCTGTGGATAACGGGGGCGATGCGGCGACACGCGCGATCTTGACCAGTTAGGCCCATTGCGCGAATGACTCGGCCGAACCACGTAACGTGACTCCGACGAACGGATGAGTGATCATTTGCTCCGTTCGGCCGTATAGGATGCGCCGAGTGGCCCAAGATAGGCCTTGCCGATGCAGGTCCACCGGATTGCGAAGCGAGGTGACGGCATGGCCGCAACGGGGCGTTTGGCGGGGGTTTCCCTCGCGCCCCTTGTCGGCCTGAGCCGGAGCGTTCGGTCGGATGGGCAGGACGGCGTCGGCCGAGGTTTCCCTGCGCGCGCAGCGCAGGGCGGACACCTCCGAGGGGGAAAGGAGGTGCC
>JAICYF010000113.1 GCA_025934355.1 Acidothermaceae bacterium
CCGGCGGCGAAGTCGATCGCGCCTGGCCAGATGCTTGCGGTGATGGGCACCTCGACCTGCCACGTTATGAACGGCGAGCGGTTGGAGCCGGTTCCGGGCATGTGCGGAGTGGTCGCCGACGGCATCGTCAAAGGTCTGTGGGGCTACGAGGCAGGCCAAAGCGGGGTCGGCGACATCTTCGGGTGGTTTGTCGACCGGTTCGTTCCTGCCTCGTACGTGACCGAGGCGACCGCGCGCGGCACGTCGGTGCACGAGTATCTGAGTGAACTCGCGGCAACCCAAGAGGTCGGAGAGCACGGGTTGGTCGCTCTCGATTGGGAAAGCGGCAACCGGTCGGTCCTCGTCGACCACGACCTGTCGGGAGTCTTGCTCGGACTCACGCTGGCGACCAAACCCGAAGAGATTTATCGGGCGCTCGTCGAAGCGACCGCGTTTGGCACCCGCACGATCGTCGAGACGTTCAAGACCGCGGGCCTGCCGGTAACGGAGTTTGTGGTGGCGGGCGGGCTGTTGAAGAACGCGTTCGTCATGCAGATCTACGCCGACGTCTTGAACATGCCTTTGCACTTACTCGACGCCGAACACGGACCCGCGTTGGGCTCGGCGATTCACGCGGCGGTCGCGGCGGGCGCCTATCCCTCGGTCGAGGCCGCGGCCGCGGTGATGGGCCGTCAACGGCGCGACGCCTACCTCCCTCGACCCAAGAACGCCGAACGGTACGACCTGCTGTACGACGAGTATCGACAACTGCACGACTACTTCGGTCGCGGCCAAAACGACGTCATGCGGCGGCTACGTCGAATCCGCAACACGGCGATCTCGCAATGACGATCGACGACGCCGTCCCCGCCACCGCCGCTACCCGCGAGCTGGTGGCAAAACTGCACGACGAGCTCATCAGGTGGCAGCTTGTCGTTTGGACCGCAGGGAACGTGTCTTCGCGGGTGCCCGGCGCGGACTTGTTCGTGATCAAGCCAAGCGGGGTCGATTACGACGCGTTGGCCGCCGACAACATGATTGTTTGTGATCTCGATGGCAACGTCGTGGATGGCGAGCGCGCGCCCTCGAGCGACACCGCCGCCCACGCGTACGTTTACCGCGCGATGCCGCACGTCGGCGGCGTCGTCCACACCCACTCGACGTACGCGACCGCGTGGGCTGCACGCGGCGAACCAATACCGTGCGTGCTCACGGCAATGGCCGATGAGTTCGGCGGTGAGATACCGGTCGGACCCTTCGCGCTGATCGGCAACGACGACATCGGCGCCGGGATCGTGAAAACACTAAGTGGGCACCGCTCACCGGCGGTGTTAATGCAGAACCACGGGGTCTTCACCATCGGACGTGACGCGCGAGCCGCTGTGAAAGCCGCCGTCATGTGTGAGGACGTCGCTCGCACCGTGCACATCGCGCGGCAACTCGGGGCGCCGCTGCCGATTGACCCCGCCGACATTGACCGGTTGTTCGACCGTTACCAGAACGTCTACGGGCAGCGGTAGGGCATCTCGACGCTGTAAGCGAGTGCACGGCCTGTCACGCCCTGTGCGGCCGGTGCAAGTGATTTGTGTCGTGCCACCGCGCGACTGTTATCGCACACAAGCAACCGGGAGCGGGCTCTGCGGGCCGCCTCGGTATTCGCCATATCACGCCGCGTAGCGCTCATGATTGTTCGCTGCACGCACGCGTCCGCCGTCAGACCCGTGAGGTGGTAACGGTTTGGCCACAGCCTCTTGACACTCGGGAACGCGCAGCCATACTTGCGTTTGTTAGCGCTCACGTTCTGTCGAACGTCTGCAGGCGCGCCGTCCGGAGAGAACGCTTTGCAGCACGGAAAGGGCCTTGCATGAGCGCGGCACGATGGATTGGCGGCAGTACGCGGGGCGCTGCCGCAACGGCGCCGGGGAGGCCAGCGTGACGACGCGGGCTGAGCAGACTCCAAGTCCAGGCATCGACGGATTCGCGCTGACCTACACCGCGCAAGGGATTTGCAAGAGCTTCTCTGGTGTTCGCGTGCTTGCCGACGTCAACGTCGACTTCAAGGCCGGCGAGGTGCACACCCTCCTTGGTGAGAACGGCGCGGGCAAGTCGACCCTGCTGAAGATCATGGCCGGCGTCTACTCTCACGACGCCGGAGAACTGCGGTTAAACGGCGAGCTGCTTCATGGCCTGTCGCCACGCGACGCGCAGCGCCACGGCGTTTACCTCGTGCCACAAGAGCCTCGCTTGATGCCAGACCTTTCCGTCGCTGAGAACGTCTATCTCGGCGCCTTGCCGCGCGGTGGGCTTCGGTTCAACGTCGGCTGGCGGTCAATGGCCGACCACGCACGTGAACTGCTGTCGGCGGTAGGGCTTCACGTCAGCCCACATTCGCTGGCCGGCGACCTGTCGTTGGCCCAGCAACAACTTGTCGAGTGCGCACGCGCCCTTGCGCATGGTTGCAAGGTGGTGTTTTTCGACGAGTCGACTTCACCGCTGACCGCGTACGACGCTGATCGATTGTTCCAACTGATGAATCAACTGCGCGGCGAGGGGCTCGCGCTGGGATTCATCAGTCACCGACTCGACGAAGTCGAGGCCATCAGCGATCGAATCACCGTGCTCCGCGACGGGCGGGTGGTCGGCGAGGCGGAGCGAGGCGCGATCACGCGCGCCGAGATGACCAGATTGATGGTCGGCCGAGAGCTCGCGATAACAGCACGAGCCGCTCACGAAAAGGTCGCACCTGCCAAGCCAGTCCTCGACGTCCAGCACCTTGCTTCTCCGCCCCAGGTCAAAGACATGACCGTTCAGGTGCGCGCGGGCGAGATCGTGGGATTCGCTGGCTTGGTCGGCAGCGGTCGCACCGAGTTCGCCGAGTCGGTCTTCGGTCTTCGCGCCTTCACCGGCTCGATCACCATCGACGGGCGGACGAGCGCGCGCCCGACCCCGCGCAAGTCGATTGACCGGGGTCTGGTGTACCTAGCCGAGGATCGCGGCCGCAACGGCGTCTTCGCCGAGGTCGACCTCTCCCGCAACGTCACCGCTTCGACGATCCGGCGGCTGCCGCGAAAGATGCGCGTCCTGCTCGGCCTCTCGGAGGAGCGGTCGATCGCCCGCGACGCGCTGCAATCGACCAGGGTCAAGGCGGCGACGATGGCGTCGCCCATCAAGACGCTGTCAGGTGGCAACCAGCAGCGGGCGCTCTTTGCCAGATGGATTCTCGCTCACCCGAAGGTCGCGATACTCGACGAGCCAACGCGCGGCGTCGACGTCGGGGCGAAGGAGGGCATCTACGAAATCATCGAGCAGCTCGCGAAAGAGGGCGTGGGTGTCTTGGTCATCTCCTCGGAGATGGAGGAGCTGATCCGGTTGTGCGACCGGGTGTACGTCGCGTATGAAGGGCGGATCACAGGGGAGTTGCTCGGAGACGACATCTCTTTGGAGTCCATGGGCCGGCTTGCGGTCGGTGCGACGTGATCACCCCGGTGCGGCCGTCGAGCCCTTCAGTCGCGAGCTCGCCAAGAGTAGGGAACGTGGTGTCGCAGGGCCGTCTCGCATCCAGAAACATATGGCGTCGCCGAGAGTTGCTACTTGTTGTGGCGATGGCCGCGATCGTGGTCGCGAGCACGCTCGCGCATCCTTACTTTTGGTCGTCGCGCAACATCTCGTTCATTCTCGCCGACTCGATGGTGGTCACCTTCCTCGCGCTCGGTGAGACCTTTGTGATGCTCGCGCGCGGCATAGACCTGTCCGTCGCGCCGATTCTCGGGCTGTCGGCGGTCATCGTCGGTTTCCGGGCGCAAGACCACGGCCTTGGGTTGGTGCCAGCCGTTTTCCTTGGCGCGGCGGTCGGCATTGTGCTTGGTGTCGGCAACGCGCTCCTGGTCAGCATTGTCGGCCTGCCTCCGATCATCGCGACGCTCGGAACCTTGAGTGTGTACGGCGGCTTGCAGTTCGTCGTCACCGGCGGTCGGCAAGTTGACCACGTCCCGACCACTTACACCAACGTGGGCACCCGCGATTTCTTCAAGGGCGTGCCCTACGTGTTGCTGATCGGCCTGGCCGCTGTTGTCATCACGGCCGGCGTGTTGCGCCACACACCATTCGGCCGCAGCGTCTACGCAGTCGGAGACGACGTTGAGGCGGCGTATCGGGCTGGCATTCCGGTGCGGCGCACCTTGTTTTTGTCTTATGTCGTGTGCGGGTTCTTCGCAGGATTAGCCGGTGTTGTCTACCTGATGCGCACCGGGTCGGCGGTTGCCACGACCGGAACAGACACGAACTCGAACTTGCTCGCAATCGCTGCCGCACTGATCGGCGGCACCGCATTGACGGGTGGCCGCGGCGGCGCTTTCGGAGGTCTGCTCGGCGCGGTGTTCCTGTCGTTGACGCTCACCGCGATGGTGTTCGCCCGCATTCAGCCGGTGTGGCAACCGGCCGGAGTTGGCGTCCTCATTCTGCTCGCCGTTGTGTTCGATCGCCGCACCCGCCGTGGCGCCGTGACGCGGTGGCGACGGAAAGCGCAGACACAGTCATGACATCCATCGCTGTCGACACCCGGCGCCGGCCCGCCGTTTGGGGAACCGCCCTCGCGGTCGCGATTGCGGCCGAGCTGGTGTACTTCACGCTGACCACCCGGCACTTTGCCGAGCACGGTCACGGGATGCTGGTTCTCACCGAGCAGTTCATGCCCACTGGGGTGCTCGCCCTTGGGGCGGCGCTCGTCATACTCACCGGCAACATCGACCTCTCCTCGGGCGCGGTTGCCAGCCTCTCGGCCATCATCGTCGGAACTCAGCTACACGACGGCGCCTCAATCGCCTCGGCAATTGTTGTCGCGGTCGTGGTGGCAACGGGTGTCGGTGCGCTCAACGGCGCCGTCATCAGCCTGCTGCATATCGATTCGCTGTTAGTGACGCTGGCGACCCAGTTCATCGCAGGCAGCGTCGCGACATCCATTGGAGGTGAGAATCCGCCATACAACTTCTCGCGCATCTTCTTACGACTCGGTACCGGCACAGTGGCGGGATTGCCGATCGCTCTGCTGATATTCCTTGTGCTGGCAGCCGCGACCGCCCTTCTCGTGACTCGCACAGTGTTCGGGCGGTCGCTGGTGCTCATCGGCTACAGCCGCTCCGCTGCGGATTACAGCGGAATATCAGCGACCCGGGTGCTGATGGGCGTCTTCACGCTTAGTGGATTCGCCGCTGGTGTGAGTGGTGTTCTGCTCGCCGCGTTCTACAACGCCGCTCGCGCCGACTCCGGCACGACGCTGCTCCTGCCGGCAATCACCATGGTCGTGCTTGGCGGTGTCGACATCTTCGGCGGTCGTGGCCGCGTGGGCGAGGTCGTCCTCGCGGTGTTTCTATTGGGATTTCTAACGCAAGGTTTGCTCATTGAGGGCTACAGCTCGCTGACCGCCACGATGGTCACCGGACTGCTGCTCATCGCCGCGCTCGTGTTGAAAGTCTGGCTCAGCCGCGCTCCAGGTCAGTCACTTTCACGAGCAATGCAGAACGCGTTACGTCGCAGGCTGCGCCTGGCGGGCCCGAGCTAGCCCTCATCACAACTCACGGCTGGGTGACGATGCCGTCGTCGTCGCCTGGTCCTTCCACACCTGCAATCAACCATGAGAAGGAGACACAATGACAATCCGTATCGGCCGACTGGGGACCCCCACGAAGGCGGTGTTAAGCATTTCGGTCGTTGGGGCGATGGCTCTCAGCGCATGCTCCTCCGGCAAGTCCCCGACCAGTAGCTCGAACTCCACTGCCGCCACGGCGACCACCCCCGCCGCAACGGCCGCGTCCACGCCTCCTGCGCAGGCAAGCACGCCCGCTTCGCCTGCCAGTTCGGGTGGCAGTGCCACGGCCGTGCAGAGCGGCGCGCCGTTCACCTTGGCGATCGTGCCGAAGCTGCTAGGCCTCTCCGTCTTCGAGGCAAACGTCAAGGGCGCGAAGCAGGTCGCTCCGTCGCTCGGCATCACGGTCAACTACACGGCATCGGTCAAGGCGAGCGGCGCGGATCAGGCTCAGATCATTGAGGGTCTGGTCAAGAGCAACAATCCTCCGAAGGTCATCGCCTATTCGGCGAACGACCCGACGTCCGAAGTCACAGCTCTCAAGGATGCCAAGGCGCACGGCATCAAGGTGATCGGCTTCGACTCCGACGTCGACCCCTCGGCTCGCGATTACTTCATCCAAGACACCGCCTATCCGGCGATGGGCAAGGCATTGATCGACGCCGTTGTGAAGACGTTCGGCAACAAGGGCACCATCGGCATCTTGTCGTCGACCAAGGATGCGACGATCCAAAACGCCTGGATCAAGGCGATGAGCGACTACATCGCCTCCGCCTACCCGAACCTGAAGATCGGCCCGATCGGCTACGGGCAAAGCAACCAGGCGACATCGCAAACGCAGGCGACCAACCTGATTAACTCCAACCCCGACCTGCTGGCGCTCATCCCGATCGACGGCGCGGCTGTCCCCGGCGCGCTCGCCGCGGTCAAGGCCCTCGGCCGTGCAGGCAAGATCGGTGTCTTCGGCATCGGCGACCCCAACCCGAACCGTCAGTACTTCGCCGACGGCTCGCTGACCGGGTTGTTCTTGTGGGACGAGGTGAAGCAGGGCGAGCTGATCGACTACGTCGCCCGCGGTGACCTGGACGGCACGCTGCCCGCCGCCGGCGGCAGCTTCACGGCTGGAGATCTCGGCACGTTCACGGTGACCAATGATCCTGCTCCGAACACCATCATCTTCTCGGAGCCGCTCGAGTTCACCAAGGACAACTACATGAACTACGACTTCTAAAACTCGTAGTGCCGCTGTCGCCCGCGCATCGCGCGCGGGCGACAGCGGCGTCTCCGCTCGCTACCGCTAGCTGACCTCGACCCGGTCGACCGTCGCCCAGTGGAAGCGGGATTTCTCACTCCGCTGCCCGGTCACGCGGATTCGCAGCGTGTGCTCGCCGCGCGGCAGTTCTTCACTGCGCCATAGCAGTACTCCGGCCGCTCGGACCGCGCTGTACTCGTCAACGAAGGCCTCTTCGCCGTTGTCGACCGTGACGCCGACGACGCCGTGGTTGGTGTCGGTGACGCCGTAGAAGGCCACGCGCGACCCGTTGAAACGCAACGTTGCGATGTCGTCGCGGTGGCAGCTGTAGCTATTAGTGCCGTCAGCTTCGACGTTGCCCGTCGAAAATCGCCATTCCCCGCTGAAGTTGAACTGGTTGAGGCCGTTACCGCGCACGGTGTCTTCGATGCGGACGACGCCGTCTTCGACAGTGGCCGTCGCCGTGACCGCGTGCGTAGTCACCGCGACCGTCGACAGCAGGTCCGACAGCTCGAACTGCGCGGTGAGTTCGTCGAAAGCCGCAGCCAAGTGCGCGAAATCAGCGGCCGTGGTGCGCGACTGAGCTCCCGCGTACGCACTTGAGGTGGCGAGATCGGCCAGCCCGGCGATGGTGCCAGCGATTTCCGCCGCGCCGCGAGCTGCTTCGGCCGCGCCTCGACCCATGTCGTTGGTCGTCGCCGTTTGTTGCTCGACGGCACTGGCAATAGCCGCTTGATTCTCGTTGACGTAGGTGATCGTCGACGCGATTTCGTCAATCGCGCGCGCGGCGGAGCCCGAGCCCGCTTGGATCTCCCGCACGGTGGCGCCGACGTCTTCGGTGGCGGCCGCCGTCTGCTCCGCAAGTTGCTTGACGGCCTCCGCGACAACCGCAAAGCCACGACCTGCCTCACCGGCGCGAGCTGCTTCGAGCGTCGCGTTCAACGCCAGCAGGTGCGTCTGCCGGGCGATGTTTGCAATAAGGTCCATGATCCGCGTGACTTGCACAGACGCGTCGCCGAGTTCGCGCACGGTGGTCTGCGCCGTCGCGGCTTGCACGGTCGCGCCGGCTGCGACTCCTGCCGCTTGCTCGGCATGAGTGGCGACTTCGCCGATCGTCGCGGTGAACTCCTCGGTGGCCGCGGCCACCCGGTGAACACTGCCCGCCACTTGCTCGGCCGCGGATGCCACGGCCGTCGCCCGGTCAGCCGCCGTCTCGGCGGCCGCACTCATGGTGGCGCTGATGTCTTGCAGGTCGCGATACGAGGTCTTTAGCTGTTGCGAACCTGAGGCCAGGGCCGACACCGCGCTTCGCAGCAAGCCGACGACGTCGCGCGCGCGCTCGACGAGTGGGTCGATCGCGGGATCCCCGACGCTGTCAGGCACTGCGTTGAGGGCGCCCTCGGAGACACGGGTCATCGATTCCGTCAGCCGGCGGACGGCGCGGCGCCTGCGAGCCTCCCCGACGACGACCAAACTGACACCGACGACGGCGAGGGAGACGAGCGCGATCGCCTCGAGCGCGCTCGAGGCGTGCCGGGTCGCGAGCGCGACGACGATCGACGTAGCCGCGAGGACGACGACCACGGTGACCGGCGAGTACGCGGCTGGTTGCCACCGTCTCGTGTTATCGCGCACATTGAGATTTAGCGTCGTCACGAGCGTTCTCCAAGGCGGGGGAACCGGCGATCAAACACTGTGCCGGTTCAGGCATCGGCGCTGAGATGACGACCTTGAGCCGCCAAGTTTGGCAAATCGCCGTCGCGATGTGCGGTGCTAGTGCAGCCGGGAAACGAGCAGCTTGGCGAATGTCTGCTGCATCGTCTGCAAAGTCGCTGGTGGCACCCGTTCAAAGCCCACGACATGCACCAGAAATGCTGTGTTGCCAGACAGGACGCCGATGGCGCCGCCGTCGTCCGACACGAAAGCTTTGTCGCCGACCCCGCTGACGGGTTTTCCGGTGTACCCGGATTCGTTTGTCGAGTAGAACAGCTGCGCTTGGGCGCCCGTCGCCACCGTAAAGCTCACCGAGTCAACGCCGCCCGCGGGTGGCGGGAAAAGGCACGCCGAGTATCCGCCTGGCGACGACGCTTGGGCGGCGCCGAAATCCTCGCCGTACACGCTTTTCACGTCCGCGTTGGACGCCAACGAGCAGGCCGCGGACGCGCCCGGCGGCGACCCGGTCGATGACCCGGCGGCCTGTGTGGCTGCTCCGATGGCGGCCTCAGTGGCGGTCGCGGTGGATGTGACGGACGGCGTTTGCGTGGGCGTCGACGTGCTCGCTCGCTTGGAACTAGAGCATGCGCCGACGAGCAGGAGTGCGACACAGCTTGGCGCGAGCACGGCGAGCGAGCGGGCCCGTGGTGAAGGGGTTCGACGACGCGCGGTCACGGCGAGACGATATCTCGCGCGGCGTGCAGATAGCCACGCAACGTAGCGCGGGTCAGCGCGCGGGTCAGCGGCCGCGTCGCGGCGGTGGCGACGGTGCCGGCGCTGGTGAAGCCGTACACCCGGAACCGCACCGCGCCGTCGGGTTCGAGCTCGGCGACGAAGGCCTCCTCGCCGGCTTCGGGATGGCCGGTCAGGCTGCCGTAGCCGAAACCGTTGCGC
>JAICYF010000056.1 GCA_025934355.1 Acidothermaceae bacterium
CCCGGGCGTCACGAACGTGCCGCTGGCCAACCGGGCCACGATCGGCAACATGAGCCCCGAGTACGGCTCCACCTGCGCGATCTTCCCGATCGACGACGAGACGATCCGCTACCTGCGCTTCACCGGGCGCAGCGAGGAGCGCATCGCGCTGGTCGAGGCATACGCCAAGGAGCAGGGCCTGTGGCACGACCCGAACGTCGAGCCCGCCTACTCTGAGCGGCTCGAACTTGAACTGTCGACAGTCGTTCCATCGCTCGCCGGGCCCAAGCGGCCGCAAGACCGGGTGGCGCTGACCGACGCCAAGCGCTCGTTCCGCGGTGTGCTTGGCGATTACGTGAATGCCGAGCCCGACGGTGGCTCGCTCGACGAGGCGTCGGCCGAGTCGTTCCCGGCGAGCGACCCGATCGCGATCAACCACGAGCACGTCGGCGACAAGCCGGTGTCGGTGCCGAGCGCCGCGGTCGGCAGCAACGGCCGCGCGAGCAATCCCGCGATGGTGACGCTTGAGGACGGGTCGGAGGTCGAACTCGACCACGGCGCGGTGGTCATCGCAGCGATCACCAGCTGTACGAACACGTCCAACCCTTCGGTGATGATCGGGGCGGCACTACTGGCCAAAAACGCTGTCGACAAAGGGCTTTCCCGCAAGCCCTGGGTGAAGACCACACTCGCACCAGGGTCGAAGGTGGTCACTGACTACTACGACGCCGCCGGTCTCACGCCCTATCTGGAGAAGCTCGGCTTCAACCTGGTCGGCTACGGCTGCACGACGTGCATCGGCAACTCCGGCCCGCTCGATCCGATTATCTCCAAGACGGTCGCCGACAACGACCTCGCCGTCGTCTCGGTGTTGTCGGGTAACCGCAACTTCGAGGGCCGCATCCACCCCGACACCAAGCTGAATTACCTCGCGTCGCCGCCGCTGGTCGTCGCCTACGCGCTGGCCGGCTCGCTCGACATCGACATCACCAAGGAGCCGCTCGGGGTGGGTTCCGACGGGCAGCCGGTCTACTTGCGCGACATTTGGCCGTCTGAAAAGGAAATCGCGGACGTCGTCGGCACCGCCATCCAGTCGCAGATGTTCTCGACCAGCTATGACGACGTGTTCGCCGGCGACGACCGCTGGAACGGGCTGCAAATCCCCGAGGGCGACATTTTCGAGTGGGACGACGCGTCGACGTACGTCCGTCGTCCGCCCTATTTCGAACGCATGGAGCGCGAGCCGGCGCCCGTCACCGACATCGAGAACGCGCGGGTGTTGCTCATGCTCGGCGACTCGGTCACCACCGACCACATCTCGCCGGCCGGCTCCATCAAGAGAGACTCGCCCGCCGGCAAGTACCTCACCGAGCACGGCGTGACACCGCGCGACTTCAACTCCTACGGGTCGCGGCGCGGCAACCACGAGGTGATGATCAGGGGCACGTTCGCCAACATCCGGCTGCGCAACCTGCTCGCGCCCGGCACCGAGGGCGGCGTCACCCGGCTGCTGCCGGACGGCGACGTGACGACGGTGTACGAGGCCGCGATGAAGTACGCCGAGGACGGCGTGCCGCTCGTCGTGCTGGCCGGCAAGGAGTACGGCTCGGGCTCGTCGCGTGACTGGGCGGCGAAAGGCACCATGCTGCTCGGCGTGCGCGCGGTCATCGCGGAGTCGTTCGAGCGCATCCACCGGTCGAATCTGATCGGCATGGGGGTGTTGCCCTTGCAGTTCAAGGACGGCGAAACCCGCGAGTCGCTCGGCCTCACCGGCGAGGAGACCTACACGATTCACGGGCTGGCCGGGGCCGAGGAGTTGCCGCACGAGGTGACCGTGAAGGCCGACGACAAGGAGTTTCGCGCCGTCGTCCGGATCGACACTCCCGGGGAGGCCGACTACTACCGGCACGGCGGGATCATGCAATACGTGCTCCGGTCGATCCTCGCTCGCATCAACGGGTGACCGCGCGCGGGTGGGAGCGGCTGGTGTGAGAACGGGCTCGGGTGGGCAGGGGCCTCGCTGTAGTGGGCGTGATCGACGAGGCTCGACGCACTAGACTCCGAGCCACGGCAGCACCCGGGGGGCGCGGTTACCCGGAGGGCTGCTCGCGTCGTCTATCGGTGAGGTGAGGGTCCAGGTGGGTCTGCTCGAAACGATCGAAGGACCCGGCGATCTTCGGCGGCTCGACGCCGCCGTCCTGCCACAGCTGGCCGAGGAGATCCGCGACTTCCTCGTGAGCGCGGTCGCCAAGACCGGCGGCCATCTCGGCCCCAACCTCGGCGCCGTTGAACTCACGCTCGCGCTGCACCGGGTGTTTGACTCGCCGTCCGAGCCGATCATCTTCGACACCGGCCACCAGGCGTACGTGCACAAGATCATCACCGGTCGCCGCGAAGGGTTCGCGCGGCTGCGGCAGCGCGACGGGCTTTCCGGGTATCCGTCGAAGGCCGAGTCGGAGCACGACTGGGTCGAGAACTCGCACGCCTCCACGGCGTTGAGCTACGCCGACGGCATGGCGAAGGCGTTCGCCGTGCAAGGGCTGAAGCGCACGGTGGTCGCGGTCGTCGGTGACGGCGCCCTCACCGGCGGCATGTGCTGGGAAGCACTCAACAACATCGCGGCGGCGAAGGACCGCAGCGTCGTCGTCGTGGTCAATGACAACGGTCGGTCGTACTCGCCCACGATCGGCGGGCTCGCCGAGCACCTGACGACGCTGCGCACCAACCCGCGCTACGAGAAGGCGCTGCTGAAGATCAAAGAAGTGCTCGGCAACACGCCGCTGGTTGGCGAACCGCTGTACGACGCTTTGCACGGCATGAAGAAGGGATTGAAAGACTTCCTCACCCCGCAAGGCCTGTTCGAAGACCTCGGCCTGAAGTATGTCGGGCCGGTCAACGGCCACGACGTCGCCGCCATCGAGGCGGCGCTCAGCCGGGCCCGCCGCTTTGGCGGACCGGTCATTGTGCATTGCGTCACGACGAAGGGTCTCGGATACGGGCCGGCCGAGAACGACGAGCTTGACCACCTGCATGGTCCCGGGGCGTTCGATCCGCTCACCGGCGTCGAGTTGCCGAAGCCCGCCGGCTGGACCGGCGTGTTCTCCGACGAGATCGTCAAGATCGGCGCCGATCGGCCCGACATCGTCGGCATCACGGCGGCGATGCTGCACCCGGTTGGTCTCGCGGCGTTCGCAAAGGCGTACCCGAAGCGCACCTTCGACGTCGGCATCGCCGAGCAGCATGCGGTCACCTCCGCCGCCGGTATGGCGATGGGTGGGCTGCACCCGGTCGTCTGCGTTTACTCGACGTTCTTGAACCGTGCGTTCGACCAGTTGTTGATGGACGTCGCGCTGCATCGGTTGCCGGTGACCTTCGTGCTCGACCGCTCCGGCGTCACGGGCGATGACGGCCCGAGCCACAACGGGATGTGGGATCTGTCGATCCTGACGATGGTGCCCGGCATTCGGATCGCGGCGCCGCGCGATGGATCGCGGTTGCGCGAACTGCTGCACGAGGTGGTGCGGGTCGACGACGGGCCGACCGCGATTCGCTTCCCGAAGGGCGCGCTGCCCGCCGATGTCGAGGCGATCGACCAACTGGGCTCGATCGACGTGTTGCGCCGCGACGTCGAGCCTGACGTGCTGATTGTCTCCTATGGGGCGATGGCGGGGTTGGCGTTGGAAGCGGCGCAGCGGCTGGCCGACCAGGGCATCGGGTCGACGGTGATCGACCCGCGCTGGGTGCTGCCGATCGACGGCGCTCTGCTCACGTTGGCCGCGTCACATTCGCTTGTGGTCACGATCGAGGACAGCGGCCGGCACGGGGGCGCCGGCGCGACGCTGGCGGGCGCGCTGCGCGACCGGGGCATCGACACCCCGGTGCGCCTGCACTCGATCCCGCAACGTTTCTTGCCGCAGGGCAAGCGCGCCGAGGTGATGGCCGACATCGGGCTCACCGCCCAAGAGGTCGCCCGTCAAGTGGTCGAGACGGTCGCCGGGCTCGCGTCGCTCGAGCACCGGCCGGTTGTCGCAGACTAAGACCGCCCAGCGGCGTTTTTCGCGGGCACCCGTTGCCGACTTGTGTCGGCGTGCACGCCGTCTACCTACAGCGTGCTGGCCGACACAACTCTCGGGTCGGTACGGTCAGCGGTAAAGGACGTCGCGCAGCCAACGCCGGTTGTCGGGCGCGGGGTCGCGTAGCACGATCTCGGCGGGTCTTCCGCCCGGGAGCGCCACCGCCACCTCGTCAACCGTGAGCAGCACCGGTCGCGGAAATCCGCGCTCGTCGTCGCTCGCGATTGCGGCCGCCGCCTGCACGAAAGCGGGATCGATGCGCGACAACTCAAGCCAGCCGCGGTGCCGCACCGGGACAGCCACCGCGCGCATGCCGCCCGCGTCGGCGCACAGCGCGCCGCGAAACACCTCTGAGGCGAGCAGCGTGACGACGTCGCAGTCGCCCATCGGCCGCAACGCGGCGGACGGCGCCCGCCGCCACCGTGAGATCGCGAGCGCGCCCATGTTTTCGAGGTATTCGGTGGCGCCCCGCCACCACGGAGTGGGATCAACCTCGGTGGCGTCAAGCACCGATTGCGGGACGACGACGACGCGGTCGCGATCGGACGCGTCGAGCCCGACGAACCCGGCGCCCAGGTCGAGGCAGCCGCCGAGCACCCGTTGCCGCACCCAATCCCCGCCGGGATGCAGCTCGTGGCCGACCGGCAACCCGACCGGACGGATCGTCTCGGCAAGCTCCTCGAGAGACCGCTCAGCCACTGACCGGCGCGCTGCCAGCCAACCGGCGAGTCGACGTCGAGCTCGACCCGTCTCCGGGTCGGCGCCGGCGACCGCGCGCCATAGATCGACGTCCGACACGAAAATCTCCGGCAGGCCCGGCAGCACAATGCCGCCTTCGGCGGGCCTGATGTCGAGGTCGGACAACACGCTGACCGCCAGCGCGCACCGCCGGACCGCGACACGTTCGGTCGCGGTCGGTCCCCCCACGGGCATCGACATGCCAGTGACGGTACCCGGTTAGCCGCTTGGCTGAATAGCGCGATCGGGTGATGTGTGGAGCTGCGCGCGAGACAGCGCGCGGGCGAGCGGTCCGGCCGCCAACCCGATCTGCCATTCCCGGGCGCCCAGCTCGCGCAAGACGTCGCCAACCGAGCCTGGCTGAAGCGGCACCGGCGGCTGCCAGGCAAGCCGTCGTACCGCGTCGGGCGCCAACAGGTTTTCGGCGGGCAGGTGGTGCTCGTCGGCCAATGCCGCGACGGCGGCTTTGGCGGCGATCAGCCGGTCGGCGGCCGGGCGGTCGCGCTCGGCCCACCGATGCGCGGGCGGCGGACCGTCGCCGTTGCGCGTCTGCTGTGGCAGTTCGGAGTCGGGTAACGCGAGGGCGCTCTCGATCGCCTGCCACCAGTCATCGAGGTGACGACGCGCGCCACGCCCGACGAATTCTTGCGACGCCGCAAGGGTTTTCGCGCTTTTTGGCATCGCGCTCGCGACGTGAATTATCGACGCGTCGGGTAGCAATCGGCTCGGGGAGACGTCTTGCGCTCGGGCGAGTCGGTCACGGGTTTGCCACATCGCGCGCACCACCGCGAGTTGACGACGTCCCCGCACTCGGTGGAGGCCAGACATCCGCCGCCAGCGGTCGACCGGCGCCGCAGGCGCCGGCGTCGTCCGGACATGCTCGAACTCTTCTCGCGCCCATTCGAGTTTGCCCTGCCGATCGAGTTCGGCTTCGAGCAAGTCGCGCAACTCGAGCAGCACCTCGACGTCGAGGGCGGCGTAGCGCAGCCATGGGTCGGGAAGCGGGCGCTTCGACCAGTCGGCCGCCGAGTGGCTTTTTTCCATGCGCTGACCCAGCAGGTTCTCGACCATCGTCGCCAACCCGACGCGGGGAAAGCCGGCGAGTCGGCCGGCCAGTTCGGTGTCGAACAAGGACGACGGACACATGCCGACCTCGGCCAAGCAGGGGAGGTCCTGGTTTGCCGCGTGGACGATCCATTCGGCGTTGCCGATGGCATCTCCCACCAGCGTCAGGTCAGGGCAACCGATCGGGTCGATGAGGAACGATCCGACGCCGTCGCGGCGCAGCTGCACCAGGTAGGCCCGATGCCCGTAGCGGTAGCTGGACGCGCGCTCGGCGTCGACGGCGACCGGACCCGACCCGGTGGCAAGTGACTTGGCGGTGGCGCGCAACGCGTTTTCGTCGTCAATGACCGGGGGCACGCCGTCGCGTAACGCCAGCAGCGGCGCGAGTTCGGCCTCGAGGGCAGGCGCGACCGCGTCGGCGAGGGTGGTGGCCGGTTGCAGAGCGGCCGGTTGCAGAAACGTCGGGGTGAGCTGTGCCGACGGTTCGGCCGCGCGCGAAGACGGGGCGGCCGATTCGGACATAGCCCTACCGTACGACGCTATGCGCTCGCGTTCGCCGTGCGGCACACGGCGGTGACGCCCAAACGGAGAAGGCGATCCTGATCGACGGACCGCCAGAGCCCGGTGATCATGCAAAGATGTGCGACGCTGGCGTTCCGGCGTCGCACATACTTGCATGATCACCGGAAGCGGGCGGGCGGCCCACGCCGGGAAGCGTTGATCTAGCGGATGACTCCGGCGCGCATTGCGAGCGCGACCATCTCGGCGCGGTCGCCGGTGCCGAGCTTGCGGGCGATCCGAGCCAGGTGGCTCTTGACCGTCAAAGCGGAAAGTCCGAGCTCGTCGCCGATTTCCTTGTTCGAGCGGCCATCGGCCACCAGCTTCAGGACCTCGACCTCGCGGCCGGACAGTTCGCCGACACCCTCGTTGGTCGGGCTGTTGCGCAGACCGGCGGCGAGTAACGACGCGACCGACGGGTCGGCGTACACCCCGCCGTCCAAGACCCGACGGACGCCGTCAGCGACGACGACCGGTGAGGCGGACTTCAGCAGGTAACCCTGCGCGCCAGCGACGAACGCGGCGCGCACCGAGTATGGGTCGTCGGCGGCAGACAGCACGACAAGGCGCGGCCAACCAGCGCTGCGCAGCTCGGCGAGCAGGTCAAGACCGGAACCGTCGGGCAACCCGACGTCGACCACGCAAAGGTCACGCGGTCCGCTCGCCCGGGCCCGCGCCCGCGCCTCGGCGACACTGGCCGCCTCGACGATTTCGCGCGCTCCCATGGCGGTGAGGCGACTCACCATCGACTCGCGGACCAGCGGATGGTCGTCAACGACCATCGCGGTGAATCCCGCGGAGTTCTCCGGCTGGGGCGGCACGTGATCGACCAACGCCGTCACCCCGGACCTCCTCGCGTGCAGGGCCGCGTTTTCACGGCGGCCGTCCTGTCCCCGAACGTGCTTACGAACCATCCATCGGACGACGCGAGCCGCGGCTGAAGCATCCGGACGATTCAGGGCGGAATTCGGCTGCTGCGAGTGCGCCGGCGCACTACTCCCTAAGGCGGCGGCTAAGGTCCCCCGCGCTATCCGCCGAGAGGCATCCGAGCGCGCGGCGGCTACTCCGACCGGGCGTTATCGGCGCTCAACACAACAGATGAGCGCGCGAAATGCCGAGACAAAGGCCGGACCCGACTGCCCTGGGGAGACGAAGGTGACTGTGACCCGCTCGGCCAACAAGACCAACCGGCTGCTCGCGATCGTTTCGGCGTTCGGACTGGTCGGCGGCATGTCGCTGGCGACCGCCGGAACCGCGTTCGCGGCGAGCGGCGGGCAGACCGGCGGTGCAGGTCAGCAGCAGGCCGTCGTCGCGCTGGCGGGCGACTCGGCGGTCACCGTTCCTGGCGTGCACGTGCAAGCGTTCTTGGCCGCGGTCCACAGTGAGATCGTCACCGGCGACGCCGCGTCTTTGTCAGCGTTGGAGCACGCGGCCGGCGTTCTCGGTGTGTCCTCGAACGTCGCGGCGCACCTCGAGGGATACGCGTACGGCAAGGCTGACAAGCCGGGGAAGGGCAATGACAAGGGCAACGGCCCTGGCAACGGCCCTGGCAACGGCCCTGGCAACGGCAACGGCAACGGCAAGGGCAACGGCAACGGCCCCAGCAACGGCCCCGGCAACGGCAACGGCCCCGGCAACGGCAACGGCCCCGGCAAGGGGAATGACAAGGGCAACGGTGCGCCCCCGCCGAGCGAAGGCGTTCTGGTCGCGTCAACCCTCGGCGGAAACGCCGGTCAGCCGCACGCCGGTGATGGCGTCACCGTCGCGCTGATCGACACCGGTGTCACCGACACGCCAGCTCTCAACCGGGCCTCCGGCCGGCTGGTCGACGCTGTCGACACCTCCGGGCTGAACGACGACAACGGCACGATCAACGAGCAGGGCGTCTTCGCCGACGGCTACGGCCACGGCACGTTCATGGCCTCGCTGATCGCCGGCGACAAGGTCGACGGCAGCGGCAACCTTGCCCTGGGCGTCGCTCCTGGCGCCACGGTCGACGTCGTCAAGGTCGCGGACGACGAGGGCAACACCTCGCTGGCCGCCGTCCTCGCCGGCTTGAACTGGGTCGCCACCCACTCCGACTCCGTCGACGTCGCGAACCTTTCGCTCGCCGTCGATCGTCCGATGTCCCAGTACGGCATCGACCCGCTGAACTTCGCGGTCACCCTGACCCGAGCCGCCGGCGTCACCGTCGTCGTCGCGGCGGGCAACACGCCCGGCGTCGTCGGCGACCCTGGCTTCGACCCGGCCGCGCTGACCGTCGGCGCAGCCGACACCACCGGCAAGAAGCCGGCCGTCGCCTCGTTCAGCGGCTACGCGAACGTCGACGGCATGGGCAAGCCGGACGTCGTCGCGGCCGGCGTGAACATCCTGGGTGAGATGCCGAGCGACGCGCTGATCAGCCAGCAGTTCCCGAGCGCGCGGCAGCCAAGCGGCTTGTTCCGCGGCTCGGGCACCAGCCAGTCGACCGCGTTGGTGAGCGGGTTGGCCGCGCTCTATCTGCAGGGCCACAAGTGGGCCAGCCCGTACCAGGTGAAGGCCGCGATCCGGGGGGCCGCGAACGGAATCGGCACCGGCCAGTCCGATGGCCAGTCCGACGGTCAGGGCCTGGTGTCGGTGCCAACCGGCGCCGCCTACAACCCGCTGAACACCGGCGAGCAAGTCAACGTCTTCCAGTGGTACTCGACCGGGCTGGTCTGGGGCCAGTTCTGGCTCGGCTCGGACTCGAACACTGACGCGTGGGACGTGCGCAACTGGACCGCCCGGCACTGGCTCGTCCGCAACTGGACCGCCCGGCACTGGCTCGCCCGCAACTGGACCGACGGCAACTGGGCGGCACGCAACTGGACGGTCCGCAACTGGACCGCGCGTAACTGGACGGTCCGCAACTGGGCGGCTGCCATGTGGGACGGCGGAGCTTCATGAACCGTGCCTGGCGGTTGCGCGCGGTCGACCTGCTTTGCGTCGCCGCCGCAGCACTCTTGCTGCCCGCGACGCCGTGGGGTCATCCCAGCGCCGTCGGGTTCGCCCTCCTGCTGGTGGCGATCGGGTTCTCGAACACCGCTCTCATCCACGTCACCGTCGCGCGTCAGCGGGTCAGCTTCACGCTGACCGAAGGTCTGATCGCCGGCGCGTACTTGATGTCCCCCGGAGCGTGGATCATCGTGCCCGCGGTGGTCGGCCTGGTGCCGATGCTGGTCATCAACAAGTCGTCGGCGCTGAAGATTCAACACAACGTGGCGCAATACATCGTGGCCACCTCGGTCGCGTCGTACGTCGTGCACGCGTTGCACAGCACGATCCCGGCGGCCATCGTCGGCATGGCCGCCTGGTGGGTGGCGAGCCAGATCATGTCCGCGATCCCGCTGTCGATCATGAGCGGCGAAAGCTTCCGGACGATGCTGTTCGAGGATGCCGCGCTCCAGGCCGTGCACGCGGGCGGCACCATGAGCATCGGACTGTTGGCCGCCTGGCTGTCGATCAACGCGCCGTTCGGACTGTTGGGTCTGCTCGTTCCGATCGTGCTGCTGTGGATCTCGTTCGACGAGCAGACGTCGAAGAGCGGCGAGGCGCGGCTGTTCGCCGAACTGGCCCGCGGCCAGGAGCAGGCGATCACCCACTCCGTCGACATCTCGGCGCGCGTCGTGCTCACCGCGGCGGCGCGGGTGCTTGGTGGCGCGGACGTCGAACTCATCGTCGTCGAGCACGAGGGTCCGGTCGTCTACTCAGGTGACGAGTCTGGACGCACCGACCGCCGGAGCGACGAAAACGCGTTCGACCTGCCGTGGGTGCTTCGCGCGTTGGGCGCGCGGGGGGTGCTCACCGGTGTGGAGGCCGGTCGGCCGTTCTGCTCTGCCGTCGTCGGCGACCACGACCAACCGATGGCGGTGCTGATCGCGCGTCGTCCGGAAGGCAGTGGTGGCTTCGGACGACGTGAGGCGTCGTTGGCGGGAGTGCTTGTCGGACAAGCGAAATCCTGGCTTTCGGTGGCCGAGCTCGCCGCGTCGCGCGACGAGGCAGTCGCCCGCGCCGACGCGGCCGACGAGGCGGCGCGTTCCCTCGGCAACATCGGCGCTGACACCGCGCCGTCGCTTGGCATGCTTCGCGAGTCGGCGACCCGGCTGGCCCGGCTCGCGACCACGTCGTCCGCGCAAGAGGCGGTCACCGACATCGTCGACGAGCTGCACTCGGTCGAGCGCGCCGTCGCATCGCTGCTCGGCGCGATCGCGCTCGCGGCCGACCCGTCGCTGCGCGACCTCGACGACGACTTCGACATCGCCGCCGCCCCGGCGCGCCGCGATGAAGACTGGACGACGACGGGCCTGCTGGCGCCGTCAGAGCTGGTTCGGTGAGCGCCCGCCGCATTCGCGAAGGGCTGCCGCTCGCCGTTTGGGCCGGCGGCCTCGTCGGTCTTGGCTGCGTGCTCACGATGGGCGCCGTCATGGTCGGTCTGCACGCTTCCGGCCGGCTGGATCGAGCGGCGTTCGTGACGCTCGGCATCGCGCTGGTGGCCGCAATCGCCGCGACCGCCGCCGGATCGCTGGCGGGCGCCCGGTTCGCCCGCGTCATCCGGCAGCTGCGAGACGACGCGGTGCGACGATTGCAAGACCCGGCCGGCGCGGGGCTCGACTCGACCGAGGGTCGAATCGCGGTCAGTGCCAGCGTCGAGTTGCTCGCGTTGGCTCGCACGCTTGACGCGCTTCACCTGCGGGTCAGGGTCGCGGACGACGTGGCGGCGCGACATCGCCGCACCGCCGAAACGGCGAGCGCGGGCATGTTCGAGGTGTTGTCAGGCTTGGTGGCCGCCGAAGAATCCGCCCGCGGCCAGCTGTCTGCGGAGCTGCACGACACGGTCGCCCAAACCTTGATGCTGGCGCGCAGTCGGCTGTCGGCGCCCGACCTCGACCCGCAGGAAGTGCGCAACTCGGCGGAGCTGGTCGCCGAGGCCGAGGACCAGGTGCGCGCGGTGATGGCCCGCACCCGTCCGCCGGCGCTACGAGACGGCGACCTGGCGCAGGCGGTGCTCGCGCTGCGTGACGACCTCAACCAGCGCTATGGGCTCGACGTCGAGATCGAGTGGCCGACCTCGCCCTACCCGCTGCCGCTGGTCACCGCGGTGACGCTGTACCGGTTCTTCCAAGAGTCTTTGCTGAACGTGGTCAAGCACGCAGACGTCGACGTCGCGTCGGTGTCGCTCGCCGTCGACGAGCAGACCGTCCACGCCAGCGTGCACGACGACGGCCCCGGCTTCGATCCCGACCAGGTCAAGCCGGAGCGGGGCCGGCACGTCGGACTCGGGCTGCTGCGCGAGCGGGTGCGGCTGGCCGGTGGTTCGCTTTCGGTCGATTCGTGGCCGGGCCAAGGGACGACGCTGACGCTGTCGATGCCGCGCGCGTCGTTGTCGGGCGCACCAACCGCCGGCGCCGCGTACATCAACCGGCTGGCCGACGCCGGCTGAGCCAGCCCGCGACCGGCCCCGACCAAACCCGCGCGACCCTCACCAACGGCACAAGCGTCGTCAAGCTCGACTTGGGTTGGCCAGGGCTTGAGAAGCCTTGTCATCGGGCCACTTGTCATCGGGCCACCTGTCATCGGGCCACTTGTCAACGGCGGCGGCTGGGCAGCGCCGCAACGCCGGGTGGCAACGGCGCGAGGCCGGCCGCCGAGCTGAGCACGTCGCCCCACGCTTCGAGGTGCGGGCCGAGGTCGTCGCCGTCCGGGGACCACGAGACGCGAAGTTCGACATGCGCGATCGGCGGCCTGGTGGCCATCGTCCCGTAGCTTTCGGAGCTCACTTTGGTGACTGTGCCCCCGAGTGCTCGAAAACCCTGTGTTGGCAAGCGTTTTCCGAGCGCCTCGGTGAGCCACGTCCAGGCCACGGCGGCCAGAAACGGGTCAGCGGCGAGTTCTGGCTCAAGCTCCGCGCGCACGTACGCGACGATGCGGGTGCAGCCTTGCCATGAGTCTTGCCCGGCCGGGTCGTGCAGGACGACGAACCGCCCGGTGGCGATCTCCTCGTCATGCGCGTCGCCGCGTTGACCGGACAGCACGTCTGCGGTCAGCGCGACCGCGAAGGGCGCGAGCCGCTGCGGCGCGGGCGCCTCGGTCAGCCTGATCTCGGCCCGCATGCGCACCGGCCGCAGGCTTTCGACCGCGCGCGCGAACGCCTCAGGCAGTTCCCGTTGCTGCGCGTCCTTGGCTACCACACGACGAAGCGTAGGTCGCCGGGGGCGGTAACACAGGGCGGCGCGCCGCCGAGAACACAGGGCGGCGCGCCGCCGATAACGCCGGGCGGCGCGCCACTCGGCTGTCATAGGCTCACGGACCGTGACCGCCGTGCTCGCCTTGCTTGCGAGCCTGGTGTGGGGATGTTCCGACTTTGTCGGCGGTCTCGTCAGCCGCCGGGTGCGGCCTATCGTCGTCGTCGGGATCGCCCATCTGTTGGCCCTGCTGGCGCTTTTGGTGATCGCGGCTGGCGCGGGAGGGTATTCCGCCGACCCCGGCTACCTGCCGTGGGCTGTCGCGGCCGGCGCGGCCGGCTTGGTCGGCCTCGTCGCGTTTTACCGCGCGCTGGCGATCGGCACGATGGGCGTCGTCGCGCCGATCGCGGGCACCGGCGCCGTCGTGCCCGTGACCGTCGGGTTGGCCACCGGCGACTCACCTTCGGCGCTTCAGCTCGCCGGTATCGCGGTGGCGTGCTTCGGGGTGGTTCTTGCCAGCGGTCCGGAGCTGAGTGGCGGTGAGGCCGCAGGCCGTCGTCCGCTATTTCTGGCACTGGTGGCCGCGCTGGGGTTCGGACTCGTCTACGTCTTCATCAAGGGCGGGTCGAAGCACAGCGTCGTCATGACGTTGTTGGTGATGCGGGCGACCAGCGTGGTCCTGGTGCTCAGCGTCGCAATATTGCTGTTCTTCAAGGGATTTCGGCGGATCAGAGAGGGGGTGCCGACACGCGGTCAACTCGCGATGATCGCGTTCGTCGGCGTCACCGACGTCGGCGCGAACGGGCTTTACGGGTTGGCGAGCGCGCGGGGCCTGGTCAGCGTCGTCTCGGTGCTCGCCTCGCTGTATCCGGCCGTGACGGTGCTGCTGGCGCGGGTGATTGAGCATGAGCGGATGCGGCGTGTTCAGGGCGCCGGCGTGCTGCTTGCGCTGGCTGGTGTGGTGCTGCTCGCGAGCTGACCGAGCTCAGGCTGGACCACCGACTAAGCCGCCGAAGATGGCGAGTGCGCTGAATCGCGATTAGCCTGCGACCGTGGACGTCTATTCCAGGCACAACGTGAGCATCAGTGGTCGGGCCGACGGCCAGCCCATGGTGTTCGCCCACGGGTTTGGCTGCGACCAGCAGATGTGGCGCCACGTCGCACCCCGATTCGCCGACCGATTCAAGATCGTGTTATTCGATCACGCTGGCGCGGGCGCCGCTGACCCTTCGGCGTACGACCCGGCCCGGCACACCACGTTGCAGGCGTATGCCGACGACGTCGTGCGGTTGTGCCGCGAGCTCGAGCTGCGCGACGTCATCTTCGTCGGTCACTCGGTCTCCGCGATGATCGGCGGACTCGCCGCGTTGAGCGCGCCCGAGCTGTTCGCGAAGTTAGTGTTCGTCGGCCCGTCGCCGCGTTACATCAACGACGCCGACTACGTCGGTGGCTTCACCGACGACGACATCGACGAGCTGCTCGACTCGCTCGAGAGCAATTACCTTGGCTGGTCGAGTGTCATGGCGCCGGTCATCATGGGCAATCCTGATCGGCCGCAGCTTGGGGCCGAGCTGACCGAAAGCTTCTGCCGCACGGACCCTGACATCGCTCGCCGGTTCGCCCGCGTGACTTTCAGATCCGACAACCGCGCCGACCTGCCGAGAATTAAAACACCGACGCTTGTGCTGCAATGCAGCAACGACGCGATCGCGCCCGTCGCGGTTGGCCAGTACGTTCGCGACTCGATGCCGAATGCGTCACTCGTCATGCTTGACGCCACTGGCCACTGTCCGAACCTGAGCGCTCCGGACGCGACCGCGGCCGCGATCGCCGCGTTTGTGGCCGAGTGAGCCGGTGGCCACCGATGTGCAAAGAAATGTAGCGCGCGAGAGCTTTTACGCGGCGCTGCTTGATGACAACGCCGAGAAGCTGTACGAGCAGGCGCCGTGCGGCTACCTGTCGACGACACCGGATGGGCTCATCGTCAAGGTCAACCAGACGTTTCTCGCCTTGACCGGTTACACCCGGGACGACCTCGTCGGGCGACGGACATTCGCCGATTTGCTCACCGTCGGCGGCCGCATCTATCACGAGACGCATTACGCGCCGATGCTGCAGCTCCAGGGTCACGCGCGGGAAATCGCCCTCGAGCTTGTGCAGGCGGATGGTGGTCGACTCCCGGTGCTGGTCAACTCCGTGCTCGAGCGTCTTGACGACGGAGCGCCGGCCGTCGTGCGCACCGCCGTTTTCGACGCTACCGAACGGCGCGCGTATGAGCGCGAGCTCCTGCAGGCAAAGCGCCGGGCGGAGGAGTCCGAGGCGCACGCGACCGACTTGGCACGCACCTTGCAGAAGACATTGATCCCGCCGGCGCCGCCGCAGATCCCAGGACTCGACATCGCCGCCGCGTATCGCCCGGCTGGCACGGGTGATGAGGTCGGCGGCGACTTCTACGACATCTTTGAACTTTCAGACGGCAGCTGGGTGATCGGTCTTGGTGACGTGCGTGGCAAGGGCGTGCAGGCCGCAGTGGTGGCGGCATTGGCTCGGCACACGATCCGGGCGGCCGCGGTGCGGGCGGGCCGGCCGTCAGAGGTGTTACGCGTCTTGAACACCGTGCTCTTGCAAGGTGACGTCGATCGGTTCTGCACGTCCGTCGTCCTGTTCCTACGGCGAATTGACAACGTCTGGCACGCGATCGTCAGTTGCGGTGGCCACGCGCCACCGTTGCTCGTCCGAAGCCAGAAGGACTTGTCCGCATTTGGGGAGCCGGGAACGCTGCTCGGCGTCGTTGACGATCCGGCGGTCGTCGACACCGCGGTAACGTTCAAGCCCGGCGAGAGTTTGGTGCTTTTCACGGACGGTGTGACCGAAGGACGTCGAGGGCGGGAGTTCTTCGGAGAGGCGCGACTCGAGGCAGCGGTCGCAGCAAATCGCGGCGCCGCCCAATCGATCGTCGACGGCGTTTTGGACGACGTGCTCGCGTTCCAGGGTGACTATCCCCGCGATGACATCGCGATCGTCGTCGTCGGCGTCGAGGCAGCCACGCCAGCGCCATGAAAGCATGACGACGTGACCGTCGAACCCGCCAGCACGTCGTCCGAGAGCTTGTTCATCCGCGCGTGCCGTGGATTGTCGACGCCTCACCCGCCAGTGTGGTTCATGCGTCAGGCCGGCAGGGCGTTGCCCGAGTACCGCGCCGCGCGTGACGGGATCCCCATGCTGCAAGCCTGTTCCACGCCCGAGTTGGTCTGCGAGTTGACGCTCCAACCGGTGCGTCGCTACGGCGTCGACGCGGCTGTCTTGTTCAGCGACATCGTTGTCCCATTGAAGGCGATCGGCGTCGACCTCGACATCGTGCCGGGCGTGGGCCCGGTCGTCGCGTCGCCGATCGCGTCGATCTCGGACGTCGAGGCGCTGCGCGCCTTGTCGCCGGACGACGTCGCATACGTGACAGAGGCGGTGCGGTTGCTGGTGGGGGAGTTGGGCGGCACGCCGCTGATCGGGTTCTCCGGCGCGCCATTCACGCTCGCGAGTTATCTGATCGAGGGCGGGCCGTCGCGCGACCATCTGAAAACCAAGACGTTGATGTACTCACGGCCCGACGTGTGGCATGCGCTGCTCGACCGGCTGGCCCGAATCGCCGGCGCCTTCTTGCGTGTGCAGGTGCTGGCGGGCGCCAGCGCGGTGCAGCTGTTCGACTCGTGGGCGGGCGCGCTGTCGGTCGACGACTATCGCGCGTTTGTCTTGCCGCACAGCGCAAAAGCGATGGCCGCGGTCGCCGACATGAACGTGCCGCGCGTTCACTTTGGCGTCGGCACCGGCGAACTGCTCGAGTCGATGGCCGAGGCGGGCGCCGACGTCGTGGGCGTTGACTGGCGGGTGCCGCTCGACCTGGCGGCGCAGCGGGTCGGGCCACGCGCAGTGCAGGGGAATCTCGACCCAGCAACGGTTTTCGCCCCGTGGGAGGTGCTCGCGGCGGCCCCGCGCCGCCCGGCCCTCGCTCAGCACCCGGCGGACCTCGCGCTCGACGGTCGATGCGTCGGCGAGCAGCACCGCCGGGTCGAGGTTGCCCTGCAGCGACAGCGACGGCCCCACCCGTCGAGCGGCCTCGTCG
>JAICYF010000060.1 GCA_025934355.1 Acidothermaceae bacterium
CCATGGACGATCGCCGTGTCGGGCGTTTCACTTAGCCCCAGCGGCGCGTTGCTAATTACCTATGGCGACACCGCGAACGGTGGTCTCCAGGCGACAGCGCCAGCGAACGGGCAGCCGTTTTCCTTCACGACGAGCCAAAAATCCGACCCTGGCGGGACTTTGACGCCGCTCGCGACATCACCCACGGTTCAGGTCAACGGGGCCGCAGCTGACGGCAGCGGGACGATGACCGTGACGCCGTTGTCAGTAACCACCGGCTCGTTCCAGACACTGACGTTCACCTATACGCCGCCGACCGGCGGCACCGTCACCAGTGGCGAAGTGAGCGTGGCCATCCCGACAACCTGGTCTGCCCCCGTGCCGTCAACGCCCGGCCCCGGCAACGTCAGCGTCACCGGCGGCAGCGGCGCTAACACGGTGACGATCGATACCTCTGGCACTCCGACAATCGTCGTCGACGACGTCAGTTTGGCGGCCAGCCAGAAGTTAACAATCGTGTATGGCGACACCAGCAGCGGCGGCTCGAAGGCCACGGCACCGTCGAATCCAGGGACGACGACGTTCACCACGAAGATGGCTAACAACGGCGGCACGGCAAGCGCCGCGATCACGGCCAGCCCTTCGGTGACCGTCACGTCGACTAGCGGCGTCGGGGGTGGCGGCGGAGGCGGAGGCGGTGGCGCGTTCGGACACCCCGACTTGACCCGAGTTTCCGGACCTGACCGCATCGCCACGAGCGCCGCCGCATCGCAAGCAGCCTTTCCGAAGGCCGACAGCGCCCGCGTCGCCGTCCTAGCCCGGGCCGACTCGTTCGCCGACGCGCTGTCGGGCACGCCACTTGCGGCGACCGAAGGCGGGCCATTGCTGCTCACCAACACAGCGGGTCTGCCGACGGCGACGGTCGACGAGTTGAGCCGCGTGCTGCCACTCGGTGACACGATCTACCTGCTCGGCGGCCCCAGCGCGATCAGCGCCAGCGTGGAAAACGCCCTTACCAGCATGGGTTATTCGGTCACCCGGCTTGCCGGCCCGGACCGGTACGCCACCGCGGTGGCGGTCGCGGGCGCTCTGAACAATCCGACGACGGTCTTTGAGGCCGATGGCACCAATTTCCCGGACGCGCTGTCAGCGGGATCGGCCGCCGCGCAGCAGGGCGCGGCGGTGCTGCTCACCAGCGGAAGCACGCAATCAGCCGCGACTGCCGCCTACCTATCCGCGCATCCGTCGGTGCGTTACGCGGTCGGTGGGCCGGCCGCCAAGGCCGACCCCGGCGCCACGCCCTTCGTCGGCGCCGACCGATTCGCCACGTCGGTCATGGTCGCCACCAGGTTCTTCAACGCGCCGCTGTCGGTCGGACTTGCGAGCGGAATGAACTTCCCCGACGCGCTGTCCGGTGGCGCGGTCACCGCTAACCATGGCGGACCCATCCTGCTGGTGCCAAGCACAGGCGCCCTTCCCGCCGGCACCTCGAACTATTTGACCCAGACCGCGGCGCCCTCCGCGTCGTCCGCCTGGCTGTTCGGTGGCACGGTCTCGGTCAGTGACAGTGTCTTCAGCCAATCGGCGGCCGCTCTTAAAGCCACTGCGCCGTAGGAAAATCCGCCGCAGTCGCGCGACTATGAAGGGGTGAGCGCGGCTCAGCAAGACGTCATCGAGGAGCCCGGACGACGGCGCCGCCGTTGGCCGCTGGTCGCCGTCGTCATCGCGATCGTCGTCGTGCTCGCCAGCCGCTGGACCGACTCCCAACTACGGCAACACGAGTCCCGCTTGCTCTCTTCGCGTACGGCAGACGCCCAAGCCACCGCTGCGGCGGCACGCGCCGCCGTCTTATCGACGCGGCAATACACCATGCCGCTACTTGTGTCGTCGTCGTCCGCGACTGTGCGCGCCGGGCTCGCGCAGCTGATAGACAACGAGGCCGCCGATCAAGAGGCGAGACTGCGGCACGCTCGCGACGCCCTGGAGAACACCACGATCCTGCCCTGGCATCACGCCATCTGGGACAGGAAAAAAGCCGAGGTCACCGAGATAAACGTGCAACTCGGGGCGTTAGCCGCAGCGTCGCACGGCGCCGATCTGAAGGTGCTCAACGCGCTGTTGACGACTACTCCCCCGTGACGCCGTCGATCACCTCGCGCAGGAGATCGGCGTGCCCGTTGTGCCGCGCGTACTCCTCGATGAGATGCACCAGCAACCAACGAATGGAGATCGCCTCCCGGCGCTTGACAAACGTGTCGTCAAGCGAGCGCGTTGCCAAGATTTCGCGCGACCGCGCGCACTCACGTTCGAACTCGACGAATGCGCCCGGCACGTCGGCATCGTCGACATCGTCGAAATCGCCGTCGCGGTTCGACTCGCTCCAGTACAACGGCGGGACGTCGAGGCCGAGCACGCCACGCTGAAACCAGCCGCGCTCAACTTCCGACAGGTGCCGCACGAGCCCGAGCAACGACAAAGTGGACGGCGGGACTGCGCGTCGCCGCAACTGCTCGTCGGTGAGGTCGGCGCACTTCACCAGCAAGGTCTTCCGGTGGTACTCAAGGAATCCGACCAGCGTCGCGAGCTCGTCAGCAGTGAGTGGCGGGTCGACGCGCTCGACGCCGGTGATGCTCATCAGTTCAAGCCCTCCGAAGACACCCAGGCCGCGATCTGCGAGCGCGACGACATGTGCAGCTTCGCAAGGATATTCGACACATGAACCGAGGCTGTCTTTGTCGAGATGAAAAGCTTGCGGCCGATCTCGCCGTTG
Organism: Acidothermaceae bacterium; assembly: GCA_025934355.1. GTDB lineage: Bacteria > Actinomycetota > Actinomycetes > Acidothermales > Acidothermaceae > JAICLV01. The sequence goes on from JAICYF010000060.1 coordinate 2,750, forward strand.
CTCATCCCCTGCGCGACCAACACCGCGACGTCGCGCTCACGCGCGGTCAACTCCCCGGTTGCGACGCGCGCTGCGCCGCCCGCCAACCGGTTCTGCAAGGCAGATAATTCCTCGACACGCCAGCCTTTCCAGCGGCGCAGGAGCCGCGCCGCCTCGTCGACACAGTTCCGGGCAGCCTCGACGTCGCCGAGAGCGAGCAACGACCGCGCGAGGCCGATTTGCACGTCAGCCTGCACCGGCACACCGGGACGTCGCGGTGGCTGGCTCAGGGTCGCGCGATACAGCTCGACAGCGCGCGCATGATCGCCACGCGCGGCCGACAGCGCGGCGCCCACGTGCGCGATCCACGCCTCGTCCTCGTCGCGAGCCGAGCGTTGATCGCTTGCCTTCACGATTTCGAACACCTCGGCCACCCGGTCGGGCGCGACGCCGGCGCGCAGGGCGCCAACCAAGGCGCCACCCCAACTTCCGGCGAGCAACACGCACTGCTCGACGCCGCCACCAGCGTCGGCAGCGACTCGGTCGAGCACCGCCGCGGCCCGCTCGGTGTCGCCGAGCGACGCGGCGAGGTCGATCTCGAGGGTGCTGATCCATTGCCGATGCTGGTGCTTCATCGAAGAAGCTTTGGCGGCGCGCACTTCGTTGAACAAGGCTTCGGCTTCGGGTTCCCCGGCTTCGAGCGCCAGCCACGCGCGCTCCCCCAACACCCACGCCCGCTTGGTCGATCGATCGCCGAGCGGATCACTAAGCGCCTCGTCGAGCATCGCGATTGCCTTCGGCAGATCCCCAATGACCTCGGATTGGTAGGCCGTTCCGAGTTCGGCCACGTTCCAGTCGTGCCAGCCAAAACGCCGGGTCAGCTCCTGCGCCCGTTCCACGAACGGCCAGACCTTCTCGGCCGGCCAGCGCACCAGCACGCCCTGCACCAGGTTGTTCGAGCCGCGCAGCGCGCTGAGCACATCGCCGCGCTCGACCGCGACATCGATGGCCTCGACAAGTAGCTGCGCGCCCTCGTCGAAGTGGCCGACCATGTCAATCAGCGCGGAACCCTTGTTGACCAGCGCCGCAGGCAAGGCGGACGACGCGGGATCGTCGGCGCCAGCGTTGATCAGTGCGATCGCGCGGTCAGCCCACTCGACCGCCTCCGCGGGTTCGCCACCCAGCATCCGCACCTCTGCCAGATGTCCGTACACGGCGGCAAGGTCCGCGTCGTCCGGCAAAACCTTGGCGAGTTTGAGCAACCGGTCGATGACCACGTCGCGGCCCTCGATGTCGCCTTTCTCCCAGCGCAGTCGCGAGACGGCGCGAAGTGCCCGGCTCAGCTGCCCGTCGTCGCCGGCGGCCTCGGCCAAAGCGACGAGCTGGGTTGCGTGCTCGAGCGCGGTGTCGGTGAGCCCGCACGCCCATGCCGCGCGGGTGGCAAGCGACAGCAACTCCGGGTCTGCCTCCGACTCGGTCAACCCGAGTTCAGCGAGCCGCAGCGCCTCGTAGGTCGACCCGGTGCGCAGGTGCACGTCGGCCCCGCGGCGGGCGGCCTCGATGAGCTCGTCCCAGAGGTGCGCGCCGGCGGCGTGGAGCGCAAGCGCCCCCCAATCGTCGCTGCTCCCCTCGAGCAGCGCGGCGTACGCCTTCTCGTGCAGCCGTCGGCGCTGCCGCCCAAGCAGCCGCTGTCTGACCGCCTCACGGGTCAACGCGTGGCGGAACGAGAAGACGTCCGGCTCGACCTCGACCACCAGACCGCGGTCGACCAGGACCCGCATCGCGTCGATCAGCTCGTCCTCACCGGCGCCGGTCACCGCGGCGAGCAGGTCGAAAGGGATCCGCCTGCCGAGCACCGCGGCCGCGTCGGCAATCCGGCGCTGCCCGGCGGCGAGGTCTTCGAAGTGCCTCAACACCGCCTCGCTGACGCTCACCGGCAGCGGCAGACCGCACAGCTCGTCGAGGGTCGCGCCCGGCGCAGAGGCGACCAACTCCTCCAGGAAGAACGGGTTGCCCGAGGTGCGCCTCGTGAGGTCGTTCGCGAGCCGGTACGGCACCGGCTCGTTGTACACGGCGCCGAGCCACTCGGCGACCTGGCCCTCGGTGAGCGGCCGCAGCTCGATTTGCTCGACCATCCGCTGACGGGCGACGCGGTCGAGCATGTCGGCGAGCCGACGGCCCTCCGCCACCGCCGGGCGGAAGGTGCCGACCACGAGTAGCGGCAAGTCGGGCGTGGTGGCGAGCCGGCTGATCAGCAGCAGGCTTTCGGCGTCCGCCCAATGCAGGTCTTCGGCGACGAGCACTCCTGGTCGGCCGTCGAGGACGCACCGGACGAGCTCGACGGCGGCCGCGACGTTCTCCTCGCCGACAACGCGGGTCGGAGTCTCGGCTGACACGTCGACGAGGCCGGGCGCCACCGGGGCGAGGAACACCCGCAACGCGGCGGCTCGCGACTCGAGCACCGGCGGTATGGACGTCCACCCGGCGACGACCGACTGCAAAGCGCTTTGGACGACGTGGAACGGGCGCCCCAGCTCCCCCGGCTCGGCGTGGCCTACGAGCACAGGCGCGTCGTCCAAAGTCGCTACGAACTCGCGGGCGAGCCGGCTCTTGCCGACGCCCGCCTCGCCGCTGATCAGCGCGACGCGCGGCTCGACCAGACCGACAGCCATGGCCTGCAGGCGGCGCAATTCCGCCGCCCGGCCGACCATGACCGCGCTCAATCCGCCGCGCACTACCGCCACGTCGGCCACGCTAGCGCTCATCGTGTGCAGGCGAGTGTGAGTTCTTTGGCGGCTTGCTCGACAGGCTCCGCGGCGGCCGGGCGGGCGTCAAGATCGATCACCGGCCGGGACCGGCGGACCCGGCGGCGGCCAGCGCCCTTGCGCAGCTCGGCCTGCCGGGCCGTCACGGCGGCGGTCATGTAGTCCTGCATCTCGCACCTCCATCGTCGCGGCCGATCTCCGGCCGCACATTCAGGTTCGGTGCCTGAGGTAGCAGGCAGCATCGGGCGAGTGCCTAGTTCCCGGACGACGCAGGCCCGCTGCAGCGCCTAAGGCGCCTCTTCCGCGCGCCTAAGGCGCCAGGAGACGCGCGATCCGCTGCACCGACACCGGCTGCGCGGTGCCGAGCGCCTGCGCGAACAGGCTGACCCGCAGCTCCTCGATCAGCCAGCGCGCCTCCACCAACCTGCCTGGCTCGACGTCGCCACGGCGCTCCGCGTCGCGCAGCGTCCCCCGGGCCTGCTCGACCTCCCACATCCGGGCGCGGTCGCGGTTCGGGTCGCCCGGCAACCTCTCCAGCCGTCGACCGATAGCTGACAGGTAGCGCGGCAACTCGCGCAACCGGTCCGCTCCGGACTCGGTGGCGAACCCTTTGTGCACCAGGTCGTCTAGCTGGTCGCGCATATCGACGAGCGCAGGCAGCAGTTGCGGATCGCTGGCCACCACCGCCTTGAGCGCCGCCTCCACCTGATGCGCGGCCGTCAGGACGTCGACGACCACCGTCACCACCCTCGCGAGCGTGTCGGGCAGCCGCGCTCGCACGTGGTCAAGAAGCCGGTTGAACGTCTCCTCATCGCGCGGCAACTCGCCGAAATCTGAGACGACCGCGTCCGTTGCACAACGCAGGCAGTCGTCGAGCAAGTCGCTGACACCGCCCGGCGCGTTGCGACTGAGCGCGAGCTTGGTCTGGTTGGGCAGCTGCCGCTGCAACGCCTTTGCGGGCGACGCCACGTTCAGCAGCAACAATCTCCGAAGCCCTTGCCGCATCGCGGATTCCGCCTCCGCGGCCGTCTCGAACACCCGTACTCCGACGGCATTCTCCTGATCGACCAACGCGGGATACCCGCGCACCCGAAGCCCGCCACGGGCCTGCTCCACCAGCTCGGGCAACCTGCCGAACTCCCATGCCCGTAAGCCGTTCTTTTCAATATCGGACGACGCGGCGCTGATGGCCTGCCTCATCGATCCGGTAAGCCGTTGGCGCAGCGCGTCGAGATCGCGGCCTGCTGCGAGCGGCTGTCCGTCGTCCGACTCGATCTGGAAGCGCATCCGCAAGTGCGGGGGCACTCGGTCGATGTCGAAGTCGTCCGCACGGACCTCGACGCCCGCATGCCGCCACAGCGCGTTGGCCAAAGCGGCTTCCAGCGACTGGTCGGCCGTTGGCCGTAGGTCAAGATGACGCGCGACGTCGGGCGCCGGTACGAAATGCCGCCGCAGTGGCTTGGGCAACGATCGAATCAGCGCGACGACCAGTTCCTCGCGCCAGCCGGAAATTTGCCAGCTGAAGTCGCCGTCGAGCACCTGGTTCAAGACGGCGACCGGGATGTGGGCGGTGATGCCGTCGCCGTCGTCACCAGGTTCGAACGCGTACGTCAGCTCGAACGAAAACTCACCCTGTCGCCAAACAGCAGGAAACCCTCGCAAGTCGAGGGTTTGCGCCGCGGGTGTCAGCAATTCGTCCCTGCCGAAGGTGAGCAGGCCTGGGTCTCGCTTCCGGGCCTTCTTCCACCAGCTGTCGAAGTGTCGCGCGGAGACGACGTCTGGCGGCACTCGCTTGTCGTAGAGCTCGAACATCGCCTCGTCGTCGACGACCAGGTCGCGGCGACGCACGCGGCGTTCGAGCGTGGCGAGTTCGTCGATGGTCGCCCGGTTGTCGGCGAGAAACGCGTGCCGGGCCTGCCAATCGTCCTCCACCAGGGCATGCCGAATGAACAGCTCGCGAGACAGCTGGGGATCGACGCGCGCATACCCGACTCGGCGTGCCGCGACGATCGGGATTCCGTACAGCAGCACCTTTTCGACGGCCATCACGGCGCCGCGCCGAGCGTCCCAGTGCGGTTCGCTGTAGCAGCGTTTGACGAGATGCGCGGCGAGTGGCTCCACCCATTCGGGTTCGATGCGCGCGCACACCCGCCCCCACAACCGGGTGGTCTCGACAAGCTCGGCGGCCATCACCCAACGCGGCTGCTTCTTGAACAGCGCGGAGCCTGGGAACACCGCGAAATGCGAACCCCGCGCGGCTAGGTAGTCGCGCTTCTCAGCGTCACGCAAACCGATGTGTGAAAGCAGGCCGCTGAGCAGCGCCTGGTGCACCGCCATTGGCGGCGCGGCGGTGTCGTTGACGTGGATTCCGATTGAGCGAGCGACCTGCCGCAGCTGCGCGACCAAGTCTTGCCACTCGCGCACCCGCAGGTAGTTGAGAAATTCCTTGCGGCACATCCGACGGAACTTGCTCGAGGACAGCTCGTCCTGCTTCTCCCGCAGGTACTCCCACAACTTGAGGTAGCTGAGGAAATCGGACTCCGGATCGGCGAACCGGGCGTGCTGTTGGTCAGCCGCTTGCTGGGCGTCGAGCGGCCGCTCGCGAGGGTCGACAATCGACAGCGCGGCGGCGACGACGATGGTTTCGCGCACGCAGCCGAGCGAGTCTGCGTGCACGATCATCCGCGCGATACGCGGGTCGACGGGTAGCGCCGCTAACTGGCGGCCGACAGCGGTGAGTCGCGGCGAACCAGCCGTCTGCTCGATCGCCCCGAGTTCGTGCAGCAGCGCCAGACCGTCTTTGATGTTGCGCCGATCGGGCGGCTCGACGAACGGAAACGCCGCGACGTCGCCGAGGCCGAGCGCCGCCATCTGCAAGATGACCGCCGCCAAGTTCGTGCGCAGGATCTCCGGGTCGGTGAACTCCGGCCTGCCGATGAGGTCCTGCTCGGAATACAGCCGAATGCACACGCCCGCCTCGACCCGACCGCATCGGCCTGCCCGCTGCTTCGCCGACGCTTGCGAGATCGGCTCGATCGGTAACCGCTGCACCTTCGTGCGGTGGCTGTAGCGCGAAATGCGCGCGGTGCCCGGGTCGACGACATACCTGATACCCGGAACCGTCAGGGAGGTCTCCGCGACATTCGTCGCGAGCACGATTCGCCGTCCGGCGTGCTGTTCGAAAACGCGATGTTGTTCGGACGCCGAAAGCCGGGCGTACAACGGAAGGACCTCGACGTCACGCATCTCACGTTTGCCCAACGCCTCCGCGGTGTCGCGAATTTCCCGTTCGCCACTGAGGAAAACCAAGATGTCGCCCGGGCCCTCGTGGCAAAGCTCATCGACCGCCTCGCAGATGGCGGTGATCTGGTCGCGGGGTTCGCTGCTCTCGTCGTCCTGATCGTCGTCGTCGATCGCCTCAACCAACGGCCGGTATCGCACGTCGACCGGATACATCCGGCCTGACACCTCGATGACGGGCGCATTTTCGAAGTGCTCGGCGAACCGCTGCGGGTCGATCGTCGCCGAGGTGACGATGACCTTCAGGTCGGGTCGCCGCGGCAACAGTTGTTTGAGGTAGCCGAGGATGAAGTCGATGTTGAGGCTGCGTTCATGCGCCTCGTCGACGATGATCGTGTCGTAACCGCTCAGCAGGCGGTCTCGTTGCAACTCGGCGAGCAAGATGCCGTCGGTCATCACCTTGACGAAGGTGTCTGCCTGCGCGCGGTCGGTGAACCGCACCTTGTAGCCGACGGCGCCGCCAATTGGCGTCTCGAGTTCGGTGGCGATTCGCTCAGCGACGGCGCGCGCGGCGATGCGGCGCGGCTGGGTGTGCCCGATGGCGCCACGCACGCCACGCCCTAACTCAAGGCAGATCTTCGGCAATTGGGTGGTCTTCCCCGACCCGGTCTCGCCAGCGACGATCACCACTTGGTGATCGCGGATCGCAGCCGCGATCTCATCCTTGCGATCGACAATCGGCAGCCCGGCTGGATATTTCACCGGAGGAACCATCGCGGCCCGGCGCGCTAGCGCCGACTCGGCCCGCTCGACATCGGCCAGAATCGCGTCAACAGCGGCGGGAGTGATGCCGCCGCCGGCTCGACGGCCCAACCCGCTGAGCCGACGATGCAGCGGCCGCCGTTCGCGCAACGGCAGCGCGTCGACGCGCGAACGTAACTCGGCAAGCGAAACGGGCACCAGTCAACTCTCTCATTTCCGACCGCATAGCCTTCGATCATGGACGGCGCAACCGACCTTGACGCGCGCGTGCGCGCAGGCGCGTGGCGCGTGCTCGAACAAGCGTGGCAACAGGCGCTGGGATACTGCCGACCGCATCGCCGCGCGTACCCGCATTTGTGGCTGTGGGACTCCTGCTTTCATTCGATCGCGTGGTCGGCGTTCGGTGACGAACGGGCGGTTGACGAACTTGCCGCCGTCTTTGAGGGCCAGTTCGCGAATGGGTTCCTGCCGCACATGCGCTACGGCCGACGCACGTACAAACGCGGCCCACTGGCCACGGTCTCCTCATTCACTCAGCCACCGGTGCACGTTCGGGCTATCGCGGCAGCACGCGCGGCGGGGCTCACGTCGTCCGACAAACTGATCGAGCATGCGAGCCGCGCGCTCGACGCGTTGTGGCGGCTGAGGATGCGGGACGGCCTGCTGGTGATCGTGCATCCCTGGGAGGCCGGAACCGATGACTCGCCGCGGTGGGACGCCTGGGTCGGCTCAACGTCGTGGCAGCGCAGACGATGGTCGAGAGTCGATCGCCATCTGCTTGCGACCACCGTGTTCTCGGACGACGGAGTCGCCGTCGACAACTCCGAATTCGTCGTGGCCCCAGCCAGTTTCAACGCGATAGCGGCCGACGCGGCCATCACATTGGCCAGCCTCACCGGTGACGACGAATGGCGAACTCGCGGCGTCTCGTTGATGGAAACGCTGGACGAACGCGCGTGGGACGACGCGATCGGGCAGTGGGCTGACGTCGTCCTCGTCGGACCCGTCGACAGTTCGCGGACGCCGACCAGCGACGCGGTGTTGCCTGCTTTGTGCGTCGACAACAGCGGTCACGCCGTGACCGCTCTGAGCCAGCTGACCGATCCGGCGCTTTTCGCCGCGGCGTATGGCCCGAGGTTCACACCCGCCAGCGAACCTGCGTACCGGGCTGACGCGTACTGGCGCGGTCCCGCGTGGCCGCAACTCAACTACCTGACCGTGCTGGCCGCGAGGCGCTGCGGCATGACCGAGCTGGCCGACGAGCTGACGAATGCGACGAAGCGCGGCGCCCTGCGTTCGGGTTTCGCGGAGTACTGGAATCCCGACACCGGCGAGGGATTAGGCGCGATCCCTCAAACCTGGGCTGCCGTGACCGCCGCGCTGTAGCGGAGCGCGGCCACGATTCACGGGAACGAGTGCGATGGCGCTTTCGGCGCGCCTGCCTGTGCCAGCTGCTCGTCGGTGCATTGGTCGTTGTCGCCCAATGACAGCTGCGCGCTCACCGTCGTCTCGCCAGCCTGGAACGTGACAACGTTGGTCCAGCCACCTGGCGCCTCGGCCAAACACGCGTCGCCGCTGGTAACGCGCCACGACGACGACCAGCGCAACCGCACAGTGGTGACGCCCAAGTGCGTTCCGATCAGGGTGAACCCGTTGTGCGCGAGTTGACTCATCGCGTCGGCTCCCGTCGCCATCGGCGTCGGGTTGGCGACCTTCCAAATCTTCCAGTGCTGGTCGGCGTAAACCTGCTGCAGCCAGCTAGGCGGATGACGCAAGATTTCAGCCTCGGCCTGACCGCCTTCGTCTAGCGGCGCGTCGGGGAGCGCCACGTAGCGCACCGCATTGTCGTGCAGCCACTGCTCGTACGCGGTCGGCGTCAGCGGCGAGTACAGCACCGCGTTACGCGAAAGGTCGACTTGCCGATCCCAACCGCGGGCCAGCGGCACCTTCTCGGCGACGTACGTCGCCTCCCAGTGGTCTTTCGTGAACGGGATCTCGACCTTGCCCGGCGCCTGCTGGTGCGCGGCAAGGAAACGGGTGACTCCCTGGTAGTAGAACGGCTTCGTCGAAAGGTCACCCGCAGCCGAGGTGACCGCACCGACGATGGGCTGCAACTGAAAAGCGAACAGCGGTAGCGCTACTAGCGCGAACCCGCGCACCCTGCTGTTGCGCAGCAAGAAGAACGCCGCAGCCGGACCGATCACGATCCCGGCGAAACGCGCCATGTTACCGCCGACCGGGTTGGGCACCAGGAAGAGGCCAACGCAGAAGATGCCGTAAATCCACAAGGCACGGCGCACATTTCGCTCATGCCTCGGCGCCACGACCAGCCCGACGCCGACGATCGCCAGCTGGCCGACGAAGGTGATCCAAGGAAATGGGAAGCGGCCGCCGTCACCGAGCAGTGCGGCCACCGCGAGCCCGACGAGCGTGCCGGCGAACGGCATCGCCCTACGCCAGCCAATCGACGGCAACCACGCCGCGGCGACGAGCAAGAGAAACAACGCGCCAAGCGGACTGAACAACGACGTGATGACCGCCGCGATCAGCGCGAGCCAACGGTCGTCGTGCCGCACCATCAACACGGCGGCGAGAGCGAAGGTGACCGAGCAAGCGAACGGCGCGCGCCCGACGATGAGGTCGCCGACGACGAACACCGAGAACCACAACCGGGCCACGACGCACGCCCAGCTGCTCGAACGGCCCACGAGCCGACCGAACAGGATGGTTGAGAGCACGCAGGCGAGGGCAATCGTGGGCACAGTACCCAAGACGGCGCCGACCACCGGGGCGAGGACGCTGTAGCCGAGGTCAGCATGACCGCCGTACCAGTTGACGTCCCAGATCAAGAACCCATGCGTCTTGAACACCCACGCGCGATAGTCCTGCGCCGGGAAGTCGCCACCGCGGAACCCGACCAGCGCGACGACAGTGGCGAGCGAAAGCGTCACCAGCCACGCGTGATCGCTCAAGAACAAAGCGACAGCTTTGGCCCGCTCGACCAGACTCCGACGCGCCAGCGGATCTGGCGGCAACAACGCGAAATCGTCAGCGGCCGCAACCGCGGTCGCCGTCGAATTTGTGCCGTTGTGATGAGCCGCCCCGTCCACGCGGACAAGCATGCCATCTGGATGGCCGCAATCGCCTCCGGGTAATCCCCGAAACCGCTCTCAGGGTGACTGGCTAGCCGACCAACCGCTCCATTTTCGGACGGCGACCGCGAGCACCGGACCGTCGGGCCGCCACTCGCGGTACTGCGAATACCGCTCAACCAAGGCGTCGACGGCGGCCACACCCTCAGTTTCATCGACGCCGATCACGCGGGCGTCGCCGTCAGCGCGGGACCACCACAACGCCTCCCAGTCGTCGTCCGCGTAATGATCGGTGAGCAGGCTCACGGCTGGGTTGACGCGGATGTTGTCAAGCCGGCGCAAAGCGCTTGTGCTCTTGGGTTTCGCGTCAACGGCGCTGTAGATGTGCTGATCGATCACGACGAACACGACCGGCACGATGTGCGGATGTCCGGCGTCGACGAGCGACGCGAGCCGCGCGACTCGGGCACCGGCAAACCGGCGGCGCGCCTCAGCGCCGTCGAGTCTCACCGTCGTCCAGCCTCATCTCAGTGCCCGTGCACCTCGTCAACGGCCGTTTCGAATCTGTCCATCTCCCGTTCGACAACCGACTTGCCGGCCGACGGAAGCCAGTGGACGACGCGCCGGAATCCGGCGATCTCGAATTGCTCGATGATCGCCGGGTCAGCAGGAATTCCCATCACCATCAGGTCAATCGGGCGCTCCGCCCGACGGCGCAGCTCGGCCGCGCGCTCGATGACGTCGGGAGCGTAGTTCGGGAACCACGCGTCGCCATATGCCAACACCCGGTCAAACACTGTTGGCCCGCCACCGCCGACCAGGACGGGTGGGTGCGGCCGCTGCAGTGGTTTCGGCCACGACCAGATCCGCTCGAAGTTGACGAATTCAGCGTGGTAACTAGCCTCGTCCTGCGTCCAGATCTGCTTCATCGCCTCGACCCGCTCGCGGAGCACGGCCATGCGGCGGCGCGGGTCGGTGCCGTGATTGGCCATCTCCTCGCGGTTCCATCCAGCGCCGACGCCGAATTCAAATCGACCTCCGGAGAGGTGGTCAATGCTCGCGACTTCTTTCGCGGTCTGGATCGGGTCGCGCTCGATGACCAGGCACACACCGCTGCCCACCCGGATTTTGCTGGTGACGACGGCCGCGGCGGTGATGGCCACGAACATGTCGAGGGTGTGCACGTACTTGCGGGGCAACGGAACGCCGCCCGCGTAAGGAGTCTCGCGGCTGGCGGGGATGTGCGAGTGGTCGGTGAAAAACAGCGACTCGTAACCGTGCTCCTCGGCAAGTCGAGCGACCTGTGCCGGGCCGAGCGAGTCATGCGTGGGGAAAGTGGCGACACCAATCTCCATGGGCCCGACCCTACGCCCGGCCCAATCTCGGAGCGTCTCGCCTCCCACGCCCGCACGTCGCCGCCACGCCGCCCGCACGTCGAGTGAAGGGTTTGCGCTGTCAAAAGTGCCAATTCGGCAGCGCAAACCCTTCAGTCGGCGAGATAGGCGGGCCGGGAGACGCGGTTCGGTAGCTGGGTGAGCAACTCGGTCAACGCTTCGGCGAGCGGCGCCTCGACGAGCAGCGCGGCCTCGTCATCACCACGAGTCGGTCCTTGGTTCACGATCGCCACCGGGACGCCGTCGCGGGCCGCACGCCGCACGAATCGGTACCCCGACATCACGGTCAACGACGAGCCGAGCACCAACAACAACCGCGAGCGTGAAAGCAGCGAAAAGCAATGCTCGACGGTCGGGCGTGGCACATTCTCTCCGAAAAACACGACATCGGGTTTCAGCACGCCGGCACATCCCCGGCATGAGACGACGTTGAATCCCGCCAACTCGTGGTCGGCGATTTCGGCGTCACCATCGGGGTTCATCGCGACGACGTCGGCGCCGAACGACGGGTTCGCCCCATGCAGCATCACGTCGAGTTCGGCGCGCGGCAGCAAAGTCCGGCACGACAGGCAGACCACCCGGTCGAGCCGACCGTGCAGATCAATCACGTCAAAGGCGCCGGCGGCTTGATGCAGCCCGTCTACGTTCTGCGTGATGATCCCCGACAACAGACCGAGTTCTTGCAGCCGAGCGACCATATGGTGCCCGAGGTTCGGCCGGGCCGCGGCGAATCGCCGCCAACCCATATGGCTGCGCGCCCAGTACCGCCGCCGCGCGGCGTCGTCCGAGACAAAAGTCTGGAACGTCATCGGCGTGTAGCGGCGCAGCGAACCGTTGGCGCCGCGGTAGTCGGGGATGCCCGAGTCGGTGGAGATCCCCGCGCCACTTAAGACCAGCACATCGCCGCCCGAGACGTAGTCCGCGAGCGCGGCGAGCGGGTCGAACACCCTTCCCACGTTAGCCGAGATCGGCCGTTCGCCAGCTGTGCTCGGGTTCGTAGCCAAGCAGTCGTCGCGCCTTGTCGATCGACAAGAGCGTGTCGTGCTCGCCGATCTCGGCACGCTGTTCGACCGACGGGAAAACCTCACTCAGCAGCTCAGAGTTAGGCCGTGACATCACCGTGTCGGCGTTCGCGATCACGAAAACCTCGCAGCCGCGAGCCTCATATTCAAGTGCCTTTCGCACCGCCTGCGCGCCGTCACGCGCGTCGATGTAACCCCATAGGTTCCACTTGCGCAGCGACGCGTCTGAGTCGAAGGACGGAAAAGCCGCGTAGTCGGCGGGGGCCATGACGTTCGAGAAGCGCAGGCCGATCATCTTCAACGCCGGATCCCACCGGCACAGCTGCCGCGCCATGTGCTCTTCGAGGAATTTCACCAGCGAATACGTCGATTCCGGCCGGCCCGGATACTCCTCGTCTACCGGCACGTACGGCGGTGGGGTGTCAAACGGCAAGCCCAACACGGTCTCGCTCGACGCCCACACGATGTTCGTCACCCCGCCCGCCCGCGCCGCGGAAAACACGTTGTAGGTAGCGAGCATGTTGTTGTGGAACGTCGCCGCGTTGCTGGCGAGCCCAGGCGCGGGGATCGCCGCGAGGTGAACGACCGCGTCGATCGACGAGTATCGGTCGTCAACCCCCGACAACGCGCTCGCGACCTCGCCGTGGTTGGTGAGGTCGACCCGCACGTACATCGGTTGCGGCGTGGGGGGTGGGACGCGGTCGAGATTGACCACGTCCCACCCCTGCTCTGCCAAGTGGGCGACAACCGCCCTGCCGAGTTTGCCGCTGCCACCGGTGACGACGACGTGTCGCTTTTCAGTCATGCCGCCATCATGCCGAGCCGTCACGCGGCGGCGGCCTCGGCCTCCGCCGACGCCTCGCGGGCGGCGGTCACACTGCCGCGGCCTCCGCCCGACCGCATGCTCGCGACGAGTGCCACGGTCACCGCGAGCATGAGCGCCGCGGCGAGGAACGCGCGGTCGGCGCCGTGCGTGAACACCTGC
>JAICYF010000248.1 GCA_025934355.1 Acidothermaceae bacterium
AGCGGCGTGCTCAACAGTGCTGGTCATCGCAGAGCTCCCGTCGTCCAGTGCTTCTATCGAGGATCCGATGACGACCCCGCGTTAGGCAATAGTTCACGCTAAGGCTGGTCAAGCTGTACAGTTCGGACGACGAAACCACGTGCCGACTGGTCAATCTGCTCAGCCGGACGGTTGTGAGGCGGGCATGGATTCTCTGGACGTCGGGTTGCTGGAGTTGCTGGACGACCAGCCGCGCATGGGCGTGCAGGAGATCGCCCGCCGGCTCGGCGTCGCGCGTGGCACCGCGCAGGCCCGGCTCGACCGGCTGCTGGCCAGCCACGTGGTGCGCGGGTTCGGGCCCGATGTCGACCCGGCGGCGCTTGGCTACGGGGTGACGGCGTTCGCCACGATCGAGATCCGGCAGGGCCGCGGGCGCGACGTTCAGCGCCACCTGGCCGAGATCCCGGAGGTGCTTGAGGTGCACACCATCACCGGTCCCGGCGATCTGCTGTGCCGGGTCGTCGCGAAGTCGAACGCCGACCTGCAGGCCATCGTCGACCGAGTGGTCGACTTCGACGGCATCGTGCGGACGTCGACGGTGATCGCGTTGTCGACGCCCGTGCCGTACCGAACCTTGCCGCTGGTGAGGGCGACCGGCACTTCGGCCGGCACGAGGGCTCAGCCGGTGTAGAGCTCAGCCGGTGTAGAGCTCAGCCGGTGTAGAGCTCAGCCGGTGTAGGGCTTGGCGTCGACGATCGCGACCGTCATCGAGTTGCCGTTGGGCAGCGTGTAGCTGGCGGTCTCGCCGACTTTCTTGCCGAAGAGCGCCGCGCCGAGCGGGGAGCTGGGCGAGTAGACGTCGATCGGCTTCCCGCCGTCCTCTCGTGAACCGAGCAGGAAGGTCATCGTGTCGTCGTCGCCCTCATAGCGGACGGTGACGACCATGCCAGGCTCGACAATGCCGTCGTCGGGCGGCGCCTCGCCGACCTTGGCGTGTTGGAGCAGTTGCCGCAACTGGCGGATGCGGGCCTCCATCTTGCCCTGCTCCTCTTTGGCCGCGTGGTAGCCGCCATTCTCCCTGAGATCGCCTTCTTCGCGTGCAGACTCGATCTTCTGCGCGATCTCGGTGCGCGCTGGGCCCGAAAGATGCTCGTACTCGGCCGTCAACCGGTCGTACGCCTCCTGGGTTAACCAGGTGACGTTTGCGGTGCTCTCGGTCACGATGCTCCTCGTGCTCGTCGCATTGATTACAGCGGTCGGGGCGATTACCGCTGATTCCGGATCGGCATGACCCGTCGGAGGGTGAACATCAAGGTTACAACCGGTCGGCGATTGATGTCGGGCCTCGCGGCGGACCTGCGCAGCCCGTCCGGAACAATAGCCCGCGAATGTTTGTCGGATTCTTCATGCTGCGGCAGGTGCAAGAAACTGTGACCGAACCCGTGACCGAGCGGCTGCGGATGATGGCCGTGCACGCGCACCCGGACGACGAGTCGAGCAAGGGCGCGGCGACGATGGCTCGCTACGTCGCCGAGGGCGTTGACGTGCTGGTCGTGACGCTCACGGGTGGCGAGCGTGGGTCGATCCTCAATCCGGCGATGGATCGGCCCGAAGTGCTTGCTGATCTCGCGAACATCCGGCGAGCCGAAATGGAGGAGGCCGAGCGCGTTCTCGGCGTCCGGCACCACTGGCTCGGGTTCGTCGACTCCGGCCTGCCGGAGGGTGATCCGCTGCCCCCGTTGCCGGACGGCTGTTTTGCCTTGCAGCCGCTGGAGGTGGCGGCCGCGCCGCTCGTGGAGTTGGTGCGTCGCGAGCGCCCGCACGTGATGGTCACCTACGATGAGAACGGTGGTTACCCGCATCCCGACCATGTGATGTGCCACCGGGTGTCGGTCGAAGCATTTGACGCCGCGGGCGATCCCGACCGTTATCCGGGCACCGGCGAGCCATGGCAGCCGCTAAAGCTCTACTACCACTGGACTTTTCACCTTGCCCGTATCCAGGCTTTGCACGACGCGATGCTCGCCCGCGGGCTTGACTCGCCTTACACCGAGCGACTTGCAGAGTGGGTCGATCAGGCTGACGATGCGCATCGGGTCACGACACGAGTGCCGTGCGCCGACTACTTTGGCGTGCGCGAGGACGCGTTGCGCGCTCACCGCACCCAGGTCGACCCCGAAGGTCCGTGGTTCGCCGTCCCGCTAGCAGTGCAACAAGCGGCGTGGCCGACCGAAGACTACGAACTCGCCAGATCTCTGGTTGACTCAAAGGTACCCGAGGACGATCTGTTCGCGGGATTGCGCGAAGGTGTGATCGCATGAGCGTGGTACTGGCCCTGTCGTCCACCGACGCGCCCAAGAACATGAACGGCGCGTGGGGTCTGTTGGTGTTCCTGATCCTTGCCGTCGTGGTCTTCTTCTTGTTCCGCTCGATGAACAAGCACCTGCGCAAGGCTCAGCGCATGAAGGACGAAGAACTGCGGGCGGACGACGCGAGCCGCCCTGGCCCGCCGCGCGAGCGGAAGCCCTAAGGATCTTCCAAGCATCGTCGGGCAACCATGCGGGGAGCACGTTCGTCTATAAGGGCGTGACCCTCCGTCATCGCGGCTGGACGCTACCGGCCGTAACGTCGGTGCTCGCCGGCTTTGCGCTGGCCGCGCCGACGTTGCTGGTAGTGCGGATCGTGGATCGGCCGCTCGCCGACAACGCGCCCGTCGTGCGCTACGAACCCGGGATCACCCCACAGGCCGCGACGACGCAAGCCTTACCAATCTCCAGCTGGCCGGCGTCGTTGCGTCTTGCGTTGGGCCTGGGCCTTCTTGTCGGTGAGCCGGCGTTCGACAGCAGCTCTTGACGGCGACGTCGGCCGTCGCGGTTTTGGCGGCGCTGCGATCGCCGACCGCAACAAGGCCGCCAGGCGGTTGGCGGCCGCCTCGCGGTTCCGCAACTGCGAACGGCGTTCGGACGCCGTAACGGTGATGACACCCTCGATTGCCCGATCGGCTAGGCGCGCTAGGGCGCGGTCGCGCAGGTGCGGCGGAAATGCTGTGGTGTTGGCCAGATCAAACGACAGCTCGACTCGGCTGTCGGTCGTGTTGACACCTTGTCCGCCAGGGCCGCCGCTGCGCGAAAACCGCCAACTCAACTCGCTCGCGGGGATCGTGAGGCGCGAAGTGACGACGAGCTCGTAGACGTCTGGCATCCAGTGATTATCGGGCGCCGGCCGCTCGGCCCACGCGTCCGAAAGCCGCTAGCTCTTCGCCATTGGCTCGGGCATGCTCGATGACGTGTTGACAGACGACGCTATGTACGCCGCGGTTTCCAGTAAAGATCCACGCTTCGACGGCTGGTTCTTCACCTGCGTTCGCACGACGGGGATCTATTGCCGGCCGAGCTGCCCGGCGGTCACGCCGAAGCGATCGAACGTCGTGTTTGCTCCGAGCGCCGCCGCCGCCCAGGAGATGGGTTTCCGCGCATGCAAGCGCTGCCGTCCGGACGCCGCGCCAGGCTCGCCGGAGTGGAACGTCCGCGCCGACTTGGTCGGACGCGCGATGCG
>JAICYF010000240.1 GCA_025934355.1 Acidothermaceae bacterium
GAAAGTCTCTCCGGCGAGCAAGAACGGGTCGTCCATTGGTCAGCCTCCCTGCACGGCGGTCAAAACTTCGACGCTGTCGTCGTCCGCCAACGACGTCGTCGACCAGGCGCCGCGCGGCACGACGACGTCGTTCACCGCGACCGCGACTCCGCTTGTCGCGGCGGTCAACTGCGCGACGACGCCGGCCAGTGTGACGCCGTCCGAGTGTTCTTGCGGTTGACCGTTGACGATGAGCTTCATCAGGTTGCCTTCGTGAATCGGCGAGGGTCGAAAGTCGCGTACTCGGTGGAAATGTCGGCGCCGGCGAGGAACTCGGCGAGGATGTCGGCCGTCGTCGGGGCGAGCAGAATTCCGTTGCGGTAGTGGCCGCTGGCCACTGCGAGGCCAGGCAGCGCTGTCGGGCCGAGCATCGGAGCGTTGTCGGGGGAGCCTGGCCGAAGCCCCGCCGAGGTTTCGACGAGTGCGAGCTCGGAGACGCCGGGCAACAGCTCCCGAGCGTCTGACAGCAGCTCCGAAGTCGCGCCGACCGTGACCGTCTGGTCGAAGCCGAGTTCCTCCATCGTCGCGCCGAGCACGATCTCGCCGTTTTCTCGCGGCACCAGGTAGATCGGCCGGCCGCGCACCACCGCGCGCACGTTTCGCGAGATCAGCGGACGCGACACGTCGTCGGTCAACCTCAGGATCTGGCCCTTGACCGGTCGCACCGGCGGCAACACCTCGGGCGGCAGGCCTTTCAGGTCGCCACTCCAACAACCCGCCGCAAGCACGGTCATCGGCGAACGCCGGTGGTCGACGCCGACAACCGCGTCGCGATCGACGACGATCTCGCCAGCCGCCTCGTGTTCGACGACGACTCCGGCGCCGGCGCATGCGATGAGCAACGCCTCGACGAGTCGCCGGTTGTCGACCTGGTGGTCGGCCTCGACGAGCAAGCCACCTCGCACGCTTGGCGCCAGCAACGGCTCGAGCAAGCGGCATTCGCGCGAGGTCAATGGCTGCGACGACAAACCGAGCGACGCCTGGTAGCGATGCAGGTCGTCGAGCGCGGCCCTGTCATCGGCGTCGAAGGCTACCGCGAGCGTGCCGCACTGGCGGTAGCCCACCGTCGTCCCGGAACTGTCTTCGAGTTCTTCGACGAACGACGGGTAGCGGCGAGCCGACGTGAGGTTCAACGCCAGCAGCGACTCTTCGCCGTAGTGCACCTCGGTGACCGGTGCCAGCATGCCCGCGGCGTAGTGCGACGCGCCGCCGCCGGGATTCGGGTCGACGACCGTGACCGATAGGCCGCGCTGCGCCGCGCGCCACGCGATCGACAAGCCGATGACGCCGCCGCCGACGAGGAGGACGTCGGAGGTCGTTCGCTCGTGCACCGCTGACTCCCTTCGCCGGCATGACCCGGAGCAGGTTCGACGGTCGGCGGCCGCGTCAGCCGCCCTCTCAGCCCGGTGGCGCCGGACTCCCGTGTGGTTCCAGCCTAGCGACCTACCCGAAGTTGGGGACGTGAGTGTTGGCGAGCACGATCAATCCGACGATCGCCTGCAAGACACTGACCGCCATGATCACGAGCGCCGCCCCGGCGAGCATGAGCGGGAGGCGGCGCTTGCCTTCGATGCCTTCGTCCAGGTTGCGCGTCCCGCGAATCGCGAGAACGGCCAGGATGATCCCGATCGCCGCAGCGACAAGTTGCGACACCGCCACGGCTCGCTCGCCGTAGAGAGGGTCCTGTTGATGCGAGATCGCGAGCGGGGTGGCCAGGTAATTCGGCAGGGGCGCGAACAGGGTCATTGTCGCCACAGTCAGCGCGCCGATGGCTAACGCGGCCGGTGTGAATACCGATGCGATCGCCTGACGAAAGGCACCGGGTTCGGCGTCAAGGCCGTCGTCGTACTCGTAGTCGTCGGTGGGCTCGTCGTCGCCGTATTCGAGATCGCCGTTTTCGAGATCGCCGTTTTTGAAATCGTCCCCGTCGCGGGACGGCTCGGCGTCCCCCAAGACCTCGCTCATGATCACAGAGGCTAGCGTGGCAGGCTTCTCCGGTGGCCGAAGTTGACCAACTCATCGCCGAGTGGCGCACCGTCCCTGAGGTGGCCGACCAGCTAGGCATGGACGTCGCCAAAGTCCGGCAGTTGCTGCGGGAGCGAAAGTTGCTCGCCGTTCGCACCGACGGCGTCTTGAAGGTGCCCGCCGCGTTCGTCCAAGCCGACGCCGTGCTCAAGGGCCTGCCTGGCACGTTGACCGTTCTCGCCGACGCGGGTTTCTCGGACGACGAGGCGCTGCGCTGGTTGTTCACACCCGACCAGTCGCTGCCCGGCTCGCCGGTGCAGGCCCTCGTCGAGAACCGCGGCACGGAGGTGAAGCGGCGTGCCCAAGCGCTCGCTCTTTGACGCGCGGCTGTACCTGTGCGTCGACGCACGCGAGAAGCAGCAGGATCTCCCGGAGTTCCTCGACGCGGTGCTCTCGAACGGCGTCGACATCGTGCAGCTGCGGCAAAAAGGCATTGAGGCTAAGCAGGAACTCGAGGCACTGAAGGTCTTCGCGGCCGCCTGCGAGCGCCACGGGAAGTTGCTCGCGGTCAACGACCGGGCCGACGTCGCGTGGGCGGCGCGCTCGCAGGTTCTGCATCTCGGACAAGACGATCTGCCGGTGCCGGTTGCCCGCGCCCTCGTCGACGACGACGTGCTGATCGGGCGGTCGACCCACGACGTCGCACAGGTCGACGCCGCAGCGGCCGAAGAGGGCGTCGACTACTTCTGCGTCGGGCCGTGCTGGCCGACACCGACGAAGCCGGGCCGTCCCGCGCCGGGTCTCGAGCTCGTTCGGCACGCGGCGGCGCTGCCGGCCGAGCGTCCCTGGTTTGCCATCGGCGGCATCGATTTGTCCAACCTTGACGAGGTCATCGACGCCGGCGCCCGACGCGCCGTCGTCGTCCGCGCTATCACGGACGCCGCCGACCCCGGCGCCGCGGCCCTTGAGTTCGCAACCCGATTGCGAGCCGCGGTACCGGTACCCTAAGCGCATGTCGTTGGGCCGCGCGTCAGTGTTGAGCGAGCGCGCGAGCACGATCAAAGAGCTGCTGGCCAGGGGCGGCCACTCGTTCTCGTTCGAGTTCTTCCCGCCGAAATCAGAGGCCGGCGAGCGGTCGCTTTTCCAAACGCTGCGCCAACTCGAGCAACTTCGCCCGACCTTCGTCTCCGTCACGTACGGCGCTGGCGGCTCGACCCGCGACACCACGGTTCGCATCACGGAGCGAATCGCGACGGAGACCACCCTCACGCCCGTGGGCCATCTCACCGCGGTGAATCACTCCGTCGCCGAGTTACGACGCGTTGTCGGCCAGTACGCAGACGCTGGGATCCGCAACTTGCTGGCGCTGCGCGGCGACCCACCGGGGAATCCGCAAGGGGAGTGGGTCGCGCACCCGCAAGGCTTTGAGCACGCTGACGAATTGGTCAGGCTCATCAGGGAATCCGGGGATTTCTGCGTTGGGGTGGCCGCATTTCCCCAACTGCATCCGCGGTCAGCGTCGGTCGCCGACGACACTCGCTACTTCGTTCGCAAGTGTGAGGCTGGCGCCGATTTCGCCATCACCCAGATGTTCTTTTCGGCAGCCGATTACTTCGCGCTGCGCGACCGCGTCGCGGCGGCTGGGTGCGAGGTGCCGATCATCCCTGGCATCATGCCGCTCACCTCGATCACACAGATCGAGCGGTTCGCGCTGTTGTCAGGCGAGGA
>JAICYF010000162.1 GCA_025934355.1 Acidothermaceae bacterium
CCGAGGTGCTCTCGGCGATGGCCCGGGCGAATGGCGGGCATGTCACGAGCTACGGCGCCGACCCCTACACGGCGGCCGCGCAAGAAGTGTTCAGATCGCATTTCGGCGAGCAAGCGCAGCTGTTCTTCGTCTTCAACGGCACCGGCGCGAACGTGGTCTCGCTGCAGGCGATGACCCAGCGGTGGGACGCCGTCATCTGCGCCGAAACCGCGCACATCAACACGGACGAGTGCGGCGCACCGGAGAAAATCGCCGGCTTGAAGTTGCTCACGGTGCCGACACCCGACGGCAAGCTGACGCCCGAGCTGATTGACCGGCAGGCGTGGGGATGGGGCGACGAGCATCGCGCGCAACCGCGAGTCGTGTCGATCACGCAGAGCACCGAACTGGGAACCCTCTACACCGCCGACGAAATCGCGGCTATCACGTCACACGCGCACTCGCGCGGCATGTTCGTGCACCTCGACGGCGCGCGGATTGCCAACGCCGCGGCGGCGTTGGACGCCCCGTTGCGATCGTTCACCACCGACGCCGGCGTCGACGTGCTGAGCTTCGGCGGCACTAAGAACGGGCTGATGTTCGGCGAAGCCATCGTCGTCTTGAATCCGGACGCCGTTCGAGGCGTGCTGTTCTTGCGCAAGGCCGCCATGCAGCTCGCGTCGAAGATGCGGTTCGTCGGCGCTCAATTTGAGGCGCTGCTCTCAAGCGACCTGTGGTTGCGCAGCGCGCGGCACTCAAACGCGATGGCGCAGCGCCTGGCGGCGGCGGTGCGCGACATCCCTGGCGTCACCGTCACCCGCGAGGTGCAGGCGAACGCGGTCTTCGCGATCCTGCCGCGCTCGGTGACCTCTCGGCTGCAGGAGCAGTTCCACTTCTACGTGTGGAGCGAGCACAGCGGAGAGGTCCGTTGGATGTGCGCCTTCGACACCACCGAGGCCGACGTCGACGACTTCGCCGAGGCGGTGCGCAAGGAAATGGCCCGCGCCGAGTAGCCCTGACCCCGGGGCCGCCGCGGGCTACCTCCCCGACGCGCAGAGTTAGTGGTACTGGAACCAGACTTGCCATCCAACGCCGGAGAAGTTCGCGACGAACAGCTGACCGCTGCCCATCGACGCGCTGTTGGCGCTCGCGGGGTCGCCGAACGCGAATTCAACCACGTAGCTGTTGTCACCGAGCGTCTTGCCGCACATGGCGTCGGCGACGATGCCGAAGCCCTGCCCGCTGGCCGCCGGATACACGTTGGTGACGACGGCATTTGCGCCTTCCGAGCCGTAGCGGCTCGGTGCCGCCATGACTGCGGCGGCGGTCGCCTGCTCCTCAGCATTCGGGCCCGGAGATAGCGAGTCGACCGTCGGGCATCCCGCCGAGTTCTTCGGCAGGGTGGTCGGGGGCGACGGCGTGAAAACAACCCTCGACGGCGACATTTCGGGCCGCCGCGGCGTCGGGGAGACCACGTCCGAGGGGCTCGGCGACACGCCAGTGAAGCCGGGGTCGATGTCACCTGAGGCGGCCTGCACGCCCGACGAATGCGAGTTCGCACTGAGCACCGCCGGGATGACGGCCGCCGCGCACACCACTGCCACCACACCGAACATCGCGCCGCCGACTCGGAGCTGCGTACGCCGCCGGGCGCCGCGCGCCACTCGACCAAACAAATCTGCGGCGCCCGCGTCGTCCGGTTCAAGGGAATGCATCGCGCGTCGCATGCGATCGTCATCCGGGATCATCTGCCTGCCTCCGTAACCCGCGGGTCGTCCATTAACCGGAGCCGCGCCAACGCTTTGGACGTCTGACTCTTGACCGTGCCGACCGAGCATCCCAACGTGTCAGCGGTGGCCGCCTCGCTGAGGTCTTCGTAAAACCGCAGCACCACGACGGCTTTCTGGCGAGGCGTCAACGTCGGGAGCAACCGACGCAACGCATCGGCGAGATCGGCATCGGCATAGGCGTCAGGCGCTGCCACCTCTGGCAACTCCGACGTCGGCGCCTCGCCGCGCCACTTCCGCCGCCACCACGTTGAGTACGTGTTGACAAGCACCCGGCGGACGTACGCGTCAGGATCGCCGTCGCGAACGATGCGCGACCATCGCGGCCACACTCGCTCCAACGCCGCCTGCACGAGATCCTCCGCGGTGTGCTGGTTTCCGGTCAGCATCCGCGCCGTGCGCAAGAGCGCACACTGACGCGCAGCGACGTAGTCGCGAAAGCCTGGCGGCTCGTCGAACACGGCACCCCTGTCTGCGCGGATCTGCTGGTTACACCAGTAGGACGCCGCGATTGGTTGCCGGGTTGCCGCCAGATGTTGCAGCTACTGCTTGCGGAACCGCCGGACGTCGCGGCCGGGCAGGCCCTTGGCGAAGTAGGCACGCACGGTCGGCCTGGTGACGAGGTACAGCAGGCCGGCCAAAACGACGGCCTGCGCAAGCTGCTCCACCCGCATCCAGGTTGGGTAGGGCGAGGCCTGAATCAGCAGCAAGCCGACGATGCCCGCGGCCGACAGCCAAATGACGCGTCGGTACGCCCAACGCCGGCCACGGAACAACGCCCGGACCAAGAACGCGTATACGACGCTGACCACGATGTTGCCGATCACCCGGCCGATGATCGTGGCGACGTAGCTGTGCCGCACCGTCTCCCGGAGATTGGGATCGGTGATGTGCCGGTGGTCGAGTTGGTAGTTCACGATGCTGTGCCGCGCCAGGACCGTCACAACGGTGAGGGCCAGCGAAAGCGTCAGGTTGGCGACCAGCAGAACAACGATCGAGCGCAGCTCGGCAGGTTGCTCGGGCGGGGCCATTTGCCATTGATCGCTCGGCGCTGGCTGCGCCTCGGGCTCAATGGGCGGCATGGGCGGCATCGATGACGTCACCGGAGAAGCCTCGCACAGCGACACGGCAGGTGCAGCCAAAATTGCGCGGCTCTCAGCCTTTGCGCTCGCGAACCTCCGCGATCAGCTGCGGGACGACGGCGTGCAGGTCGCCCACCACGCCGAAGTCGGCCAGCTCGAAGATCGGGGCCTCGGCGTCTTTGTTGATGGCCACGATCGTCTTGGCAGTCTGCATTCCAGCGCGGTGCTGGATCGCGCCCGAGATGCCGCACGCGATGTACAGCTGCGGGGCGACGGTGACGCCAGTCTGCCCGACCTGAGCCGCGTGTGGATACCAACCCGCGTCGGTGGCCGCCCGCGACGCGCCAACGGCGCCCGACAAGACGTCGGCGAGTTCCTCGATGAGCGCGAACTTCTCGGCTGCGCCGACGCCTCGGCCGCCGGCCACCACGACCGACGCCTCGGTCAGCCCCGGACGACCGCCTGCGCTCACGGGCGAACGCGACGTCACGGCCGCGTGCCGCCCGCCGTCGTCCGCGACCGAAACGGTTTCGACGGACGGCGTTGCCGGCGACTCCTCCGGGGTCACGCTGTTCGACCGCACCGTGATGACTGGCACGCCACGGGTTGCCGCCGCGTGCACCACTGTCGAACCCCCGAAAACCGACTGCTCCACAACGATCTCTCCCCCGGACGACGTGACGTCGACCGCGTCGGTGAGGACACCGGCGTCGAGCCGCACCGCCAGGCGGCCGGCGATTTCCTTGCCCTCAGCTGTTGACGGCAGCAACGCGGCCGCGACCTCGCGCGATGAAATCAACGACGCCAACAACCCGACAACACCTGCGGTGACGGACGACGAGACGCTTTCGTCGTCCGTGCTCAAAATCGTCGAAGCGCCGTAGCCACCGAGCTTTTCGACGACGGACGGCGACGGCCCGCCGACCGCGATGGCGACCGGCGTGCCGATGCGGCGCGCAAGCGTCAACAACTCAAGCGACGCCTTCGCGACCGTGTCGTCGGCGTGCTCGATGAGAACGAGAACGTCAGGCATGGCGATCCTCTACAAGAGTTTGCGGCTGGCGAGAAAGTCAGCGATGCGCGCCCCGGCGTCGCCGTCGTCCTTGATGATGGTGCGCTCGCCGCGTGGCGGCCGCGCGGTGGAGTCGAGCACCTTAGTCGCCGCGGCGGCAAGCCCAACCGACGACGCGTCTATGCCCAGGTCGGCCAACGACAGCGTCGACGTCGGCTTCGACTTCGCGGCCATGATTCCTTTGAACGAGGGGTATCTGGGCTCGTTGATTTTCTCCAGGACGCTCACCACAGCGGGCAGGGTGGCTGCGACTTCTTCTTGCGCCGCACTCGTCATCCGGGTGACGCGCAGACTCGTGCCATCAACGGCAACCCCGCTGGCTAGCGTTGCCTGCGGCACTCCGAGCCGCTCGGCGAGCATCGCGGCCATGACGCCCATGCGCGCGTCGGTTGATTCCGAGCCGAGGAGCACCAGGTCATAGCCGATCTGCTCGATCGCCTTCGCCAAAACGAGGGACGTCGCGAGCGCGTCGCTGCCGTGCAACGCATCGTCGACGATGTGCACGGCTTCGTCGGCGCCCATCGACAGCGCTTTGCGCAACGACTCGGCCGCCCCTGCCGGTCCCATCGCGAGAACCACGACCGTGGCGTCGCCGAGCGATTCTTTCAGTTTCAGGGCTTCTTCGACGGCATAGGTGTCGAGCTCGTCGATGACACCATCAGCTGCCGCGCGGTCGAGTGTCTGGTCGGCGGGATCGAGCCGCTTTTCAGACCAGGTGTCAGGCACCTGCTTGACGCAGACCACGATCTTCATGTGGGCGGCTTCCTCCTCGCGACTTCGTCGAACGCGCCGTGATGCCAGCGTGATCCTGGGCCCTTTCTCGGACTCTACCCGCGATAGCGTGCCTGCCATGGACTCGAGGCTGCGCGCTGTCTGTGACATGTTCCTCGCCGAGTTGCGCGAGGGCTCTGGTCTGCATGAGTACGACGGCCAAATCCAAGATCTCTCACCGGACGGCGTGCGCACCGGCATCGCTCGACTTGGCGGCGAGCCGCTCCCCGACGGGCACGACGAGGCGCATCTCGCGGCCTTCGAGGAGCACACCAAGCTGGTGTACGGCGAGTTGCGACTGCACCAGCGGCTGCCCAGCGTCCATCACGCAAACTTCGACCTTTCCTGTTATGACCGCGCGTACGCGCCGAAGGCCGAGCGGACGGCGGCGAAGCGGGCGCATCTCGCGCTGTGGCCGGAGGCTGCCGACATCGCGGTGCACGTGCTCGACGAGGTGTCAGCGCCGGTGGCCAAATCGCTGCTTGGCGCGTTCCGCGGGCTTTCGGCCGGCCTCGACCCCGACGACGACTTGGCCTCCCAGGCGCTCGACGCGCACGGGCGGCTAATGGCCCACATCGAGGACGCCGCCGAACACGGCGCGCCCGACGCCGCGCTCGGCGCCGACGCGCTCGCCAAACTGATGGGGACGATCGAGGCGATGCCGGTCGACCTCGGCAAGCTCGCCGAGCAGGCCGACGCCGAGCGCGACCGGTTGATGGCGATGCTGCGCGAGGCGTGCGCGAAGGTCGATGCCGACGCCGATCCGCGCGACGTCGTCCGAGGTCTGGTCTCCCAGCACCCTGACGCGAACGGCATCTTGGCCCAAGCCCAAGCGCAAGTCGATGAGGTGCTGGCGTTCACCCGCGAACATGAGCTCGCGCCGTACACCGACGGCGAGTGCGTGGTCGCCTCGGCCCCCGAATCGCGCCGGTGGGCGATGGCGATGATGGCGTGGGCTGCGCCGGAGGAGGACGACGCGCCGTCGTTTTACTGGGTGACGCCGCCCGACGAGAACTGGCCCGATGACGACATCGAAGAATGGCTGCAGGTTTTCAGCGACGCCACGCTTCCCGCGATCACCCTGCATGAGGTTTCCCCCGGTCACTTCGCGCATTCGCGAGCGCTGCGGCGCGCGGCGACCCCGGTGCGCCGAATCCTGATGTCGCCGAGCTTCGTCGAAGGTTGGGCGCATTACATCGAGGAGCTGTCGCTGGACCTCGGATTCCGCGGCGGCGACTCGGCGTTCACCGTCGGCGTCGCGATCGAGGCGCTCGTGCGCGTGACCCGATTGGCGGCGGCGATCGGCGTCCACACCGGGGCGATGACGGTCGAAGACGCCGCCGCTCGCTTCGAGCACGACGCGTTCCTCGGCGGATCGGCGGCGCTGTCGGAGGCGCGCCGGTCGACGTTCGATCCGACCTACGGCCGCTACACCTGGGGCAAGTTGGCAATCCGCGACGCTGGCGCGACCGCTCGCCAGCGTTGGGGCTCCGACTTCACGATTCCGCGCTTCCACGCCGCGTTGCTCGACCTCGGCGCTCCCCCGCTCGGCCTGCTCGCCACCGCGATCCACAGAGGCTGAGAGATCTTGGTACCGATATCGCGGAGGGCGGTACCATCACCGCATGGCGACAAATCTCAGGCTGAGCCGTGAGGCGGCTGACGCGCTGCGCGCTGCCTCTGTGCGCAGCGGGCGGTCTCAGCAAGAACTCCTGCGAGAAGCGGTCGACAGCTATCTCGGGCTAGAAACGGGAGGCGGGCCGCCGCACGAAGCCGTCGCCAGCGGGCTGGTGCGGCCGCCGACGCCGTTTCGCGACGTCGCTCCAACCGTGCGACTGCGGCCCGGCATGACGACGGCCACGCTGCTCGATCGGGAGTCGGGGACGTGAGCGTTGTCTACGTTGACAGCAGCGCCCTGCTGAAAGTCACCCGCCTAGCCGCAGATCCCACGTCAGCCGCCGACGAACTCCGCCTTGCCCGGCCCTTGCTCCGCGAACGAGCGCATCCCGATCACCCGGTCTCTCGTCGCGAACAGTCCCGCGAAGAGCTGCCGCTCCAACAA
>JAICYF010000049.1 GCA_025934355.1 Acidothermaceae bacterium
GTTGCCCGACTGCTGCGCCGCATCGACCAACAGCAGGGGTACCTCGCGACTCGTCGCGACAGCCACTGACCGTCGACTGTCGTGGTGCGGTGCGCCGACCGACCCTGGCGACTTCGCGCCTCGTCCCCGGCGACGGGTGAACGCGTCAATGACGAGCCGCAACGTCTTGACGAAGTCACGCCGGGCCGACCGAAAGGCGAAGGCGACGACCATCGGAAAAGCAAACAGCGCCATGTACCGCGGCGGCGCGAACGGTGCGCAGATCAGTGGCACGAACATGACGAGGAACGGCAACGCGGCGCGATAGGACACCGGCACGAACGCGCGCAGCGCCGCGTGCAACGGGACGAACCCAAGAATGCTGATCGCGACCGCGGCACTCGCTCCGGGGATCCCGTATCGGGCGCCGAGCAACCACGCCGCGACCACGACCAGGCCGATGCGAGACAAGTTGGAGACGGCCACCGCGCGTGCGTTGCCGATCGCCAGCAACGTGCTGCCGTGCATCGTGAACAGCGACGCTGCGAGTTGCGCGAGCGCGAAGTACGGGAAAATGTGAACGAGGTCGTCCCAACGCGACCCGAAAAGCCCTGGCACGAGCCAGGGGGACGCGATCGCGAAAACCGCGAGAATCGGGCCGACAGCAAGCACTTGCAACGCGGTCGACTCCTCGAGCGCACGCCGCAATCTGGCGGGTTCGGTGTGCAGCCAACCCACCGCCACCACCGCCAGCCGCCAGGTCGCGCGCCGGGCAAAGCCCATCGTGTCGACAAGCCGCATCGCCAGGGTGACCACGCCGATTCCGCTGGCCCCTCCGAAGCGGCCGACAAGGAGCGGAATGGCAGCGTCACGGGCCCGGTCGAGGACGGTTCCGGCCGCCGCGGTCGAGCCGAAGCCGAGCATCTGCTTGGCCCAGCTGACCGACCAGAACAGTCGGGGCCGATGGCCAGCGAGCACGACGGACAGCACCAACAAGACGGTCTGCCAGCCGACGTAACCGCACACCGCCGCCCACTGCCGAAGGCCAAGGTAGGCGAGCGGCAGCGACACCCCGTACAAAGCGACGTCTCCCGCTACTTCGACGATCGCGATCTTCACGAACGCCATCGACCGCTCGAGGCGGCATTTGCCGGGCACCCACAACACGTTCACCGGCAGGCTTAGCACGAGGACCTGGAACACCGGGACAAACCGCTGGTCGCTCAGATGCGGCTTGATCAGCTGCGCCGCGCCCACACACACCAGCGCGAGTGTCACGCTCGAGGTCAGCAGCCACGCGTAGGCGACCGAGAACCAACGCTCGTCGTCTGCCCCGCGGCGCAGGAGAAACAGGTCGCAGCCGCAGGTGGAAACGGCCGCCAGAAACCCGACGATGACGAGCGGGCCAGCGTAGAGCCCGTATGCCTCGGCGCCGATCGTCCGCACCAACAGCACGAGGCCGAGCGATCGAACGATGAGCCCAATT
Organism: Acidothermaceae bacterium; assembly: GCA_025934355.1. Taxonomy (GTDB): domain Bacteria; phylum Actinomycetota; class Actinomycetes; order Acidothermales; family Acidothermaceae; genus JAICLV01. The sequence continues at coordinate 1,466 of JAICYF010000049.1, forward strand.
GTCTCGCGGGCGATGAGGTAAGCGCCGTTGCGGACGACGTTCTCGCGGGATCGCGACGGGTCGCGCGCAGGAGCCGCAAGCGTGCCGTTGGCACCCCCCGGCGACTGGACGGTCAACCGCGCCACCCCATCACTGTCGTCCCCACGGTCATCGTCGTCATCGGCGACACCCCTCCGACACCCCTCCGACACCCCTCCGACACCCCTGCGTCAACCGCGGACGCCACGTGCGGTCGGCCCGGTCGGCCGACCATTAGTGCCCAGCTCGGCCGCTCTCAGAACCGCATACCGGACGAATGCATATAAATAGCTGATGTGCGTCCGCGTCAAGAGGGACGACTGCACTGCGTGACCGGCTGCAAACGCGGTGCACACGGCCACTACCCCGTCTTGCGCCGACCTAGTGCAGCAAGTTTTGCGTTGCCGCGAGCCCGCGAGCGATCAAACTTTCGACCGCGTCAGCGGCGTCGTCCACGATGTTGGGCAGCAGCTTGCGCTCGGTCGCGGAGAAGTCGCGCAACACAAAGTCGGCAGCGTCCATCCGGCCGGGCGGACGGCCGATTCCGACTCGCACCCGCAGGTAGTCGTTCGAGCCCAGGGACTTCGTGATCGAGCGCAGTCCGTTGTGGCCGCCATCGCCACCGCCTTGTTTGACGCGGACGTCGCCGAAGCTGAGGTCGAGATCGTCGTGCACCACGATGATCTGCTGGGTTTCGGCGGCGAAGAACGTGCGCAGCGCGGCGACCGGACCGCCCGAGTCGTTCATGAAGCTGCGCGGCTTGGCCAGAACCGCGCGCACGCCGGTGAGACGTCCTTCGACGACGTCCGACAGCGTCTTGTGCGATTTGAACCGGACACTCTCGCGCCCGGCCAGCGCGTCGAGCACCATGAACCCGACGTTGTGCCGGTTGCCGCTGTACGCCGGGCCCGGATTGCCAAGGCCCACGACTAGCCAGGGCTCAGGCACCGCGGCGCCAAGTGCCCGAGACTACGCTTCGGTGCTGGCCGGCTCGTTGGCCGCCGCTGGCTCGCCGCCCTCAGCCGCCTGGCCGCCCTCAGCCGTGCCGCCCTCAGTCGCCTGGCCGCCCTCAGCCGCGCCGCCCTCCGGCGTCGTGACGCCAAGCTCAGCTTCGGCCGCGGCCAGCTCTTCCTCGATCGCCGCCGCCGTGACCGCCGGCGCGATGTGGAGCACGATCGCCTCGGGGTCGGTCTGCAACACGGATCCCGATGGCAGCGGGACGTCCTTCGCGTGCACCGACCGGCCAACCTCGAGACCCTCGATGGAAACCTCGACCTGCTGCGGGATGTGGGTCGCCTCCGCCTCGACGGAAAGGGTGACGAGCTGCTGATCCAGGAAGGCGTCGGCGGCGAGAGCGCCGGTGACCTGCACCGGGATTTCGATGGTGACCTTCTCACCGCGCCGGACGAGCAACAGGTCGACGTGCTCGAGCAAGCCGCTCACCGCGTCGCGCTGCACCGCCTTCGGAAGCGCCAACTCGTCGCCACCCTCGAGCCCCTCAAGCAGCAGCAAGACGTTCGCGGTCTTCAGCGCGAGCATCAGCTCGTGACCCGGCAGGCTGACGTGCCGTGGCGGCGTGCCATGGCCATACAGAACGGCAGGCACCTTGTGGCTCCGACGGACTCGACGCGCGGCGCCCTTGCCGAACTCGGAACGCGGTTCGGCGTTGATGCGGACCTCGGCCACGACGGAACACTCCTAAGACGGTGAATGCAGGTAGACGGTGACTGCGAGTAGGCGATGAATGCAGGCAGCGGTCGGCAAGTCTAATCGCCCCTTCCGGCGGCCGCGAAATGAGGTGTCAGGCCCCACGCTCGAGCTGGTCGCGAAACCAGTCGATGGTCCGCTGCAGCCCCTCCTCGTAGTCGATCTTGGGTTCCCAGCCAAGTGCCTCGCGAGCCAACGCGATGTCGGGTTGACGGACCGTCGGATCGTCCTCCGGTCTCGGCACGAAGACGATCTCGCTGCTGGACCCCGCGAGCTTGCGGACGGTCTGGGCCAGGTGCAGCACGGACGTCTCGTAGGGATTGCCGATGTTCACCGGACCGGCCAGATCGGAGTGCAGCAGCGCGACGATGCCGGCGATCTGATCGTCGACGTAGATGATCGATCGGGTTTGACTGCCGTCGCCCGCGACGGTGATCGGCTTTCCTGCTAGCGCCTGGCCGGCAAACGCCGGGATGGCGCGCCCGTCGTTCGGCCGCATCCGCGGCCCATGCGTGTTGAAGATGCGGGCGATCTTGGTGTCGACGTCATGGGTGCGCCGGTACGCCATCGTCAAGGCCTCGGAGAACCGCTTAGCCTCGTCGTAGACACCGCGCGGACCGACCGGGTTGACGTGACCCCAGTAGCTCTCCGGCTGCGGATGCACCTGCGGGTCGCCGTAGGTCTCACTTGTGCTGGCGAGTAAGAAGCGGGCGCCTTTTTCCTTTGCCAAACCGAGTGCGTGCAACGTGCCGACCGACCCAACCTTCATGGTCTCGATCGGCAACTGCAGGTAGTCGATGGGTGAGGCCGGCGACGCGAAGTGCAACACCGCGTCGACGGGCCCGGGCACGTGGATGTACTCCGTGACGTCGACGCGGACGAGGGAGAACGCCGGATCGCCGATCAAGTGTTCGACGTTGGCCGGGCTACCGGTCAGAAAGTTGTCGAGGCAGACGACGTGGTAGCCCTCAAGCAGCAGCCGCTCACACAAGTGCGAACCGAGGAATCCCGCCCCGCCGGTGACGACAGCCCGCCTGCTCACACCACCCTCCCAGCGTCGGTCGGTCAACTGGCGCCGTTGAAAAGACTGGTGACCGAGCCGTCCTCGAAAACCTCGTTGATCGCACGAGCGATCAGCGGTGCGATCGTGAGCACGGTCAACTTGTCGAAACGGCGGTCCTGCGGCACCGGCAATGTGTTGGTGACGACCACTTCGGTGATCGGGGAGTTTTTCAACCGGTCGACCGCCGGCCCGCTGAACACCGCGTGCGTCGCGGCCACGACGACCTCAGCGGCGCCATTCTCCAGCAGCGCCTCGGCGGCCTTCGTGATCGTTCCGGCCGTGTCGATCATGTCGTCGACCAAGATGCAGGTGCGGCCGGCGACGTCGCCAACCACCTCGTGCACCTTCACCTCGTTGGCCACCATCGGGTCGCGCCGCTTGTGAATGATCGCGAGCGGGGAGTTCAGCCGGTCGGTCCACCGCTCAGCGACCCGCACCCGGCCGGCGTCCGGTGAAACCACGGTGATGCGCGATGTGTCGAGCTTGCTTTCGAGGTAATCAGCCAACAATGGCAAGGCAAACAGATGGTCGACCGGACCGTCGAAGAAACCTTGGATCTGCGCGGTGTGCAAATCCACCGCCATCAGCCGGTCGGCGCCCGCGGTCTTGAAAAGGTCGGCGAGCAGCCGGGCGGAGATGGGCTCGCGGCCGCGGTGTTTCTTGTCTTGCCGCGCATAGCCGTAGAACGGCACGACCACGGTGATCCGCTTCGCCGACGCCCGCTTTAACGCGTCGATCATGATGAGCTGCTCCATGATCCACTTGTTGATGGGCGCGGTGTGGCTTTGGATTACGAACGCGTCGCTGCCACGCACCGACTCGTCGAACCGGACGAAGATCTCGCCGTTCGCAAACTCGTAGGCCGACGTCGGAGTCGGCTCGATACCCAGGCAGCGACCGACTTCCTCGGCCAGCTCTGGATAGGCGCGACCCGCAAACAGCATGAGGGTCTTCTGGCCTTGCCGCTTGATGCCGGTCACCGCGTGTCTCCAGAGTGGTCGTCGCTTGCTTCATTCTCGCGGTCGGCAGAATCGGCGTCAGCGGCCGGCTCGGGCGCCCGCGCGTCGAGCGCGGCGGCGGCGGAACGAGCCATCGGCGTGCCCGGACGGCGGCGCAGCGTCCAGCCCTCGATGTTTCGTTGCGGCCCCATGCTCACCGCCAACGCTCCGGGCGGGACGTCTTCACGAATGACCGTCCCCGCACCAGAGGTGGCGCCGTCGCCCACGCGCACCGGCGCCACGATCATGTTGTCGCTGCCGATTCGCACGTCATCGCCCACTACTGAGCGGTGCTTCTGCACGCCGTCATAGTTGACGAAAACGGTCGCCGCGCCGATGTTTGTGCGCTCGCCTATGGTCGCGTCACCCACATACGAAAGATGCGGCACCTTCGAACCTTCGCCGACCACCGCGTTCTTCATCTCGACGAAGCCGCCAGCCTTGGCGCCGCGCGCGAGTTTCGTACCCGGCCGCAAGTAGGTGTACGGGCCGACGGACGCCTCGGGCCCAATTTCCGCGCGCTCACACGTGGCGTCGCGCACGACCGCGGCGGCGCCGACGACGGTGTCGGTGAGTGAGCAGTTCGGGCCCACCTTCGCGTCGCGCTCGATCCGGGTTTTGCCGTAGAGCAAGGTGTTTGGCAACACCACGGCGTCGGGCTCGATATCGACGTCGACGTCGAGCCAGACGCTCGCCGGGTCGATAAAGGTGACGCCCTCGCGCATGAACCGCGCGGTGAGGCGGTCGCGCAACAACGCTCGGGCCTGCGCGAGTTGGGCCCGGTCGTTGACCCCCGCGACCTCGTGCCAGTCGTCGATCAGCGCCGCACCCACGGGGTCGCCGGCCTTCACCAGAATGCGGACGACGTCGGGCAGGTACTGCTCGCCCTGCGCGTTGTCCGAACCGATCTGGGCGAGGGCGGCGCGCAACTTGGCGGCGTCAAACGCGTAAACCCCGGAGTTGATCTCGGTGATCTGACGCTCGGCCTCGCTAGCGTCGGCGTGCTCGACAATCGCCTTGACCCGCCCCCAACGATCGCGGACGACGCGGCCGTAACCGGCCGGATCTGGCACCTTCGTGGTGAGGACGACGCCCGCCACGTGGGTGGACTCGCGATGCGCGGCCAGCGCCCGCACGGACGTCGCCGACAACAACGGGGTGTCGCCGGGAACGATCACGACCGTACCGTGCAACGGCGTCGGCCCGGCGTCGAGCGCCTCAAGCGCGAGCCGAACAGCGTGCCCGGTGCCGTCTTGCGACGGTTGAAAGACGGCGAGGGCGTCGGAGTCGGACGAGGCAAGGTGCGCCTCGACGGCCTCCCGTCGACTGCCGGTGACCACGGCGACCCGTTCGGGCGCGCAGCCGCGCACCGCGGCCAGCACGTGGTCGAGCATGGTGCGACCGCAAATCTCGTGCAGCACCTTTGGCGTGCCCGACTTCATGCGGGTGCCCTCGCCGGCGGCGAGAACGATCGCCGCCGCGACGGGCGGGTGCGTCTCGCTCACGACGGCGACTCCTCACGGCGACGTGCCACCAGCTCCCGGGGGAGGATTCGAACCCCCATTGACGGGACCAAAACCCGCTGTCCTGCCATTAGACGACCCGGGACTGTTCTTCGATCGCGGTCAATCCGCGGGCCCTAGCGTACGCAGTGGGTCGACGGGTCCGCTGCCGAAGGTTCACCAACCGCCGCGCCAACTGTCCCGCTCGCGCCACGCGGTCTCCCACCGACCCGACGGTGTCCGGTACGGGAGACGAGCCACCCGGCGCAAACCCACGCCCGCGACCAAGAGCAATCGGCCAGCGGTCGCCCGACGAACCGGCCAGTGCGTGCTCAAGAACGTCACCAGCGAGCGGTTCTTCAGCACTTCTTTCGCGCCGCTCGTCGACGACGCGCCACCGATGTGCCTGATGCTGGCCTGTGGCACGTAGAGCGGTCGGCGCCCGGTCGCCGCCATCCGCACGCACAGATCGAGATCTTCTGAGTACATGAAGTACTTCTCGTCGAACCCGCCCACCGTCCGCCACGCATCTACTTCCGCGAGGACGAAGGTGCCTGGCAGCGCCTCGACCTCGATGACGCGATCGGAGTTGGCCTTACGACGCGGCGGGCTGCGATAACCAAGCCGACGCAGCACCGGCGCGACGCCTGTGGCGAATGCGAGCAGGTTGCCCAACGTGGGCAGCACCGCGACCGAGTCCTCGTTCGTGCCGCGCGCGACGTCGATGAAGCGGCCGCCGTACAAGCCGTGCCCCGGCTCTTTGGTCGCCGCCTCCACAAGTCGCACGACCGCGCCGTCGTCGACCCGGGCGTCCGGATTCACTAACAGCAACCACCTGGACGACGCGTCCGCCGCGGCGAGGTTGACCGCTGCGCCGAACCCACGGTTCGTGGCCGACCGGCGGACTTCGACGTCGGGAAAGGCCGCCTCAATCGCCTCGGGCGTGCCGTCGGACGAGGCGTTGTCGACGACGACGATCTGCGAACCTGGCAACGCGGCCAGTTCGCCGCGAAGGTCGGAGACCAGGTCGAGCGCGAGGTCCTTGGTGTTGAACGTGACCACGATCGCGCGAACGGTGTCGGTCACGATGTCGGCGATTCTGGTCGCGTTCGGCTGCTGGCGTCTCGCGACCAAACGGTCGCCGACCCGGTCCGACGGCGCCACCCGGCGAGCAGCCGGGCCGCCATCGTCACTGCGATGAAAGTCACCGCACTCACGACGGACACCTCGCCACGACGCACCGCCGCCCGCAACTCGCCGAGCCGCACCCCCGCTCCCGCGGCGCCGGCCGGCAGCGGCCACCGGGCGTCGAGCTGACGGTTGCCGTTGACCACCCGCGCGCGCCGGCGGACCAGCGCCGGCAGCGTCCGTGCCGCGTACTGCCGCACCCGCGCGTCGACCACGACCCGCTCGTCGGCGGCGAACTGCCGCACCACCCACTCGTCGTCGCTCAGGACGTCGGGCCAGCTCGCGACACGGGCGACACCAGCGGCGTTGACCGCCAGCACTCCGGTGCCGGACCCCTGCACGCGGTTGCGGGCGAGTGCCTCCCACGCCTCGTAATACCGCCTGGTCAGCGCCCGTGACCGCGAGGTGTCGACAAGGGCCGCGACCACCCCGAGCCGCGGCTCGGGGACATCGACAGCCGCGGCGAGCTGGCGAACCACCGCCGTTTCAACCAGCACGTCGGCGTCGATGTACAGCCGGGTGGTGACGGGGCGGGCCGCAAGCGTCTGCTCGGCCGCCCGCAACGCGGCGATCTTCGAGGCCTGCTCGACATCGATCGCGTCAACGGTGTGGCCGACCGCGGCGCCAGCTCGCCGCGCGACGTCCGAGGTGTTGTCGGTGCTGCCATTGCTGACGACGAGCACATCGATCTCGCCTGGCTCGGCGTCGCCCAGCAAAGCGGTCAGGCCGCGCTCGATGACGCCCGCCTCGTTGTGCGCCGCGATCACCACGGTCACCTGCGGCACGCGACGCGAACCTCCCCGAACCCCAAGACGCCGACACCCAATGGTCGCCTAACGCTAGCCAGCCGTCACGAGAATGCAACGTCTCGGGCCCTAGACACCGGTCTTCGCGCCCCCATAGGTTCAACGCAAGTTACGGTTCCGTAGCTTTGCACCTACCGGCGATGTGAGCCGACCGAGAACCGTCGAAAATCAGGGAGCCGCCATGACGCCACCGTCGTCGACCACCATCGAGTCAACTGCCGAGTCGGCGGTCGGACCGGGCGCCTTCGCGACCACGGCCGAATCCCCGACCGTTTCGGGTGCGGACGACGCGGCGGTGAGCGCGACGCTGGGCGGTGAGCGAAAGACGGGTTGGGAGCAGTTCGCCCTCGGGTTGTTCGTCGTGGTGCCGTTTCTCGCGCTGGTCGCTGCGATCCCGGTGATGTGGGGCTGGGGGCTCGGCTGGCACGACATCGTGATCGCGGCGGTGATGTACGCCATCTCCGGCCACGGGGTGACCATCGGCTACCACCGGCTGTTTACCCACAGGGCGTTCAAGGCTAATCGGTGGCTGCGCGTCACCCTCGCCTTCGCCGGGGGCATGGCGATCGAAGGACCGGTCGTGCGGTGGGTTGCCGACCACCGACGCCACCACGCGTTCTCCGACCGCGAAGGCGACCCACACTCGCCATGGCGCTTCGGCAATTCCTTCGGCGCGCTCACCAAGGGACTGCTCTGGGCGCACATCGGCTGGCTGTTCGACCCCGAGCAGACCGACCCCAACCGTTACGCACCTGATCTGGTCGCCGACCGTGACGTCGTCCGGGTTTCGCGGTTGTTTTGGCTGCAGGGGACCTTGTCGCTCGGTTTGCCGCCGCTCATCGGGGGGCTGTGGAGCATGTCGATCACAGGCGCGCTCACGGGCTTCTTCTGGGGCGCATTGGTGCGGGTGTCGTTGCTGCACCACGTCACGTGGTCGGTCAACTCGATCTGCCACGCCGCTGGCCAGCGGCCTTTCCGCAGCCGCGACAAGTCGGGAAACGTGTGGTGGCTCTCGGTCTTCTCCATGGGCGAGTCGTGGCACAACCTGCATCACGCCGACCCGACGTCTGCCCGGCACGGCGTTTTGCGCGGCCAGCTCGACTCCAGCGGTCGGATCATCTGGCTGTTTGAGAAGTTCGGCTGGGTGCATGACGTTCGCTGGCCGTCCGCAGAGCGCATCAAGGCGCGGCTCGTCGCCGAACGCGAGCGAGAACGCCAGTTGGCGACACAAGCCTCGTGACAGCGGCGCGGGAGGACGCCGGCACCGCTGAGTCAATGCTCCCGGCGCCGCGCCGACCGCGGATGACCGGCCCACAGCGCCGCGAACAGCTGCTCGATGTCGGACGCACGCTCTTCGCCGAACGCGGGTTCGACGCAACGTCGGTCGAGGAGGTCGCGCATCGCGCCGGGGTGTCAAAGCCGGTGGTTTACGGCCATTTCGGCGGCAAGGAAGGCCTCTACGCGGCCGTCGCCGAGCGCGAGTCAGAGCGGTTGCTCGGCATGCTCACGGCGGCGTTGTCGGAGGGCCACCCGCGCGAAGTGCTGCATCAAACGGCGGCGGCGTTTCTTGAGTACGTCGAGCAGTGCACCGATGGATTTCGCATCCTGCTGCGCGGTTCGGGTGTCGGCTCGTCGATGGGCACGCTCACCACGCTGCTCGACGATGTCGCCACTCGGGCCGAGGAGATTCTGGCCCGCGCGTTCGTCGTTCACGGCTACCAAGCGTCGCTCGCCCCGATGTACGCGCAGATGCTCGTCGGCATGGTTGCCTTTACCGGCCAGTGGTGGCTCGACGCCCGCGCGCCCGCGCGCGAAGACATCGTCGCGCACGTCGTCAACTTAGCCTGGAACGGTCTGTCACGTCTGGACGCCGAACCCTCGCCGTCCGGTCTCTCGACATCGAGATAACCGCGTAGGCTGTCTGCATGGACGACACCGAAGCGCTCGCCACCGCGGTCATCAGACTGGCGCGTCACCTTGAGCTCGCCCGACGCGACACACTCGCGGCCCGTGAGTTGGAGGTGTGGGAGTACGACGTGCTGCTTGCGCTACGTGTCGCCGAGGAGAAGGCGGGGCTCTCACCGGGCGCGCTCATCAACGCCACCCAGGTGGCTTCGGGCACGATGACGAACCGGATCGATCGGCTGGCTCGCCGCGGCTTGGTGACCCGCGAACCCGACCCCGCCGATCGCCGAGGCGTGCTAGTTCGACTGACGCCGACCGGCCGACGCCGCATCGACCAGGCCCGCGGCGACGTGCGCAAGGCCGAGTCGCGGACTCTCGAACCGATCGGCGCGCGCAAGCGACAGCAACTCACTGCCGCGGTCACCGACACCCTCGCCGTCTTCGAAAGCGCGTGATCGCGCCTTAGACGCCAGGCAGTCCGGACGCGGACGTAGGCGCCGGTGCTGTCGTCGGCGCGGGCGCTGACGCCGGCGCGGGTGCTGACGTCGGCGCGGGCGTCGGCGCCTCGACGGCAAGCTCCGCACCGTGCTCTCCGTTGTGGTCGGCGGCGGCTTCGTCGACCGGTTCGCGACCAGGCGTCAACACGTTGAACCGCCGAATCACCAGGCGAAATATGAAGAAGTAGATGAAGAAGTACGCGACGCCGACGACGAGCAGCAGCAACGGTCGATGCGTGTTGGCCTTGTGAAAGTTCAGCGCGAAGTCCAAGAAACCGGCGGAGAAGCTGAATCCCATCTTGATGCCAAGCGCGTTGCACAGCACCATTGAACAGCCCGTCAGCGCGGCATGGATCAGGTAGAGCTCCGGCGCGACGAACATGAACGCATACTCGATCGGTTCGGTCACTCCGGTGAGAAATGACGTCAGGGCAGCGGAAATCATGATGCCGCCGATGACCTTCCGTCGGCTCGGCTGCGCCTCGCGCCACATCGCCATCGCGGCGCCAACGAGGCCGAACATCATCACCGGAAAGAAGCCAGCCATGAAGGTGCCCGAGCCGTCGTGGCCGATGAAGTAACAGTTCATGTCGCCACTTGCCACCGTGCTGCCGACGTGGCAGGTCGGCACCAGGTACCACACCACCGAGTTGACAACGTGATGCAGCCCGAGCGGGATGAGCAGCCGGTTGACGAAGCCGTACACGCTGGCGCCGATGGCCCCGTTGTGCGACATCCAGTTGCCGAACGGGTGGATGACGCCGTCCGATAATGGCGGCCACACAAAGGAAAACGCGACCCCTAACAGCAGGCCGGTGAACGCCGCGATGATCGGCACAAAACGTCGTCCGCCGAAAAAGGCGAGATAGGCGGGCAGCCGCACCCGGTGGTAGCGCTGCCAGAGCACGGCTGCCATCAGCCCGACGCAGATGCCCCCGAGCACGCCGGTGGGATTGCCGGTAAGCCCTGGCAGCAAGGCGTCTTTCGCTGGTTCGCCCACGGCAGGGGCGGTGGGGATCAGCACCTGGTCTTTGATGCTCGAGCCGGCGAAGAGCTGCATGCTCGCGGCGTTGAACGTCAGGTAGCCGACAAAGGCGGCGAGCGCGGTTGACCCGTCGGAGCGGCGGGCGAACCCGACTGCGACTCCGAGACAGAACAGCAACGGCAGCGACGCGAAAATGAGGCTGCCGGCGCTCTGCATGACATTGGCGACGTGTTCGAGCCAGTAGAACGGCCGGTATTGAGCCAGTCCGTAGTGCTGTCCCGAAACGTGTGGCAGATGGCCGCCGAGCATGTCTTCTTGGCCGAATCGCAGCAGCAACGCGCCAGCCGGGAGGGTGGCGACTGGCAACATGAGGCTTCGGCCAATGCGGGTCAACACGGCGAGCACCGGATTGGTCATGTGCGGCGCCGCGGGCAGACCGTCAGTGAGCGCGGGGGCGGCTGTCGTCATCGCCCTCCGCCGTCGTCATGACCGCCGTGCGAATTGTTTGCACGGGTGAATCGATGCGCCTTCTTGGGTCGGTCGAGCGGCACCCACAGCTGGTACCGGTCGCTGCGATAGGCGGACGACGCGTATTCGACCCGCTGGTGCCCGGAGTAGGAGTACCGCCGCATCCACAGCACGGGGATCTCCGAGCCGATTTCGAGGAGCTTCGCGTCTTCAGGATCAGGAGTGGTGGCCTCGATGGTCTGCTCGCCCCAATCGAGCACCAAGCCATACCGCTCTTCTAGCGTCGCGTAGAGCGAGTCGACCAGACCCGACTCAAGCAAACCCGGCGCCAACGTCTCCGGAACGTGAGTGCGCTCGACCGACATGGGGATACCATCGGCGAACCGCAACCGCTCCAGCCGGAGCACCGGCTCGCCGATCCCAATCTCCAGGTCACGCGCCAGCTGGGGAGTGGCCGCCACCCGCTCGAACGCGAGCACCCGCGAACTAGCGCGCATCCCTCGGCTGCGCATGTCCTCGGTGAAGGACGCCAGCCTGATCTGGAGGTCGGTCTTCTGCCGCGCGACGAAGGTGCCCCGACCTTGGATGCGGTACAGCCGGCCATCGACCACCAACCCGTCGATTGCCTGCCGCACGGTCATGCGCGACAACTTGAACCGATCTGCGAGCTCCCGCTCGGACGGGATCGGCGCGTCAACGCCGAGCTCGGACTCGACGAGGTCAAGCAGAATCTCCTGCAATTGGTGGTACTTGGGCACCGGGCTGCGCGGGTCGATGCGCTGACTCGCCTCCGTCATGGACATCCTCTACTCGCCAGCCAGCCGTCTTGTCCAGACCGGACTAGACCACTACCGTCAAGGCCTGTCAAGGAGGGAAGCCCATGGATCCCGAGCCCAACCAGACCGGTCAGTCGGCTCGTCCCGCGCCCACCAAGGCCCGCGCCATCATCGACGGGCTCGGTGGGGCGGAGAACATCCTCGAGATCGAGCCGTGCATCACCCGGCTGCGAACCGAGGTTCGTGACAGCACGCTCGTCAACGAGGCGGTGTTGAAGTCGGCGGGGGTCCATGGCGTCTCCCGAAGGGGCGCGATTGTGCAGGTGATCGTGGGGCCCGAGGCCGACATCCTGGCGCAAGACATCGAGGACCAGCTCGCCACCGAAGAAGACCAATTCTGATGGCACTCGTTGTCGGGTCACCGGTCAGTGGGACGGTGGTGGGCCTCGCTGGCGTGAGCGACCCGGTGTTCTCCACGGCGATGGTGGGTCCGGGTACCGCGGTTGATCCGGTCCGGGCACCGGGAGAGGTGTGCGCCCCCATCGCCGGGGTCTTGCGAAAGCTCAAGCCACATGCCTTCATCGTCGTGTCGGACGACGGACACGGGGTGCTGGTGCATCTGGGCATCGACACGGTCCGCCTCGACGGCGAGGGCTTTCGGCTGATCGCAACGGAGGGCGACTGGGTTGCGGCGGGCGAGCCGATCGTCGGGTGGGATCCGGCTGCGGTGGCTGGGCAGGGCTTGTCACCGATCTGCCCGGTGATTGCGCTTGACGCGACCGACGGCGCCCTCAGCGAGCGCAGCCAACCCGGACCGGTCGAAGCCGGGGAGCCGCTGTTCTCATGGAGCTGACCGTCGCGACACCACCCGGCCGACAGCTGCAGGGCGTGGGTGTCAGTCCGGGCATCGCCCGCGGCCGTATCGTGCGGATGGGCGCGCCGCTTCCCGCCCCATCGGCACAGCGCAGCGCGCTCACGTCGTCCGAGGAATTGGCGACGGCGCGATCGGCGATGGCGAGCGTCGCCGAGGATCTGCGGGCCCGCGCGGATCTGGTTGAAGAGCCGGCCCGCGGCGTCTTGCGAGCGCAGGCGTTGATGGCGGCCGACCCATCGCTTTCGGACGACGTCGCGCGGCGGGTCAACGCCGGTCGCACTGCGGCGCGCGCGGTGTGGGAGGCGTGCTCCAGCTTTCGCGAGACGCTGGCGCAGTCGCGGCTGGGCGACCGCGTCGCCGACCTGGACGACGTCCGCGACCGCATCGTCGCCGCCTGTCGCGGGGTGACGCCACCGCAGGTGCCAGACCCTGGGCACCCGTTCGTGCTCGCCGCGCGCGCGCTGTCACCCGCCGACACGGCGGGGCTGCGTGCGGATCAGGTGCGCGCAATCGTCACGGCGGAGGGCAGCGCCACGAGTCACACCGCGATTTTGGCCCGCTCATTGGGGATTCCGGCCGTCGTCGGGTGTGCCGACGTTCTCGACCTGGCCGACGGGACGCCGGTGATGGTGCACGGAACACTCGGCATCGTCGAGGTTGACGTCGAATCATTTGACGAAGCCCCGCTGGCGACCGTGACGCCTGCCGCGCGGGTTTCCGGATCTCGAGCGCGCACGGTCGACGGCGTCGACGTCGCGGTGATGGCGAACATCGGGCAGCCTTCGGAGAGCGGGTCGGCAGCTGCGGCAGGTGCCGAAGGCGTTGGTCTGCTGCGCACGGAATTCCTATACCTGCGGGCTGATTCGCCGCCGTCGATCGCTGAGCAAACCGCCGCGCTTACACAGGTCATGTCGGCTTTTCCGGACGGCCTTGTCGTCGTCCGACTCCTTGACGCAGGCGGCGAGAAACCCTTGCCGTTCCTGACTTCTGGCCATGAACCGAATCCCGCGCTCGGCGTGCGCGGGCTGCGCGCGCTGCGTCAACACGAGAATGTGCTCGACCAGCAACTCGACGCGGTCGTTGCGGCGGCCGCGCGCACGTCGGCTCGCGTCGCAGTGATGGCACCGATGGTGACTGACGCCGACGACGCGTCGTGGTTTGTGTCAAAGGTTCGCGCGCGTCCCGGTTGGCCGGCCGACATCGAGATCGGTGTGATGATCGAAACTCCCGCGGCAGCGCTCACCGCCGAGGCCGTCCTTGCCGTTTGCGACTTCGCGAGCATCGGCACCAACGACCTGGCTCAGTACGTGATGGCCGCAGACCGATCACTTGCGGCGTTGAGCGGGTTGCAAAACCCTTGGCACCCAGCGGTTTTAGAGCTCGTGGCTAGGGCGGCGGCGGCTGGCGAACGGCTGGCCAAGCCGGTCGGGGTGTGTGGGGAAGCGGCCGCCGACCCGTTGTTGGCGTTGGTGTTCGCCGGGATGGGCGTCGGCAGCTTGTCGATGTCGTGGAGCGCGATGGACGACGTGCGCTCAATGCTGGCTCAGCACTCGATGGCCTCCTGCGTCGCGGCCGCCTCGGCGGCCCTCCGGAGCGGGGACGCCGCAGCAGCGCGCGCGGCCGCAAAATCGGCGCTCGCTGGCGCCTAGCCGCCACCCTTCCTCGCCGGCCCTCCCCCGCCGGCCCTCCCTCGCCGGCCCTCCCTCGCCGGCCCTCCCTCGCCGGCCCTCCCTCGCCAGCCCTCCCTCGCCGAGTGAAGGGTTTGCGTCGTCGTCCGAGCCGAATTTGCAGCCCAAACCCTTCACTCGGCCGGGGGGTCGGCCGTTCGCCCGGGGGCATTTCGCATGTTGAGAACTCATTGGGTCGACCGGGCGAAGCGCGGATACCCTCGGGCTCGTGGGAAAAGTGCATGACCGCATCGACGAGCGACTGCGTGAATTCATTGAGTCGCAGCACATCTACTTCGTCGCCACCGCGCCAACCGGCCCAGGCGGGCACGTCAACGTGTCGCCGAAGGGCCACGCCGACACCTTCGCGGTGCTGGACCCGCAGCGCGTCGGCTATCTCGATCTCACCGGCAGCGGCGCCGAGACAGTGGCCCATCTTCGTGAGAACGGCCGCGTCACCATCATGTTCTGCGCGTTCGACGGACCACCTGACGTCGTCCGGCTTCATGGTCGCGGCCGGGTCGTGCTTCCGCACGACGACGAATTCGCCGAGTTGCTAGCGCATTTCAAGCCGCGCCGCGGTCAGCGCGCGATCGTGGTCGTCGACGTTGACCGGGTCAGCACCTCGTGCGGTTTCGCCGTCCCGTTGTTCGACCACCGAGGCGACCGCGACCTGCTGGAGAAGTGGTCCGACCGCAAAAGCGACGCCGATCTCGACGTGTATCACCGCACGCGCAACGCCGAAAGCATCGACGGGCTGCCCGCGCTAGAGGTGCGATAGCGCTGACAGCCCGTCGTGCCGCGACGATCTACATCCCGAGCGCGCTCGCCACAGCGCTCGAAACGCTCGCCGCCAACGCGCTGGTGCCGCCGAACATGTACGCCGCCGTTACGGTGACGCTCGCGAGATAGGACGACGTCGTGTTCGGCAGCGCGGCCGTAGTCGCGAGCAGCAGCGGGTCGTCGGCACGCGCGAGCAGCGCGCCTCCAGACAGGGCGTCGGGGAAGTTCACGCCTGTCGCGATTCCGACTCCTGCTGGCGACGAGAAGAACCTCGCCGCGACATCCGCAGCTGTGGCGTAGCGATCGGCGCCAAACACCGCCGTAGCACTCGGGGCGGCGGTCGCCGCCGGACCACCGATCGCGTACACGGAACCCGGATGCGCGGATAGATACGCCGCCGTCGCGGCGGGAAGCTGCGAACCGCTGGTCAGCAGCACCACGCCGCCGAGATGCGCCGCCGCAGGTCCGGCCGCCAGCGCGTCAGGGAAATTCGTGCCGGTGGCGAGCAAGACCGTGCCCGGGTCGCCGAGCGCGTCGGCGACCGCGACCGCGGTGGCGAACCGGTCGGCACCGCCGTACCGCACCACTTGGTAACCGAGGCCCGTTATCTGCGCCGCGACGGACGCCGGAACTGCCGCCGTGCTGCCGAGCACATACACCGTGTCGCCGCTCGGCAGCACCCGCTTCAACTCGGCTTCGACGTCAGCTCGCAGGCTGGCGCCCGTCGTCAGCAACAACGGCGCGTTCTTCGCCTTTGCCAGCGGAGCGCCGACGAGGGCGTCGGGATAGTCGTCACCGCGGGCAAGTACCACGGCGCCGGCGCTGCCATTCGAGAACTGCGCCAGGCTCGCAGCAATGGCGGTCGCGTAGCGATCGGTGCCCGCGATCCGGTTGACGCCTCCGATGGTGGCAGGTCCGCCGGCGCCGCCCGTTCCACCGCCGCCACCGCCTGTCCCGCCACCGCCTGTCCCGCCACCGCCGCCGCCAGTACCGGACGACGAGACCGTGATCGTCTTGGTCGCAGAGTTCGAACCGCTTCCATTGGTGGCGGTCAGTTTGACCGTGTACGTGTTGGCCTGCTGGAAGGTGTGCGACGGGTTCTGTGCCGTAGACGTGCCGCCGTCGCCGAAGTCCCAGGCCCAACTTGTCGGCGAACCCGTCGATGCGTCTGTGAACTGCACTGTTAACGGCGCTTGGCCGCTCGCTGGCGTGGCGGTGAAGGCCGCGGTCGGCTTGAGGTTCACCGGCAGCGCCGAGCCTTGACCGTTGTCGAAGTACCAATAGGTCTGAGTATTCGAATCGCTCGCAAGAACGACGAGACCAGTCGTCGAGTCGACCGTCTGCTTCGTTCCCGAGGGATTGTTTATATGTGTCGACGTGGAATCAGAGATCGCAACCGAACCGCGACCGGTACCGAACTGGAGATCACTCATCGAGGCAGACTTCTCATATACCTGGATCGGCGTCCCGGAGTCGGGTGCTGCGGCGAAGACATCGACCTCGCCGTCGTTGGGGTCGAGTTGGACGATCGGCCGGGTTTCGCCATCGCCCACCGTGCTTACGGGGTACGGCGTTGACCATGTGCCGGCGTCGCCCGACGGCGTGAAGACAAAGAGCTCGATGAGCGGCGCCGTTGGGTCGGCGGTCGGCTTCACTTGGTCGTAACTTGTCTTCACGGCCGCGAAGACACGGCCGTCTAAAGCCGTCTTGAGGTTGATGTGGTCGTCGGCGGAGTTGGTACCGGACACGACGGTACCGCCGGTCCACACGCCCGACCCTGTGCCGTTCTTGTGAACCGCGTAGTAGAAGCCCGCGTTTGTTGCGACGTCCGCCTTCTGATTGCTCCACATCACCATGAGATGGCCGGGGTACGCGACGATCGTCGCGATGTCATCGGCAGACAGGTTGCCGCTCTGCGGCACTGATTGCGATGAGAGCGCAACCGGCGCCGAGAAACTCATCGGCCCGGCACTGGGATCGGTGGTGGCCGCCACGAAGACCTGGGCCCCGCGAGTCCAGGCGGCGAAGATCCGACCGGTGCTGTCCTCTTCGGCGATGCTCAGCGACTCGACACTCCAGGTCTCGATGTCGATCGGGAAGCCTGCGTCAGGCGACCAACTGCTGCCGTTCCA